>CALRQM020000018.1:0-47248 GCA_943370335.1 Bordetella parapertussis | reverse complement strand
TGGCGTAGGCGGCGCCGAGGCTGTTCTGGGTGGCCACCAGCGACTGATAGGCGGAGCGCACCACGGGATTGCGATCCACGGCCCACTCCGCCGCCTGCTCCATCGTCAGGGCCCCCAGGAGTTCGGGGGGCAGGGCGGGCAGGCGGTCGCCGCTGGGCATCGGGCCGGGCCATCCCGCCCCCAGCCCCTCCACGTCCTTCACCTCGGGTGGGCTGACCGAGGCCGGCAGGGACTGGGCCCGGGCCGGTGATGGAAACGGCAGGCCTCCGATGCAGGCGGCCAGGGCGATAGGGGTGAGTCGGACAGACAGGGACAGCAGCGTCGAAGGCCCGTGGGCCCGGCAGATGGAACGCCGCTTCATCGCGTCTGGGCGATCACGTAGGAAAAGGGAAGATCCAGCAATTTGCCGACCCTGGGCACGAAGGCACGGTGGTTGAAGACGTCATAATCCAATCTCTCGATGACATCAAGGATCCCCCGATACAGCCGCAGTGACGCCCAAACAGGCCAGCGGGCATCCGGTGCCAGCCAGCGCACCCCGGCTTCGGAACGGTTGAACCAATCCCTGGCCCGCTCCAGCTGAAAGCGCATCAGCGCCTGCCAGTTCTCGTTGAGACGGCCAGCCATGAGATCGTCTTCGGAGTAACCGAAACGGTCAAGATCCTCCTGGGGAAGATAAATGCGACCGCGGCCGCGATCCTCACCCACATCGCGCAGGATGTTGGTCAGCTGGTTGGCGATACCCAGGGCCACGGCAGCTTCCGAGGTGTCGGGGCGTTCGCTCCAGGGGGCGGAGGTGTACGCGGCATCGACCCCCATCACCTCCTGGGTCATCAGTCCCACGGTGCCGGCCACCCGATAGCAATAGAGCTGGAGGTCGGAGAAGCTGGCATAGCGATCGCGCAGCACGTCCATCCGCTGGCCCTCGATCATGTCGAGGTAGGCCTGCAGGGGCTGGGGGAAGCGCTCCATCGTGTCCACCATCACCCTGTCGAGGGCATCGACGGCATGGCCGGCGAACAGGGCACGGGTGCGCTCCTCCCAGGCATCGAGACGCTCCAGCAGCACCTCGGCGGAGAGCGTCTGGGCCTGGGCGCTGTCCATCAGTTCGTCGGTGCGGCGACACCAGACGTAGATCGCCCAGATGGCCCGGCGCTTGGCCGGGGGCAGCAGCATCGTGCCGAGATAGAAGGTCTTGGCCCAGCGCGCCGTTTCCTGCCGACAGGACTCGTAGGCGTCCTGGAGATCGGAGGAGAGGCAGGGGGGCAGCGGGGCCAGCACACTCACACCGTCGCCAGGCTCTGGGCAGGGGCGGGGCCCTGGCCCCGGCCGGAGAGGTGGGCGTCCACGGCGGCAGCGCAGAGCTTGCCACTCAGCACCGCCCCCTCCATGGAGGCCAGGTAGCGCTGCATGGTGAAGCAGCCGGCCAGGAAGAAGTTGGGGATGGGGGAATCCTGGCAGGGGCGCAGCTGCTGGCAGCCGGGCACGGTCTTGTAGACGGACAGCGGCGTCTTGACGACCACCGACTTACGCAGCTGGGCCGGTGTGGCACCGGTGAAATGGACAGGGAACAGGCGCTTGAGCTCCTCCAGCGTGGCCGCCACGATCTCTTCATCCGGGCGACCGATCCAGTCAGCGGCAGGAGCGAACACCAGCTCAAGCATGGAGCGATCGGGATCCTCGTACTCCCGGCAGGTGTTGCTCATGTCGGCGTAGACGCTGAGCAGATCGGAGCGGCTGAACAGCAGGTGGTCGATGTCGGTGAGCTTGCGGTCGAACCAGAGGTGGATGTTGATCACCGGCACCCCCCGCAGGCCCTCGAGCTTGCTGAAGTAGGGCAGCTGCTTCCAGGGCTCTGGCAGCAGCAGCTTGAGCGGGTCGACCGGCATGGCACTCACATAGGCATCGGCCTGGATCTCCCGTTCGGCGCGGCCCTTGATGCCGCCGATGCGGAAGCCGGTGACGGCCCCGTCCTGGTCGATGAGGATCTCCCTGAGGGGCGAGTTCAGATGCACCTCGCCCCCACGGGCCTCGATGGAGTCGACCATCGGCTGGCAGAGCCGCTCCGGTGGGTTGCCATCCAGGAAGGCCATGCGGGAGCCGTCGGTTTCCTGCAGGAAGCGGTTGAGGGCGGTGAGCACCACCGTGCTGGAGATCTCCTCGGGGTTGATGAAGTTGAGCGCCTTGCTCATGGCGAGAAAAACTTCATCATTGACGCGCTCGGGGATATTGTGAATCCGCAGCCATTCACTCCAGCTGTACTTGTCGCATTCCTCCACATAGGACTGGCCGCGCAGCATCGCCGGAACCAGGCCAAGACCGAAGGCGATCTTCTCCGGCCAGGTCAGCATGTCGTTGTTGCCCAGGATCGCCGCCACGCCGTTGATGGGGGCCGGCAGGTCGGGAAAATCAAAACGGCTGTAGCTGCCCGGCACCTCCTTCTGGTTGAAGATCATGGAGTGGGATTTCCACTGCAGGCGATCCTCGATGTCCAGCTCGGCGAAGAGTTGGCGCATATTTCGATAGGCGCCGAAGAAGATGTGCAGGCCGGTTTCATACCAGTCACCATCGGCGTCCTGCCAGGCCGCCACTTTGCCGCCCAGCACATCTCTGGCCTCAAGCACGATCGGGGTATGGCCGGCGTCACAGAGGTATTTGGCGCAGGACAGGCCGGCCAGCCCGGCCCCGGCGATGACAACCCGCATGTGGCACCCGAGATCAGCAGCAACCTTATCGGGCCCTCCAGGGCAGGGGCGACCGGCGGCCGGGGCCCGGCGCGACGGATTCGGGCTCCGGCCTACCTAAAGTCACAGGAGCACTCAACGGGTGCCGCCCCCTCCTCCGTATTCCCGCCCCCGAGACCCAGCCCATGGTCGAGACGCTGCTCAAGTCCACCACCCGCCACATCCGTCTGTTCACGGCGCGAGTTGAGAACGACGATCTGATCCCCGACCCGGATCAACTGACCCTCGACATCGATCCCGACAACGAGTTCCTCTGGGACGAGGCGGCCCTGGAGAAGGTGCGGGGCCAGTTCAGGGCGCTGGTGGCGGCCCAGGCCGGCCAGGAACTGAGCGACTACAGCCTGCGCCGCATCGGCTCCGAACTGGAGGGACTCGTCCGGCAGATGCTCCAGGCCGGTGAGCTGCGTTACAACCCCGAGGCCCGGGTGCTCAATTACTCGATGGGCCTGCCCCGCAGCCCGGAAACCCTGTGACCCGCTCCCGCAGCAGCTCTGGCCGGCCCGAGCCGGGCGGCTACGCCTCCCGACCCGACCGCTACGACCCTCGGGCCGATCGCTACGACGAGCGCCCCGACCGGTTTTCCACGGGCTACGGGCGCCGGGACGACCCCCGCACCGGGGCCAAGGGGCGTCGCGAGATGAACGGCGGTGGTGGTGGCGGGCGCCCCCCCTCCGGCAACGGCGGTGGCCCGCCGGGCGGCGGCGGCCCCAACATTCAGCTCAACGTGGCCACCGTGGCGGTGCTGGCGGGGGTGCTGGTGGTGGGCATCGGCATCGGCAGCGCCGTCACCAGCACCACCCAGGGGAACCAGGGCAACATCGCCAGCGCCCAGCAGCTCGACATGGCGGTGCCCGACCCCGAGTTCTGCAAGCAGTGGGGGGCCAGCGCCTTTGTCATGGACATCGAGCTGTACACCACGATGAACCCGAGCAGCAGCTTTGTGACCCAGCCCACCCTCCAGCCCGGCTGCGTCATCCGTCGGGAGAACTGGTCAGTGCTGCAGAAGGAAGGGGCGGTGACCGCCGAGCAGATGCGCCAGTGCAAGCAGCGCATGAACACCTTCGCCTACATCGGCTCGGTGCGCGACAAACCCGTTGTGCGCTGCGTCTACCAGACGGATATCTCCGGCAACAAGTTCCAGACCCGGGGGGTCGCCGGCGCCGCCGATGACGCCGTCGGCATCACACCGGAGGCCGATCAGTTCTGAGCCCGTTGCGCTCGGCCAGCCCCGGCGAGGCCTGCACCTGACGCAGGGGGCTGTCCGGGCTGGCGAACACCGGCAGCACCTCGCGGCGGAAGGCGTCGGCCGCCCTTGAGCAGTAGCGGGCGGGATGGGTGATCAGCTTCAGCTGGCGCCGCACCATCAGGTCGGCCACCTGGGGGCGATACAGGGTGCCGGCCGCCAGCTCCCGCTCGATCGACACCACCGGCAGGAAGGCCGCCCCCAGGCCCGCCTGGACAGCGTTCTTGATGGCCTCGAAGGAATTGAGCTCCATCTCGATCTTGAGCCGCTGCACGTCGAGCTTGGAGCGGCTCAGCAGCTGGTCCACCATCTTGCGGGTGGTCGACTGGGCGTCGAGGCAGACGAATCCCAGGCGGTAGAGATCGTCCTTGGTGAGCTCGGGCAGGCGGGCGAGGGGGTGCTTGGGGGGCAGCACCAGGGCCAGTTCGTCGTTGGCATAGGGCACGACCTGCAACAGGTCGTTGAGATCCGCCGGCAGTTCACCGCCGATGATCGCCAGGTCGATCTGCCCGTTGGCCACGCTCCAGCCGGTGCGGCGGGTGCTGTGCACCTGCAGCTGCACCGCCACGTCGGGATATTTCTGGCGGAACAGGCCGATCATGCGGGGCATCAGGTAGGTGCCCGTCGTCTGGCTCGCCCCCACCACCAGGGAGCCACCGCGGAGGTTGTGGAGGTCATCGAGGGCCCGGCAGGCCTCCTGGCACTGGCTCAGGATCCGGTCGCAGTAGCTGAGCAGCAGGTGGCCGGCTTCGGTGAGCTGGGCCTTGCGGCCACCGCGGTCGAACAACGAGACGTCGAGCTGCTTCTCCAGGTTCTGGATCTGCAGGCTCACCGCCGGCTGGGTGACGTAGAGGCTGTCGGCCGCCTTCTTGAAGCTGCCCTCACTGGCGATGGCCCGCAGGATGCGCAGCTGGTCGAGGGTGAAAGGCAGATCTGCCATGGGTCGGGGGGCCGCGGGGGGACCGTTCGCCGGAGCCGGCAGGCCGTGCGGAACTCTAGGGGGCTCGCCCGGTGGCAAGAATCGACCTGTCACATCCGCTCCGGCCCCCCGCCCCCCCATGCCCTCGCTTTCCCTGCTGACGGCGGGCCCCCAGCACAGCAGCGTGGTGATGCTGGCTCTGCTGGTGATCTTCGCCCTGATCCACAGCGGCGGGGCCTCCCTGCGGGTCTGGGGGGAGGCGCGGATCGGGCCCCGGCTCTGGCGGCTGCTGTTCGCCGGCCTCAGCATCCCTTCGGCGGTGGTCGTGGTGGGCTACTTCCTGGCCCATCGCTACGACGGCCTGCGGCTCTGGAACCTGCAGGACCAACCCTGGGTGGTGCCGCTGGTCTGGACCGGCACGGCCATCAGCTTTCTGTTTCTGTATCCCGCCACCTACAACCTGCTCGAGATCCCGGCCGTGCTGAAGCCCCAGGTGCGGCTCTACGCCACCGGGATCATCCGGGTGAGCCGCCATCCCCAGGCCGTGGGCCAGGTGCTCTGGTGCGCCACCCACCTGCTCTGGATCGGCACCAGCTTCACCCTGGTGGCCTGCGTGGGGCTGATCGGCCACCACCTGTTCGCCGTCTGGAACGGGGACCGGCGCCTGCGCCACCGCTTCGGCGCCGCCTTCGAGGAGCTGCGGACCTCCACCTCGGTGCTGCCCTTCGCCGCCGTCCTGGATGGCCGCCAGACGCTGGTGGCGGAGGAGTTCCTGCGGCCCTCCCAGCTGGGGATCGCCATTGCCATCGGCGTGTTCTGGTGGGCCCACCGCTGGATCGGCCTCGGCGCCACGGCCTTCGCCCGCACCGCCCTGGCCCACTGGCTGGGCTGAAGCTCCAGCCGGCCGGCCGGGGTCGATGGGGAGGCCCCCACAGAGGCGGGGGCATTCCGGTGGGCCTGCCTACACTCGCCCCAACAGAGCCTCCAGGATGCCCTCCGCTTCCGAACTTGCCTGGCTGATACCAGTGCTCCCCCTGCTGGGGGCCTGCCTCACTGGCCTGGGGCTGATCAGCTTCAACCGCACCGTCAACCGCCTGCGCAAGCCGGTGGCCCTGCTGCTGATCACCAGCGTGGGGGCGGCGGCCGTGCTCAGCTTCGCGATCCTGGCCGAGCAGCTGGCCGGCGCGGGCGCCACGGAGGTGCTGTTCGACTGGGCCGGCGCCGGCACGTTCCACCTGCAGATGGGCTTCCGGGTCGACGCCCTCGGGGCCGTGATGCTCTCGCTCGTCACCACCATCGCCCTGCTGGTGATGGTCTATTCCGACGGCTACATGGCCCACGACAAGGGCTACGTCCGGTTCTTCACCTATCTGGCCCTGTTCAGCAGCTCGATGCTGGGGCTGGTGATCAGCCCCAACCTGCTCGAGATCTACGTGTTCTGGGAGCTGGTGGGCATGTGCTCCTACCTGCTGGTGGGCTTCTGGTACGACCGCGACGCCGCCGCCAACGCGGCCCAGAAGGCCTTCGTGGTCAACCGGGTGGGCGACTTCGGCCTGCTGCTGGGGATCCTGGGCCTGTTCTGGGCCACCGGCAGCTTCGGCTTCGAGGAGATCGGTGAACGGCTTTCGGCCGCCGTGGCCGGGGGCGGCCTGCCCACCGGGGTGGCCGTGCTGCTCTGCCTGCTGGTGTTCATGGGCCCGATGGCCAAGTCGGCCCAGTTCCCCCTGCACGTCTGGCTGCCCGACGCCATGGAGGGCCCCACCCCCATCTCGGCCCTGATCCACGCGGCCACCATGGTGGCGGCCGGCGTCTTCCTGGTGGCCCGGCTGCAGCCGGTCTACGAGCCCTTCCCCGAGGTGCAGGTGGTGATCGCCGTGATCGGCACCATCACGTTGTTCCTGGGGGCCAGCATCGCCCTCACCCAGATGGATCTGAAGAAGGGGCTGGCCTACAGCACCGTCTCCCAGCTGGGTTACATGATGCTGGCCATGGGGTGCGGGGCCCCGTTGGCCGGCATGTTCCACCTGGTCACCCATGCCTTCTTCAAGGCGATGCTGTTCCTCGGCTCCGGCTCGGTGATCCATGCCATGGAGGAGGTGGTGGGCCACGAGCCCGTGCTGGCCCAGGACATGCGCCTGATGGGCGGCCTCCGCCAGCACATGCCCATCACCTCCGCCACCTTCCTGATCGGCTGCATCGCGATCAGCGGCATCCCTCCCCTGGCGGGCTTCTGGAGCAAGGACGAGATCCTGGGCCAGGCCTTCAACAGCTTCCCGCTGCTCTGGGCCATGGGCTTCCTGACCGCCGGGATGACCGCCTTCTACATGTTCCGCCTGTATTTCCTCACCTTCGAGGGCCCCTTCCGCGGCCTGGACGCCGGCATCCGCGCCCAGCTGCTCAGCGCGGCGGGCCAGCCCCCGGAGTCGACCGAAGACGCCCACCACGGCCACGCCAGCCATCCCCACGAATCGGGCTGGCAGATGGCCGCCCCCCTGGTGGTGCTGGCTGTACCTTCGATGCTGATCGGCCTGCTCGGGACCCCCTGGAACAGCCGCTTCGGCCACCTCGTCGATCCCGTCGAGGCCGCCGAGGTGGCCGAGCATTTCAGCTGGGGGGAATTCCTGCCCCTGGCCGGCGCTTCGGTCGCCATCTCCAGCCTCGGCATCGGCCTGGCCGTGCTGGCCTACGCCCTGCACCGCATCGATCTCGGCACCGCCGTGGCCGGTCGCTTCCCGGCGATCAACCGGTTCCTGGCCAACAAGTGGTATCTCGATGCCATCAACGAGAAGCTCTTCGTGCAGGGCAGCCGCCGGCTGGCCCGCCAGGTGCTCGACGTCGACTCCAAGGTGGTGGATGGGGTGGTCAACCTCACCGGCCTGCTCACCCTGGGCAGCGGTGAGGGCCTGAAGTACTTCGAGACCGGCCGCGTCCAGTTCTATGCCCTGATCGTGTTCGGCGGGGTCATCGGCCTGGTCCTCCTGTTCAGCGCCTTCGGCTGAGTCCAGCCCAGCCCGGCCGAGCAGCGGCCCGAGCCCCGCTGTGTGTGACAACGCCCATGCGGTGGGTGTGGTGGAGGCGGGGATTTCTACACTCCGGCCAGATGGACAGCACCGTTCTGTGCCCTTTCCCTGGCTGAGCACCGCGATTCTGTTCCCGATCGGCGCCGCTCTGCTGATCCCCTTTGTGCCCGACAAGGGCGATGGCAAGCAGGTCCGCTGGTACGCCCTCGGCGTCGCCCTCACCACCTTCCTGGTGACAGTCGCGGCCTACCTGCGCGGCTACGACCCCGCCGAGGCTGGCCTGCAACTGGTGGAGCGGGTGGAGTGGCTGCCCGACCTGGGGCTGGCCTGGTCGGTGGGGGCCGATGGCCTCTCCATGCCGCTGATCCTGCTCACCAGCTTCATCACCTCCCTGGCCTGCCTGGCGGCATGGCCGGTCACCTTCAAGCCGAAGCTCTTCTACTTCCTGCTCCTGGCCATGGACGGCGGTCAGATCGCCGTGTTCGCCGTGCAGGACATGCTCCTGTTCTTCCTGGCCTGGGAGCTTGAACTGCTGCCGGTGTACCTGCTCCTGGCCATCTGGGGCGGCAAGAAGCGCCAGTACGCCGCCACCAAGTTCATCCTCTACACCGCCGGCAGCTCCCTGTTCATCCTGCTGGCGGGCCTGGCGATGGCCTTCTACGGCGGCGGCGCCCCCAGCTTCGAGTACACCGTGCTGGCGGCCAAGGAGTTCGGCACCGGCTTCCAGGTGCTCTGCTACGCCGCCCTGCTGATCGCCTTCGGCGTCAAGCTGCCGGTGGTGCCGCTGCACACCTGGCTACCCGATGCCCACGGCGAGGCCACCGCCCCGGTCCACATGCTCCTGGCGGGCATCCTGCTGAAGATGGGTGGCTATGCGCTGCTGCGGTTCAACGTGCAGCTGCTGCCGGAGGCCCACGCCCAGTTCGCCCCCCTGCTGGTGATCCTGGGGGTGGTCAACATCATCTACGCCGCCCTCACCTCCTTCGCCCAGCGCAATCTCAAGCGCAAGATCGCCTACAGCTCGATCAGCCACATGGGCTTCGTGCTGATCGGCATCGGCAGCTTCAGCGCCCTGGGCACCAGCGGCGCCATGCTGCAGATGATCAGCCATGGCCTGATCGGCGCCAGTCTGTTCTTCCTGGTGGGCGCCACCTACGACCGCACCCACACGCTCCAGCTCGACGAGATGGGTGGCGTGGGCCAGAAGATGCGCAAGATGTTCGCCCTTTGGACCGTCTGCTCCCTGGCCTCCCTCGCCCTGCCGGGCATGAGCGGCTTCGTCTCGGAGCTGATGGTGTTCGTGGGCTTCGCCACCAGTGAGGCCTACAGCCTCAGCTTCCGCATCGTGATCGCCGTTCTGGCAGCGATCGGCGTGATCCTCACCCCGATCTACCTGCTCTCAATGCTGCGGGAGATCTTCTTCGGCAAGGAGAATCCCGAGCTGGCCTCCCACACCCATCTGGTCGACGCCGAACCCAGGGAGATCTATGTCATCTCCTGCCTGCTGGTGCCGATCATCGGCATCGGCCTCTACCCGCGCCTGGTCACCGACAGCTACCGGGCCGCCATCGAGGCCCTGGTCGAGCGGGAGTCCGTCGCCCTGGTGAAGGTGGGCCGTGCCCCCATACCGGCGGTGATGGCGGCCGGAGCCTTCGGCAACCTGCCACCGGCCCTGCTGCACGCCCCGGCCCTCGGCTGAGCCCCGGTCCCGTCACGGCGGGGCTGGTTGGGGGCCGGTTACGAAACTCTGCGCAGCTCCGGGCTGATGGCAGCGTCCTGCGGAGAAGATGCCTACGCTCCTCCATCGCACAGCGAGGCTCTCCATGCGGCAGATCAATTTCCTTCTGATCTTCAGCTTCGGCTTGGCCACGGTGATGTTCACCCTGGAGAACACCACGGCCACCACGGTGCACTTCCTGCCGGGCGTCAGCACCACCCTGCCGTTGGCCGCCCTGCTTCTGCTGGTGGGCGGCATCGGCGCCACCGCCGCCTGGATCTACGCCGTCTGGAGCGGGGTGGTGCGGAAGGTGGAAACCCTGCAGAGCAGCGGTGAGGTGGAGGCCCAGCAGGTGCGGATCAGCGAACTGGAAAACGATCTGCGCCGCTACCGGGCCACCGTCGACGCCCAGCTCGGCCTGCTGCCAGCGGCCGGGGAGAGCTCGGCCCCGTCCCATGGGGCGGGCGACGACAGCCTCTCTCTGGCCGCCGACTGAGGCCCATGGGGCCGGTTCGGTGACCAGCGCGACTGGTGCCATCCGGCCCCAGCCGGTAGCTTGCGCCTGGAAGGCCCCCCGAGCAGGACATCGCGCGTGGCAGAAGCGGGCGCCAGACTCGCCATCCGGTTGCTCCAGGACGCTGCCGAGCGGGGCGATATCGACCCCTGGGACGTGGATGTGATCGCCGTCGTCGACGGCTTCCTCGACCAGCTGCGCCAGCGCATCGAACGGCCCAGACTGCTGGCCCCCCAAGGCGGCAGCTACGAACGGGATCTGGCGGAATCCAGCGAGGCGTTCCTGGCGGCCTCGGTGCTGGTGGGGCTCAAGGCGGAGCTGCTGGAGTCGGCCACATTTCCGCCCGAGCCCCTGCTGGAGGACCCCTTCTCCGCCGAGGACGACGCGGGCTGGGACCCCGCAACCCTGGCGCTGCCGCGGCGGCCGGAGCGGCACCTGCACCGTCGTCCGGTGGCACCCCCGCCCCTGCAGCGCCCCGTCACCCTGGGGGAACTGATCCGGCAGCTCGAGGACATCGCCGAGCGACTCGAACAGGACGGGGGGGAAGGGCGCCACAGGCCCCGGGCGCGTCGTTACAGCGAACGGGCCGCGATCGCCCAGGTGGCCTCCCTGGCCCACCGGGAGAAACTGCCGGAAACCACCGCCGCCCTCAGCCGCTTCCTGCTGCAGTGGACACCCACCGCCGAAGGCGTCGAATGGGTGGCCTTCGATGCCCTGGTGGGCGCCTGGGCG
Organism: Bordetella parapertussis; assembly: GCA_943370335.1. Classification (GTDB taxonomy): domain Bacteria; phylum Cyanobacteriota; class Cyanobacteriia; order PCC-6307; family Cyanobiaceae; genus Cyanobium. Next base: position 36,359 of record CALRQM020000018.1, on the reverse strand, counting down.
GAGGCTGTCGCAAACGCGCCGGCCGACGAGGACCTGGACCAGGACCGGGTGGGGGTGTTCTGGGCCCTGCTGTTCCTCTCCTCCCAGGGCAAGGTGGAACTGGAGCAGGCCGGCGGGCTTTACGGGCCCCTCAGCCTGCGTCGCCGGAGCGAGGAAAGGGGCGAAACGCTCAGCCTGCCAAGGCTGCCCGGGCAGGGGTCAGATAGGGGGCCGGCTCTGGAGGCAGTGGCAGCCTGAGTTTTCTCCTTAGGGTGGAATTTGACCTCCGACATGAAACGACGCCGATGAAGGCGATGATCCTGGCGGCAGGCAAGGGAACACGGGTGCGGCCGATCACGCACACCACCCCCAAGCCGATGATTCCCATCCTGCAGAAACCCGTGATGGAGTTTCTGCTCGAGTTGCTCCGGGAGCACGGCTTCAACGAAATCATGGTCAACGTCTCCCACCTGTCGGAGGAGATCGAGAACTACTTCCGCGATGGGCAGCGCTTCGATGTCCAGATCGCCTACAGCTTCGAAGGACGCATCAGTGATGGGGAACTGATTGGTGAAGCGATGGGTTCGGCCGGAGGGCTGAAGAAGATCCAGGACTTCCAGCCCTTCTTCGATGACACCTTTGTGGTGCTCTGCGGCGACGCCCTCATCGACCTCGACCTCACCGAGGCCGTCAGGCGCCACCGCGAGAAGGGGGCCATGGCCAGCCTGATCACCAAGCGGGTGCCACGCGATCAGGTGAGCAGTTACGGGGTGGTTGTGACCGACGAGGCCGGGCGGGTGCTCTCCTTCCAGGAGAAGCCGTCGGTGGAGGAGGCCGCCAGCGACATGATCAACACGGGCATCTACATCTTCGAGCCGAAAGTCCTCGACTTCATCCCCAGCGGCGAACCCTTCGACATCGCCGCCGATCTGTTCCCCAGGCTGGTGGACTCCGGGGCCCCCTTCTATGCCCTGCCCATGGAGTTCGAATGGGTCGACATCGGCAAGGTGCCGGATTACTGGCAGGCGATCCGCAGCGTTCTCCAGGGGGACGTTCGCCAGGTGCAGATTCCTGGCAAGCAGGTGCGTCCGGGGATCTACGCCGGCCTGAACGTGGCGGCCGACTGGGACAAAATCCACGTCGAGGGGCCGATCTTCGTGGGCGGCATGACCCGCATCGAGAACGGTGTGACCATCATCGGCCCCGCCATGATCGGGCCGAGTTGCCACATCTGTGAAGGGGCCACGATCGACAACTCGATCATCTTCGATTATTCCCGCATCGGCGCCGGCGTCCAGCTGGTCGAGAAGCTGGTCTACGGCCGTTACTGCGTCGATCGCAACGGCGATCATTTCGATCTTCAGGAAGCCGCCCTCGACTGGCTGATCACCGATTCCCGCCGCCAGGACGTGGGCACCCCATCACCGCAGCAGAAGGCCATGGCCGAGCTGCTCGGCACCGACCTCGCCGCCAGCGGCGCCCCCTAGGCCCGCCAGCCGCAGGATCTCGGGAATGCGGTGCTCGGCCTTGATGGCCATCAGGTGCACCCCCTGGGAGATGGAGCGGTAGGCCGCCACCTGTTCGGCGGCAATCGCCACACCTTCCGCCGCCGGGTCCGCGGCGCCGGCGAGGCGATCGATCAGGGACTGGGGGATGCGGGCCCCGGGCACCACGCGGTTGATGAACTGGGCATTGCGGGCCGACTTGAGCAGAAACACCCCGGCCAGCACCGGCAGCCCGAGCGGGGCGGTGATCTCCTCGACAAAGCGGCGCAGGCAGGCGGTGTCCATCACCATCTGGGTCTGGAGGAAGCGGGCTCCGGCCTCCTGCTTGCGCCGCACCCTGGAGCACAGTCCGCCCCAGCTGGGCGACTGGGGATCGGCGGCGGCGCCGGGGAAGAGCGCCGTGGCCCCATCCGGCAATTCCCCCTTCACCGGATCCTCGCCGGCGTTGAGGGACCGCACCAGCTGCAGCAGCCGCACCGCTTCCAGTTCATTCACCGGTCGGACGCCAGGCTGATCCCCGGCCCGCACCGGGTCACCGGTGAGGCAGAGCAGGTTGCGGATGCCGAGAGCGTGGGCGCCGAGCAGGTCGGCCTGGAGGGCGATGCGGTTGCGATCGCGGCAGGTCATCTGCAGGACGGGCTCGATGCCGGCCTCCAGCAGCAGGCGGCACATCGCCAGGCTGCTCATCCGCATCACCGCCCGGCTGCCGTCGGTGACGTTGACCGCCTGCACCAGGCCCCGCAGCGCCATCGCGGCTTCCAGGGTGCGGCCTGCATTGCCCCCACGGGGCGGGGTCACTTCCGCCGTGACGGCGAAGCGCCCTTCCGCCAGCGCCTGTCGAAGCTGCAACGGCCATCTCCATGACAGGGGCATCATGGATCAGCCGCTGCCTAGAGTGAAAGGAACCGCCGAGGAGCCGATGGCTGAGCGCAGGCCCCCGGCTCCATCGATGCCCCCGTCCCCGGAGCGGCCCATCGTGCATCCACGCAGCGAGTTATCGGAACGGGAGCTCGAGATCATCGAGCTGGTGGCGACCGGCCTCACCAACCAGGAGATCGCCGGCCAGCTGACGATCAGCAAGCGCACCGTCGACAACCACGTCAGCAACATCTTCACCAAGACCGGCGCCAAGAACCGGGTGGCCCTGCTGAACTGGGCCATGGACCACGGCAAGATCTGCCGCGACGGCTTCAACTGCTGCGCCCTGCCCCACGTCGACCCGTCCAGGCCCGGCTGAGCTCAGCGGCCCTGGGGCCGCAGGAGCGCCTCCCGTTCCGCCGCCGGCCACGACGCCAGGGGTCGGTGTGCCAGGGCCGCATTGCTGAGGTCACGACGGCCTGTGATCTCTCTGGAGCACCAGGGGGGAACGGGCACCGCCTGATCGGCCCGCTCCAGCTCCACCTCCACCACCACCAGGGGGGCATTGGCGGCCGCAAAGACATCGAGCACCCAGTCACCACCGGGCAGGTCCAGGCCGAAGCGCGTCTTGCTCACCTGATGGGCGGATTGCTCCAACAGGGCCTCAGCGTCGGTGGCCGGGATCGGGTACTCGTACTCCTGCCGCGTCAGGGCCTGACCGGCGGAGGGAGTCGCCGCGCCGACGGCCGGCAGCTTGAGGGTGAGGAACGCCTCCATGGCGCCATCGGGGGACCTGGCCAGCCGCACCCGCAGGGTTAGGTCCCCGTTCCCGCTCGCCAGATAGCCCTGGCGGATCGCCCTGGGCCCTTGCGCATGGGAGCGCCACTGGTCGCCGCTGACGAGGAAGCGACGCTCGATTTCCAGGGCCATGGGGAGAGGGGTGGCAGGGCGGCGCGGAGCCGTTCAGTTGCGGGACGGTTCGCCAGCGGTGAGGCTGCCGGCCCAGTGGAGCTTGTGGGTGAGGGTGCTGTAGTACGAGGGGCTCTGCTCCAGCTGAAGCATCAGCACCGGATGGCGGCCCCGCTGCAGAACGCAGCGATCGCCGGGTTCGAGCACGGTGGCATGGGCGCCGTCCTTCCAGAGCTTGACCCGACGGCTGGACTCCCCCAGGGGCCAGACCGACAGCCGCGAACCGGGAGGAACCACCACCGCCCGGCTGGAGAGACTCATCGGGCAGATCGGCGTGACCACGATCGCTTCGATGCCCGGATGCAGGATCGGTCCGCCGGCGGCCATCGCATAGCCGGTGGAACCGGTGGGAGTGGCGATGATCAGGCCGTCGCCCCGGTACTGGTCCACCACCTCCCCGTCGATCTCCAGCTCCAACATGCAGGTGGGAGAAAGCTCATCGAGGTACGGGCGGAAGTAGAAGTCGTTGAGGGCGCCATGGGGTCCATCGCCGACCCCGTTCCGATCGCCGTGATCGGGGACGTCGCCCTCCTGGGGCACGCCGTCCCCCCGGTCGATCCGAGCTTCCAGCATCATGCGCTTCTCGATCGCAAAGCGGTCGTCCCGCAGGCGTTGCCAGAGGTTGTCGTCAGGATCGTGGCTGCCAGGCTCCCCATTGGCCTCTCCCCGCAGCCGCAGCAGGCGCCGGTCATGGGTGAGGAAGCCGAGGTGGCCGCCGACATTGAAGCTGAGCACCGGCACGGCAAAGCTGGCCAGGTGGCGGGCTGCCGCCAGGACCGTGCCATCGCCGCCGAGCACCACGGCCAGGTCGGGAAGGTCGCTCTCCGTAGCCAGCAGGCCAGGGAAGGGATTCAATCCCAGACCGCTGACGGCGGTGGTGACGATGACCCCCTGGGAACGCAGGTCCTGGGCACAACGGCGGGCCTGACGCTGGGCCGCCTGGCTGCCCTTGCGCAGGATCAACCAGACCCTCTCAAGCCGCATGGGCCGGATCGCGCGATGCTTGCACCGTTACCAGCGCAAGAGGTTGAAGCGCTCCATGTCGACCGTTTCGCGGTTGCGGTAGAGCGACAGCAGGATGGCCAGGCCGACGGCCGCTTCGGCTGCCGCCACGGTGATCACGAAGATGGCGAACACCTGGCCGCGAATCAGCTGGCCATCGAGGTAGTTGGAGAAGGCCATCAGGTTGATGTTGACGGCATTCAGCATCAGCTCAATGCTCATCAGCACCCGCACGGCGTTGCGGCTGTTGATCAGCCCCCAGACGCCGACGCAGAACAGCATGGCCGCGACGGAGAGAAAGGCCTCGAGGGGGATCGGAGAGGCGAGGTCGGTGCTCATGGCTTGGAAAGGAGGGTGGGCGCGGGGGCGGATTTCTCGATCAGCAGGGGTGTGCGGTCCTTTTCGATCAGCCCCTGATCGGCCGGCTCACCCGTGATCACGTCGGTGCTGAAGACGTCGCGACGGGCCAGAACGATGGCCCCGATCATCGCCATCAGCAGCAGCACCGAGGCCAGCTCGAAGGGCAGCAGGTAATCGGTGAACAGGTGCTCGCCGATGCGGATGGTGGCCTCTTCGCCGACGGGCGTCGGGCCTGGCAGCGCCCAGTTGGTGGTGAAGGCCACCCGCAGCAGCAGGGCGAAAAGGCCAGCACAGACCGCCCCCGACAGAAGCCGACGCACCAGCAGCCCAGGGATCGCAGCGAGGGTTTCCTGCTTGTTCACGAGCATGATCGCGAACAGGATCAGCACATTGACCGCGCCCACATAGACGAGGATCTGGGCCGCCGCGACGAAGCTGGCGTTGAGCAGCAGGTACAGCCCGGCAACCGAAAGGAAGACACCGCCGAGCAGGAAGGCGGAATAGACGATGTTGGGCAGCAGAACCACACCGAGTGATCCGACCACGGTGGTGGCCGAGAGCACGAAGAAGCAGATCTGCTGGGTGGTGGAGGCGATCGACATCAGGACTCTCCGGTGCTGTCGGAAGGGGTGGCGCCGCTCTGGGCCTTCTCCCTCTGGAGGGATTCCAGCACCTGGGAAGGCAGCTGGCCCGCACGGGGCTCGCTGGCGGGCACCCCATGGGGATCGAGGGCACCCTTGGGAAGGTAGGCCAGCTCCCGCAGGGCGAACACGGCCGGGTCGGAGGTGACGCTGGTGGGCAGGCGGCCGAGGGCCACGTTGTCGTAGTTGAGGCTGTGGCGATCGAAGGCCGCCAGCTCGTATTCCTCGGTCATGGAGAGGCAGTTGGTGGGGCAGTACTCCACGCAGTTGCCGCAGAAGATGCACACCCCGAAATCGATCGAGTAGTTGCGCAGCTCCTTCTTCTTGGTGGCCTTGTTCATCACCCAATCGACCACCGGGAGGTTGATGGGGCACACCCGCACGCACACCTCGCAGGAGATGCACTTGTCGAGTTCGTAGTGGATCCGGCCCCGGTAACGCTCGGAGGGGATCAGCTTCTCGTAGGGGTACTGCACCGTGATCGGGCGCCGGCGCAGGTGGTCGAAGGTGACCGCCAGACCCTGGGTCATGGTCTGGGCCGCGCTCACCGCCTCGCGGGTGTAGTCACCGACTTGTTTGAGAAACCCGAACATGGCTGGGGGCGAGGGGGTTGCGGGATGGGGACCATGATGGCCCGAAGGGCGCGGAGCCGTTGGTATCCGCGCGACGGGTTCAGCCGCCGAAGGCGACGGGGAAGGCCAGCTTGAGGCCGGCGGTGACCAGCAGGTTGACCAGAGCGATCGGCAGCAGGAACTTCCAACCCAGGTCAAGGAGTTGGTCGATCCGCACCCGAGGGGTGGTCCAGCGCAGCAGGATCGCGAAGAACACCAGAAGGTAGGCCTTCAGGATCGTGCTGACGATGCCGATCGAACCGGTGATCACCTGGACCAGAGGAGCATCGGGGGAGACCCCGAGCCAGCCGGTGATCCACTCCACGGGCACCGGGAAACTCCAGCCGCCCAGGTAGAGCACCGACACCAGCAGGGCCGACAGCACCAGGTTGATGTAGCTGCCCAGATAGAAGAGGGCGAACTTCATGCCGGAGTATTCCGTCTGGTAGCCAGCCACCAGCTCCTCCTCGGCCTCCGGCAGGTCGAAGGGCAGGCGCTCGCACTCCGCCAGGGCACAGATCCAGAAGATCACGAAGCCGACGGGCTGGCGCCAGATGTTCCAGCTCAGGATGCCAGCCCCCGTCTGCTGGGCAACGATGTCGACGGTGCTGAGGGAGTTGCTCATCATCACCACCGCCAGCACCGCCAGGGCCAGGGGAATCTCGTAGCTGATCGACTGGGCCGCCGCCCTCAGGCCGCCGAGCAGGGAGTACTTGTTGTTGCTGGAGTAACCGCTCATCAACAGGCCGATCGGCTGGATGCTGCTCAGGGCGATCCACAGGAAGATGCCCACCCCCACGTTGCTGATCAGCAGGTTCTGGCCGAACGGCACCACCAGCCACGACAGGATCACCGGCACCACCACCAGCACCGGGCCGAGGCTGAAGAGCACGGAGTCGGCCCTGGCCGGGATGATGTCCTCCTTGAACACCAGCTTGAGGCCATCGGCCAGGGGCTGGAGCACGCCCAGGGCACCGGCGTATTCGGGGCCAATGCGCTGCTGCACCGCCGCGGAGATCTTGCGCTCCAGCCAGACGCTCACCAGGACGCCGACCACGGCCCCCACGAGCACCAGGACCATCGGCAGTGGCAGCCAGAGCAGGCGGGCGGCACCGGCCGTGAGGCCCATGGCCTGGGCCAGGTCGATGAAGCTCGACTGGAGATCGAGACCAGGGGGAGGGACGGCGGCACCCAGCTGGCCAGTGGACAGCATCAGAGAACTCCGGTGGGGGGAACCTAGGTGGAAATGGGGTCAGCCAGGAACCGGACGGCTTTCCAGGGGCAACCAGCCCCGTTCGACGGGACCGGTGTAGATCTGCGAGGGACGGTAGATGCGGTTGGCACCCAGTTGTTCCTTCCAGTGGGCCAGCCATCCTGCCGTACGGGCGATGGCGAAGATGGGGGTGAACAGGTCGCGGGGAATACCGAGCTTTCGGTAGACAAGACCGGAATAGAAGTCGACGTTCGGGAAGATTCCCTTCGGCCCGAGGCGCCGCTCCGCCACCTCCTCCAGCTTGAGGGCCACGTCGTACATGGCGTCATGGCCGAAGCGCTGGAAGAGCTCCTCGGCCAGGCCCTGCAGGATCACGGCCCGGGGGTCCTTGACCCGGTATTCGCGGTGGCCGAAGCCCATGATCTTCTGCTTCTGGGCGATGGCCCGATCGAGCCAGGGCTCCACCTGATCGATGCTGCCGATCTGGTCGAGCATGTCCAGCACGTCCTCGTTGGCGCCACCGTGAAGGGGCCCGGCCAGGGTCCCCACGGCAGAGGCCACCACGGCGTAGGGGTCGGTGAGGGTGCTGGCGGTGACCCGGGCGCTGAAGGTGCTGGCGTTGAGGCTGTGCTCGGCGTGCAGGATCAGACAGGCATCGAAGATCCGGGCCGCCAGGGGATCGGGCTCCCGCTCCGTGAGCATGTAGAGGAAGTTGGCGGAGTAGGCCAGGTCGTCCCGGGGCTGGATCGGATCCTGACCCTTCCGGATCAGCTGGAACGCCGCCACCATCGTGGGGATCTTGGCGATCAGCCGCACCACCGCATCGACGATGTACTGGGGGTCGTAGAGGGCACGCCGGGAATAGAAGAGTCCCAGGGACGCCGCGCTGGCCTGGAGGGCATCCATCGGATGGCCCGTGGCCGGGAAGCACTTCATCATGTCCCGGATGCGGAAGCTGAGCCGCCGGTGCATCTGCACCTCCTGCTCGAACTCCCGCAATTGGAAGATCGTCGGCAGCTCGCCCCAGATCAGCAGGTAGGCGGTTTCGAGGAAGCTGCTGTGGTTGGCGAGCTGCTCGATGGGGTAGCCCCGGTAGGTGAGCAGGCCCCGTTGCCCCTCGATGTCGCAGATGGCGGACTGGGTGGCCGGCACCCCTTCGAGCCCGGGGCGGAAGGTGGGGGGCGCCGGCGCCGATGGCGAGGGAGGGGTGCCCTGAGGGTCATTCGCCTCTGGGGTGCTCGCCGCCGCCATGCCGCTTCCTGTGGATGGGATGAACTTAGGCGCAGGAACGGGCCCATGGCGTAGCGCCCGCTGCCGCCTCAGGGGCGGGGAAGCCAGAGCCTGGGGCGCACCAGCCACTCCAGACGGGCCGTGCCGGCCAGCGAACCGCCGACCTCCACCGCGGGGAGGCGCAGCAGGGCCAGACCCGCCTTGCGCAGGGCGATGGCGCCGGGCGGCGCCCCGAGCAGGCGAGACGCCAGCAGCCCCAGATCCGGCTCATGGCCCACCAGGAGCAGCCGGCAGGATGGCGCTTCATCGCCTTGGTTGAACCAGGCCGGCAGCAGGGGCAGGGGATCCCCGCCGGGCTCGAGGGCCTGGGCCAGCTCGATGGCGGGAGCCAGACCGACCATCCGGGCGATCTCGGCGGTTTGCCTGGCCCGGGCCAGGGGGCTGGAGAGCAGACGATCCGCCCCCAGACCCAGGCGGACGGCCCGCTCCAGCACCGCCCGGGTGCGGGCCCGGCCGGCGGCGGTGAGCTCCCGTCCCGTATCGACCCGAGCGGGGCTGCGCTCCTCGGCGATGCCGTGGCGCAGCAGAAGCAGCTCCCAGAGAAGTGGCGCCATGGTCAGGCGGCTCCAAAGTCAAGGCGCGCTTCCACCGCCAGGACGCCGGTCTCTCCCCGCAGCGCCAGGGCCAGGCCGGTGACCGGCTCACTGAGCGACCCCCCGGCCAGGGCGGTGAGGCGTTGCCAGGGCCGCCAGGCCGCCAGAACGTCGCGGGCCCGCGGACCATCCAGGGCCCATTGCAGGGCCGCCTCCGGAACGGCAAGGGCCGCCAACTGCCCCTGCAGGAGGCCGGTCCCCTGCTTCTGCGGCCCATCCAGGTCCTCCAGCTGGCCGAGGGACTCTCCCCACCAGGCCTGGTCGTCCCGCTGCCAGCGCCAGCCCAGCAGGGGCGCCTGCAACTGTTCCGACCTGCCGTCACGGCGTCCTGGGCCAGCCTGCAGCCGGGTCCAGGCCAGCAGCGGATGGCCGTCGACCTCCAGGGGCGCCGCGATCAGGCCATCGGCCGCCAGGGCCGCCTCCAGGGCCAAGGGTTCCGGCCGATCGGCCGCCGTGCCCAGCAACCAGCGATCGCCGCTGGTGGCGGCCAGCAGCGGCCCCGCGTCGGAACCCACCACCAGGGCGGGCACCGGACCCGCGGCATCGGCCGCCCCCACCAGGCGCTCGAGCAGCGGCTGCAGCAGCGGGATCGTGGCGAGGCTGGCGGGATCCTGCACCAGGGCGAGGCTGGCGGCGGGCCGGTGCAGGGCGGCCAGCAGGGCCTGGCCCAGGCCAGCGTCGGCCCCGACTTCCGGCAGAGCAATCTCCGGCGGCAGCCCGAGCAGGCCGGACAGCCGCAGGCTTGGCCCGTCGGGTCGCAGGGCCAGCAGCAGCCCACCGGGCCGCTGCTCGGTGGGGGCCGGCAGCGGCAGCCCCAGCCAGCGCTCCAGGGCCGCGGGGGACGCCTGGAGCAGGCCAGCACCGGTGCCGAGCCGCCGCAGACCCTCCTGGAAGGACGCCTGGCCGGCCTGGTTGAGTTCAGGGATCTGGGACACATCCAGCGCCTGCTCCAGCACACCCCGCCCCGAGGCGATCAGGACAAGGTCGTCATCCACCAGGGCCGTGGCCAGCGGCATCGGTGTGCGGCCCAGCAGGGCCCCCCGGCCACTGATCAGACCCATCCCCCGGTAGGTGCTGATCTGGAGATCCGTGCCCGCCAGGCTGCGGGTCTGCCAGAAGCGCTGCAGAAACTGGCGGGCGCCGTCGTCGTCCCGGCTGCCCAGGGCCAGCAGCCAGCCCCCCCTGGAGCCACCGGAAGCGGCGCCAGCGTCCAGCTCGAACAGGGCCAGACCCACCGGTGCCGCCAACCAGGAGCGCAGCTCGCTGTCGTAATCGAGACCCGCCGCGGCGAAGGCCCCGTCGCGCAGCCGGCCGACCGCCTCGGCCGCCTGGCGTCGCTGGCGGGGCGGGGCGACGGCACGGGCGTAGTCCAGGGGCTGGTCGCCGTCGCTGAACAGATGGAAGCTGAAGGGAGCATCCCGAGGCACGAACCTGGCGGCCCGTGGCACCACCAGTGGCAGGCGCTGCAGCCGCAGGGCACTGCGTTGCCACACCAGCCACCAGCCACCGAGCCCCAGTCCGAACACCACCAGCACCAGGACCAGCAGCACCGCCAGGAATGGGCGGGCCTTCATGCGTTCTCAGCAGGATGGGACCATCCTGACGCCACCCCCCCTCCGACGCCCGCCATGGACGAGACGACCCGCCCGGGGACCCCCCGCACGCTCCCTGCCGTGGACCTGCAACGGCGCCATGAAGCCGGGGAGCCGCTCCAGATCGTGGACGTGCGCGAGGACGGGGAACTGGCCCTGGCCAGGTTGCCGTTCGACGTCCTGCATCTACCGCTGAGCCGCCACCGGGACTGGCTGCCGGATCTCGAGAGCCGTCTCGACCGGCAGCAGCCGGTGGTGGTGCTCTGCCATGCCGGCATCCGCAGCTGGGACTTCGGCTGCTGGCTGATTCAGGAACAGGGCTTTGAGGAGGTGTGGAACCTGAAGGGGGGCATCGATGCGTGGAGCCGGGAGGTGGATCCCCGGGTTCCCCGTTACTGAGCCCCCGTGCCGGGCCTAGGGAGGCACGTCACTTACCTAGACTTAAGGATCTGTTTCCCTTGCTGTTTTCCCCCAGTCCTTGGACATGCTGCCGCGCCGACAACAGGAGGTCCTACGGGCCACGGTGCGGCATTACGTGGACACCGTCGAACCGGTGGGCAGCCACACGCTGGTGCGTCGCTTCGGGCTGCCCGCAAGCCCCGCCACCGTGCGGACGGCCATGGGGGCCCTGGAGCAGCGCGGCCTGCTGACCCAGCCGCACACCTCCGCCGGCCGGATCCCCAGCCAGCGGGGCTACCGCCTCTACGTCGATCAGTTGCTGCCGGCCCCAGGAGCCGCCGCGCTGCAACTGGAGCGGGAGCTGGCCGGAATCAGCCTGCAGTGGGCCGCCCTCGATGATCTGCTGCTGCATCTGGCCCGCCGCCTCGCCGACCTCACCGGCCTGCTCAGCCTGATCACCCGCCCCCAGCGCCCCAGCCCCCTGCTGCAGGCGGTGCGGCTGGTACCGAGCGGCGACCGCCTTCTGGTGTTCCTCGTCCAGGGTCCGGACTTCAGCACCAGCCTGAATCTACGCCTGGGCGCCGGCCTGGAGGATGAACTGCCCATCCTGGAGCGCTGGTGCAACCAGCAGCTCCGCGCCAACGGCGACGGCCGCATTCCCTGGGAGCGGCTGCCGGCCGAGCTGCGCCGCAGCGGCGGCCTGTTGCGCCAGGCCCTCGACAGCCACGGCCGCATCCGCAGCGAGGAGCTGGATGCCGTGGTGGCGGCCGGTCTTGGGGGACTGCTGGCCCAGCCGGAATTCAGCCACAGCTCCAGCCTGCTGCCGGTGGTGCAATTGGTGGAGCATGGCCCCCGCACCCTGCTGGGGCTCACCGGCGACCCCGCCGCCATCGCCAGCGACGCGATCTGGATCGGCACGGAACACCCCCATGCGGCCCTCGGCCAGTGCTCGGTGGTCCAGGCCACTTACCGCACGGGCCACGGCGGCCGCGGCCAGGTGGCGCTGGTGGGACCGATGCGCATGGCCTACGCCACCGCCCGCGCCGCGGTCCAGTCGGTGGCCTCGATCCTGGAGAGGCTGCTCAGCTGATGACCTATTGCCTCGGTTTTCTGCTCCAGAGCGGCCTGGTGTTCGCCTCCGACTCCCGCACCAACGCCGGGGTGGATTACATCTCCAGCTACAGCAAGATGCATGTGCTGGCGCCGGCCCCCGACCGTCTGTTCGTACTCATGGCGGCCGGCAACCTGGGCACCACCCAGGCCGTGCTCAACCGCATCCGCCGCGACATCGAGAACCACGGGGCCGGGCCCAGCCCCCAGTGGAGCCGCCAGGACGACCCCCCGGCCGGACCGAGCATGCTCACGGCCCGTTATCTGTTTGAAGTGGCCGATTACATCGGCCGGCTCAACGTGATGGTGCAGAAGGAGTTCAATCCCAACCTTCGGCAGGCGGGCGCCAGCGGCGAGGCCAGCTTCATCCTGGGCGGCCAGATCGCCGGCCAGCCACACGGGCTCTACATGATCTATCCCCAGGGGAACGCGATCATGGCCACCGCCGACACCCCCTTCCTGCAGATCGGCGAAACCAAGTACGGCAAGCCCCCGCTCGATTACATCGGCCGCCCCGACCTCTCCCTGGAGGATGCGGCGCGCCTTTGCCTGGTGTCGGAGATCGTCACCCGGCGCTCCAACCTCACCGTGGGACCGCCCTTCGAGATCGCCCTGGTGCGCCGCGACGAGTTCAAGGTGTGCCGGCGCCTCAAACTCGAAAAGGAAGCCCCGGAGATCCAGCACACCATGGATGTGTGGTCCCGCCACATGCAGGAAGGCCTCAACAAGCTGCCCCGCTTCCCGTGGGAGCAGGACCCCCTCTGAGGAGGGCCTAGCCCGCCAGGCCGTCGCCGAGCTTCTCCGCCACCGTGTTGACGTCCTTGTCGCCGCGGCCGGAGAGGTTGAGCACCACTTCGGTGCCGGGGGCGAGGGTGGGGCAGAGGGATTCCAGCCAGGCAAAGGCATGGGCCGTCTCCAGGGCGGGGATGATCCCCTCCAGCTCACTCACCCGTTGCAGGGCCTCCAGGGCCTGGGCGTCGGTGACGGCGGCATACTCGGCCCGGCCGATCTGGCGCAGGTAGCTGTGCTCCGGTCCGACGCCCGGGTAGTCGAGGCCGGCGCTGATCGAGTGGGCCTCCTGCACCTGGCCTTCATCGTCTTGAAGTAACAGGCTCATGGCGCCGTGCAGCACCCCCACCCGGCCCTCGGTGATGGTGGCGGCATGGCGACCGGTGGCCACGCCCTCGCCGGCGGCCTCCACCCCGATCAGGCGCACACCGGCGTCCTGAACGAAGGGATGGAACAGGCCCATGGCGTTGGAGCCGCCGCCGACACAGGCGATCAGCACATCCGGAAGGCGACCGAAAGCCTCCAGGCACTGGGACCTGGCTTCCTGGCCGATCACGGCATGGAAATCGCGCACCAGCATCGGGTAGGGGTGCGGGCCGGCCACCGAACCGAGGATGTAATGGGTGCTCTCCACGTTGGTGACCCAGTCGCGGATGGCTTCGCTGGTGGCGTCCTTGAGGGTGGCGGTGCCGGCGGTGACGGGCTGGACGGTGGCCCCCAGCAGCCGCATCCGGAACACGTTCAGGGCCTGACGGCGCATGTCCTCGGCGCCCATGTAGATGACGCACTCCAGCCCGAAGCGGGCACAGACCGTGGCCGTGGCTACGCCGTGCTGGCCGGCGCCGGTTTCGGCGATGATCCGTTTCTTGCCCATCCGCAGGGCCAGCAGGGCCTGGCCCAGGGCGTTGTTGATCTTGTGGGCACCCGTGTGGTTCAGGTCCTCGCGCTTCAGCCACAGGCGTGGCCCCCCCTCCGGACGGCGGTAATGGGCCGTGAGGCGCTCGGCCTCGTAAAGCGGCGTGGGACGCCCCACGTAGTGACGCAGCAGGTGGTCCAGCCGGGCGGTGAAGGCGGGGTCGGCCCAGGCCTCGGCCGCGGCGGTCTCCAGCTCCGCCAGGGCAGGCATCAGGGTTTCGGGAACGTACTGACCGCCGAAGGGGCCGAACCGGCCCAGGCCATCCGGGCGCACCGACGGCTGCAGCTCTGCCGGATCGACACGGCGGGAAGGGACGGTGCTGGTCACCGGCGGTACGGAAGGGGATGATTCACAGTAGGGAGGCACCACCCGGCACGGCTGGGACGGAACCCCGGATTCGGGGGTGCCAGCTCAGAACCATGGGCATCACCTGGTGACGGCCCAGTTCCAAACGAACGCCAGAGATGCTTCCCAGCCACTACCTCTCCTCCCTGACACTGGCGGAACGGCTGTATCGCCAGCAACCCGAACTGGCGGGCCAGATCTATTCAGCGGAGGTGCTTCAGTTCCTCCAGGACGGTGTGATCATCTTTCAGCAGGTGATGGACCCCGCCCTGCTCGATCGGGTGGACGCCGACCTTGCCGATCTGCCGGCGCTGGCCCGCACATCCCTGCTGCACGGAATGATCAGCATCGACGGCAACGCCGATCACTACGAAGCCAGGGTGTTGCGCAATCTCACGAAGCTGGGGGTCACGGATCTGCGGCAGGCGGGCCCCGGGCTCAAGCTCAATGACCTGCATCGTTACTTCGATTCGGCGCGCGACCTTGCCTTTTCCGCACCCATCATCCGTTTTCTCGACGAACTCTTCGGCTCGGCACCGGCCCTGATTCAATCACTCACCTTCTGGAAAAGCAGCGAACAATCGTTGCACCAGGACTTCTCCTACGTCCACCATCACAGCCGGCTGGGGCATCTGGCCGCCGCCTGGATTCCCCTGGAAGACATCAGCGACCAGGCCGGGCCGCTCGTCTACTACAAGGGTTCCCACCTCCTGGGGGAGCATCAGTTCTACGACTGGGACCAGGGGGGAATTCTGGCCAGCCGCAACACCGAGCCCCAGACAGCCGCGGGTTACGGGCAGTACCTGGACAGCCTGATCCAGCAGCAGGGCTGGACACCGAGCATCTACCTGCCCAGGCGCGGCGACCTGCTGATCTGGCACGGGGCGCTGATTCACGGCGGCACCGCCATGGCCGATCCCGCCCGCACCCGCCGCTCCTACGTCTGTCATTACACGGCCGCCGCCAACCACAAAGCCATGGCCCGCCATCGCGTCGGGGAGGGCTACGACTTCTCCGAACCTCCCTCCCTGCCCGAACCGATGCGCCCCAGATCCTTGCCCACCAGGCTGGCCGCCGCCGCCGGCCGCCGCCTGAAGCACCTCCTCCAGCGAGGCCGCACCCATGCCTAAGGGCGGCTGGAGGGAGTTCAGCGGCTCGGAGAGCCTGCAGCGGCCTTCGGACCCTGGCGGCCCCGGCGTGGCCAGGGCCCAGCAGCGGGTGCGGGTGCAGCGAACCAAGGCGGGCAAAGGCGGCAAGCTGGTGACGGCGGTCACGGGGCTGGACATCCCAGACGCCGAGGCCCGCGCCCTCCTGCAGCGGCTCAAGGCCCGCGCCGGCACCGGCGGCACCTTCAAAGACGGGGTGATCGAACTCCAGGGCGACCAGGTGGCCCTCATCCTGACCGAGCTGGAGGCGCAAGGGTTCCGGCCGAAGCAGGCGGGGGGGTAGGGGAGAATGCGGCCCGAAGCCGCCGCCCCGTTTCCGTGTCCGAGATGACCTCGCCTGCCAAGGCCACCAACATCGTCTGGCACCACTCCACCGTGACCCGCACCGCCCGGGCCCACCAGCGGGGCCACAGCAGCGCCATCCTCTGGTTCACGGGGCTCTCGGGGGCGGGCAAGAGCACCCTGGCCAATGCGGTCAACTCGGCCCTGTTCGAGCAGGGGCTGGCCTGCTATGTGCTCGATGGCGACAACGTGCGCCACGGGCTGTGCAGCGATCTGGGCTTCTCCGACGCCGACCGGGAGGAGAACATCCGCCGCATCGGCGAAGTGGCCAAGCTGTTCCTGGATGCGGGCGTAGTGGTGCTCACCGCCTTCGTCTCCCCCTTCCAGGCCGACCGCCAGCGGGCCCGGGAGCTGGTGGAGGGCGGCGATTTCATCGAGATCCACTGCGCCGCCGATCTGGGGGTGTGCGAACAGCGCGACACCAAGGGCCTCTATGCGAAGGCCCGCGCCGGCCAAATCAAGGACTTCACCGGCATCTCCAGCCCCTACGAGGAGCCCGCAGCCCCCGAGTTGCGGATCGACACCGGCAGCCAGAGCCTGGAGGAGTCGGTGGCTCAAGTGCTGACCTACCTGGAGAGCCAGGGGGTGGTGCCAGCGGCGGGGGAGGGGTGAGGAACCCGGACCCGACAAGGGGAAGCCGGGCCGCCCTGGCGCAGCAAACAAAGCCTGCCTTTACCGAACAACAATCATTCCTTAACTTAATCAACAGGTTATCTCCTTAAGATTAGTTATTGCTCATCGCATTCATTGCATGGCCTGCACCTCAGAGCGTCAAGGGTTCAAGGCTTTGCCTGGATTGCTTTGCAAGCCTGTCTTCCAACTAGCGCTGATGGCCACGGCCTGCCAAACAGGCATGGCCCTGCCGGCCATGGCCGCTCCCACTTACGTGAACAGCCTCACCATCCCTGGCAACACCCTTGATCTTTCGGGGGGCACGACAGTCAACAACGGTCGTTTTGGTGCCTTTTCCGGCATCTATTACCTCCCTTCGGTGAACCAGTGGTTTGGCCTTTCCGACCGCGGACCGGGCGGGGGAACGCTGAACTACAACACACGTCTGCAACGCTTCAGCCTGGATGTTGATAAGGATACGGGTGCCATTTCGAACTTCCAGATCCAGCAGACCATTCTTTTCCGGAACGGAAACACCTATTTCAATGGCCTGGCACCCGCCTCGGCTTCAACTCTTGGCAACTCCTTCGACCCCGAGGGAATCGTAGTGCTGCCCCGCTCCGGCAACTTCCTGGTTTCCGACGAATATGGCCCTTCGGTGTATGAGTTCACTCGTGGCGGTCAATTCATTCGCGCCTTCTCAGTGCCCAGCAACATCATTCCTACGTCGGGTGGCAGCACCGACTACCTTGCAAGCCCAAAGCCAGGCACGCTGACGTCAGGACGGGAAGGCAATCGAGGCCTTGAAGGGCTGGCGGTGAGCCCGGACGGCCGCTATGCCTTTGCCATGCTCCAAAATGGTGTGATCACCGACGGCAATTCAAGCGGCGCAGAATTTGCACGCAGTGGATACACACGCATTCTCAAATATGACGTTGACTCCGGCAATGTCGTTGGCCAATACGCCTACCAGCTCGCCAGCAACGCTCAGGGGCGCGGCATTTCGGAAATCGTTGCTCTCGACGACAATCGCTTCATGGTGATTGAACGCAACAACCGCGGCGTGGGAGTGCCTAACGCGAATCTCGCCTCCCCCGACAAAAATATTTTCATTATTGATCTCACTGGCGCCTCCGACGTGTCATCGGTCAATCTCACCAGTCCCCTGGGCATTGGCATCACCCCGGTGACGAAAAGCCAGGTCTTGATCGATCTGGACGCCAACACGATCGCAGCCTTCAATAACAGATCACCAGAAAAATGGGAAGGGTTGGCCGTGGGCCCACAACTGAACAACGGTTTCTATCTCCTGCTTGCGGGTACGGACAATGATTATTCCGTGACCCAGAACGGATCAAACACCCAATTTGATGTTTACTTTAATCCCAGCACCGGCGCTCGCCTCCAGTGCGATCTTGGTGCGACGACCAATTGCTACGCCATTGCCGCCAACGGCACTACCGGCACCACAAACCTTGGCGACTTACCCACTGGTTATGAATTGATCCCCGGCCTCCTGCAGGCCTACAAGGCCTCGGCAGCGGATCTGGGCGGCTACACCCCGCCCACTGCGCCCACCCCCACCCCCACCCCTGGCCCCCTGCCCCTGCTGGGTGCGCTGTCAGCCCTGGGTTGGTCGCGGCGGCTGCGCCGACGCCTGGGGCGCTGAGCGGGCCTGCAAAGATCAGGGCATCGCCCTGCTGAACCGGCTTCCCGTACCGCCCCTGCCCTGGCTCTGGCGGCCAACCAGGCTCCGGCGCTCGGCAATCCGGTTTCAGCCCCCACCGGGACCGTTAGACCCGAACTCACGCCGTCGGCCTCTGCCCGGCCGGCGGGGGGCCAGCCGGCGGTGATGCCGGTGCCCTCGGTGGAGCTGAACCGCTACGCCGGGGGCTGGTATGAGATCGCCAGGATCCCCAACCGCTTCCAGCGGCAATGCGCCCGCCACACCATCGCCCAGTACGGCCTGCGGTCGGATGGACGGCTGAGCGTGCTGAACCAGTGCATCAAGCGCAGCGGCAACGTGGATCAAGCCACCGGCGTGGCGAAGGTGGTGGGTCCGGTGTCGAGCGCCAGGCTCAAGGTGAGCCTGGTGAGCTTCCTGGGCTGGCGACCGTTCTGGGGGGACTACTGGGTGATCGGCCTCGATGAGGCCTACCGCTGGGCAGTGGTGGGCTCGCCAGACCGCCGCTACGGCTGGGTGTTGGCCCGCTCGCCCCAGCTGGATGACGCCAGCATGGCCAGCATCCGGGAGTTGCTTGAGCGCCAGGGTTATGCCTGGTCGAGGTTTGAGCACAGCCATCCCTGACGCTGGAAGGGCCAGTGCCCTAACCAGCAAGCAGGACACCACCTGGACACCACCAGAATTTCACCTGGATGTCGCCTCGACACACCTTGGTGGAACCGACAAACGGGCTCAACCCCGAAGCAGCTCAGGAATGACGCCCCTGGAAGGGGACAAGAGAGAGGCGCTGAGGTCGGCGGCAGCCGCTAGGTTGCCGCCCCCCACTTATTCCCGAACCCCTTCCGCCGCCGCCAGCGCCACCTCCCCCGCCCGCAGCCGCACCGCCCAGGCATCCAGAAAGGTTTTGCCGCAACTCGCCAGCGGCACCGCCAGCAACAGGCCCAGCAGTTCCCCCAGTCCCAGCAACCCGCCCAACCGCGCGCCGATCGGGAGGCTGATCAGCAGCCAGGCGGGCTGCAGCCCCACGATGCTGCCCATCAGGCGGGGCTGGATCACCTGATCCACCACCTGGCCCACCGTGATCGCCGCGGCCAGTACCTCAAGGCCCTGACGCGGTTCCTGCAGGGCCAGCAGCAGACTCACCAGCACGATCGTGAGGGCGCTGGCGTAGGGAATCAGGGTGGTGAAGCCGATCGCCACCGCAAACAGCACGCCGTAGGGAATGCCCAGCAGCGTGAACACCAGCATCTGCAGGCTGGAGAGGATCAGGGCCAGCACCACCTGGCCGCCGAAGTAGCCCCGGAAGGTGCGGAACAGCGTGCTGGTGACCAGAGTCCGGACCCCCGGCGGCAGCCATTCGGCTAGCCCTTCGGCGATCCGCTCCCCGCCGATCAGCAGAAACACGGTGAGCACCAGCACGATCACCGTGTTCACCGTGAGGCCAACCGTGGCCCCGAGCAGACTCAGCACCTCCTGGCTGAGCCGGCTGGCGAGCTTGCTGGTGCGGGTGATCACCTCGCTGCTCATGTTGCCGAAGTCGGTGGGCAGGCCCTTGGCCACGGCCCAGTCCTGCAGCTGGCCGAGCAGGGTTTCCCCCTGGGCCAGCCAGCCGGGCAGGGCGGTGATCAGCTCATCGAGCTGGGTGACCAGGCGCGGCAACAGCCACAGCGCCGCCAGCACCACCCCTCCGAAGGCCAGCCCCAGGACCAGCAGCAGGGCCAGAGGGCGGGGCAGCCCCTGCTCGACCAGCCAACGGGTTGGCAGATCCAGCAGAAAGGCCAGCAGAGCCGCAGCCAGAAACAGGGCCGGGAACGGAGCCAGGGGCACCAGCAGCTGGCGCAGCACCCACAGGTTCAGCACCAACAGCGGCAGGGCCAGGCCGAACCGCAGCCAGGGGGGCAGCACTAGCCGCTCGAGCATCAGCGGGAGCGGGGCCTGGCCCCGGAGGATCGACAATCGCCGACCAGCTTGGCCTGCCGCGCCGGCGACGGCCAGGGGAAAGGGGCCGGGCCCTCACCCCTGGCCCATCTGCTCCAGGTAGGCGGCACTGCCGAGGGTCTGCAGGCGCACATCCTTGGCCACCACCTGATCGTGCAACCCCCGGCGGTGGGCCTCCAGGGCCTGGGCGAGCACCGGATCGGCGATGGCCAGGATCGAGGCCGCCAGCAGGCCGGCGTTGAGGCCGCCGCCGATCGCCACCGTGGCGACGGGGATCCCCGCCGGCATCTGCACGATCGAATGGAGGGAGTCCACCCCGGAGAGGGCCTGGCTGCGCACGGGCACACCGATCACCGGGAGCATGGAGAAGGCCGCCACCATGCCGGGCAAGTGGGCCGCGCCGCCCGCGCCGGCGATGATCACCCGCAGGCCCCGGGACGCGGCCGCCTCGGCGAAGGCCGCCATCTCCCGCGGCGTGCGGTGGGCCGAGAGCACCCGCACCTCGCGGGCGACCCCCAGCTGCTCCAGGATGCGCACGGCCGGCTCCAGCGTCGGCAGGTCGGAATCGCTGCCCATGACGATCGCCACCCGGGGCTGGGGGGGTGGGGTGGACGGGGCGGCTTCGGGGTCCATGGGGCGGGGGCGGCGAGGATGGCATTGTCCCGTCCCGAGGCTGCCCGGATGCGCTGGCTGACCAACCTGCGACTGGCGGGCGATGACCCGGCCTGCGGCGAGGTAGAGGGGCGTGGGCAGGGGGGGCGCTGGCGGGTGGCTGTCGACGGCGACGGGCTGATCGCCCGGGTGCGGCCGACGCCGCCGGGGAGCCAGGCCGGGGGCGAGGACTGGGGCGGCGACTGGCTGTCCCCGGGGGGCGTGGACCTGCAGATCAACGGCGGCCTGGGGCTGGCCTTCCCCGAGCTGGGCCTTGACGATCTGCCCCGCCTGCAGGCCCTGCTGGAGCTGCTGTGGAGGGACGGGGTGGACGCCATCTGCCCCACCCTGGTGACCTGCGCCCCGCAGGCCCTGCGCCAGAGCCTGATGGTGCTGGCCGAGGCCCGCCGCCGGCATCGACCCGGGCGCTGCCGGCTGCTGGGCGCCCATCTGGAGGGGCCGTTCCTGGCGCCGGAGCGGCGCGGCGCCCACCCGGCCCAGTACCTGCAGGCCCCCGGCCGGGCCGCCCTCGACCGGCTGATCGCCGGCTTCCAGGGGGGCGCCGAAGCCGATGTCGCCCTGGTGACCCTGGCTCCGGAGCTGGAGGGGGCCGCCGAGGTGATCGAGGATCTGCGGGCCGCCGGCGTGGTGGTCAGCCTGGGCCACAGCGGCGCCGATGCGGCCCAGGCCCGCCGGGCCTTCGGACAGGGCGTGGGGATGCTCACCCACAGCTTCAATGCGATGGCCGGGCTGCACCACCGCGCCCCGGGCCCCGTCGGGGAGGCCCTGCTCCAGGGGGAGGTGGCCCTGGGGCTGATCGCCGACGGCGTCCACGTGGACCCCACCATGGCGGTGCTGCTGCAGCGGCTGGCGCCCCGGCAGGTGGTGATCGTCAGCGACGCCCTGGCCCCCTACGGACTCGCCGACGGCACCCACCGCTGGGACGAGCGGCTCCTGCTGGTGCAGGACGGCAGCTGCCGGCTGGAGGACGGCACCCTGGCCGGGGTCACCCTGCCGCTGCTGGAGGGGGTGCGGCGGCTGGCGGGCTGGAGCGGCCAGGTGGCCGCCTCGATCGCCGCGGCCACCCTGGCCCCCCGGCGCCTGCTGGGGGAACGGCGGCCGCTGGAGCAGCTGCTGCTGGGGCGGCCCCTGGGGGACACCCTGCGCTGGAGCACGGCGGCCGACGGGCGCCTGCACTGGCGGCGTCCGGACACGGCGGCGGGCGGGCGCGAAACCGTGGCCCAGGCCCCAACTCCCTAGGATCCGCCCCACCCGAACGGCCCTGCGCCCCATGCCCCCGGAACTGCACCCCCCCGCGCCCACCGAGACGCAGGCCGCGACGCAGGCTGAGACGCAGGCCGAGAAGGCCGAGGTGCAGGCCTACTTCGAAAGCACCGGCTTCGAGCGCTGGAACCGCATCTACAGCGACAGCGAAGAGGTGAACCGGGTCCAGCGCAACATCCGCATCGGCCACCAGAAGACGGTGGATGCGGTGCTGGCCTGGCTGCAGCAGCAGGGCGACCTGTCGAGCCGCAGCTTCTGCGATGCCGGCTGCGGCGTCGGCAGCCTCAGCCTGCCCCTGGCCGCCCTCGGAGCCGGCTCGATCGCCGCCAGCGATCTCTCCGCCGCCATGGTGGCCGAGGCCAGCCGCCGGGCCAGCGAGGCCGGTCTGGCCTCGGAACGGCTGAGCTTCAGCGTCTCCGACCTGGAGAGCCTCCAGGGTCGCTACGACACGGTGATCTGCCTGGACGTGTTCATCCACTACCCCCAGGCGGCCGCCGAAGCGATGGTGACGCATCTGGCGGCCATGGCCGAACGCCAGCTGATCGTCAGCTTCGCCCCCTACACGCCCCTGCTGGCGGTGCTCAAGCAGATCGGCCAGCTGTTCCCCGGACCCAGCAAGACCACCCGTGCCTACACCCTGCGGGAAGACGGGATCGTGGCGGCGGCCGCCACCGCGGGCTTCCGCCCCGTCCACCGCAGCCTCAACCAGGCCCCCTTCTACTTCTCACGGCTGATCGCCTTCGAGCGCGGCTGACAACGGCATGGGGGCATCGCCGCGATCGAGAGCCCCGTCGGGATGGCCCCGTTGATGGACATCCCGACCGATGCAGAACGGAGGAAAACGAAGCAGCCCTAACGGAGATGGATCGCATCAACGTTCAGGTCCGGTCCCGTCAGGGCCTGAGGCCCTGACGGGACACAATTATCCTGCCCGGACAGCCTGATGTCGGGATGATTGGGCTGATTGAATGACTGGATCGCATACATCAAAGGCGTGAGGCTGGGCGTTTCAGCGCCAAAGCAAAGGACGTGGACCTGCTGGGGAGAAAGCCTCGAAAGGCCGTCCAGCCAACGGCTGGTGTCTCGGACGTCGGATCGAGATCCCAGATACTGATAGTAGAGCAAATTAGGGCTTTGGTTCACAGCCAAAGAAGATGGAGAGGTCGCGAGCCGAACAAAGAAGTCAGGAATCATTGAGACGTTGAGAAGAAATCCAAATCGCATCACGGCATACAAAGAAGCCAGTAGAATTCCACGCACCACAAGCTTGTTCTCTAGACAAAAAAGCTCAGCGAATCCCACCGACAAGAGCGGAATCAGCGGCACATAAGTGGCCCCCATGAACTTACTTCCAAACGACTGGCCAAGCAGGGCGTAGGAGAAAAAGAGAAAGACCAGGACGCAGCTAAAAACGATCAGGGCTCCGATGTGCTCACTGCGAAGCTGCCCCCACAGCCTTTCTGCCAACTGGCGGGAGGCATCTCGAACACCAAGCCTTGAGCGCAGCACACGTCGTGAAAGCAGGCCGACAAGAACAATCATCAAAGGGACCAGAAAAACAGAGCCAAAGGCACTATCGGCCTTGACGGTACGTACAACCGTGCTGGCATTGACCAAGCCACGTGGATCGCTCATCAACGCCGTCAGAGGACCAAATCCAAACAGGTAGTCATCCGGCGCCTTCGCATTCCACTTCAGCAAAGTCGAATAGGGATAAAGAACAAAGGCGATGAAGTTACGGGATGCATTCAGACTGAAGTTAGTCAGTCGCTCGGAGAATGAACCGGTGACGTTCGAAAGCTTTGCCGCCATGTCAGTCAACTGTTGCGCATGCTCGGAGCTGGCAACCGAATGGGCATGGTTTACATAGGTACCCGCCATAAACAGTGTATTCAACAGAACGAAGGTCAGTGGAATTCTGTTTCTGCGAAGAAGGATCACAGCGTCCCTGGCATGCAAGCGCAGGCTCTCTAGGGCATAGGTCCATGGGGAAGGGCTCAACGCAACCAATCGCCAAACCTCAAAAAGAAGGACCAGGAACGGTGGAATCAACACGATCATTCCGTAGGCTTTTGAAGCGATCGAATAAATCAGGACAAGCAGTATAGAAAGGATGTAGTGCACCGGCGTATCGCGACGCAGCAACGCCTCAATACTCAACGAAAGACTGATCACAAAAGCCATGACAATCACCAGATCGTTTTTGGGGTCAGCCGACTGCAAGACCTGAAGGTCACTACTGAACAGCAACACTGTCACCAAAAGCAATGCACACTGGGTCTTAATGCCGCTCGTTTGCGCATTGAGACGCGAAAGAATGACAAGAGAAATCTGATAAAGACAACCCAGAATTACAAGGAATTCCAAGCAAGCGATGAGGCCCATCCCACGCAGACTTAAGGCCGCTATATCCGACAGATAAAGTAAGTCATGACCGATAGGATGCAACAAATGCACAAGGCTACCGGTGTTTTCTGGGAATACAGAATGCTCAATAATCATGGCGGGAATACGTGCCAGATTGTACCAATTGGCATCCCAGTTGAAGACCGTGGGAGTCAACAGCTGTGTCGCCAACATGAGAACTGCAGCAGCACACAGAATCGCCAGACGCGAAATGATCATCCCCCGTTGAAGGGATTGACCTGGCGCGGGCATAACCTGGCACACTGGCAAAAGGAAGTCACGGAATAGAGTTTGAATCGCGCGGCGATAGGTCGGACGCAGCAACGACATTGCCATCAAAAGACTGGCCAGGGTGAATAAAATCTTGCTCATCAGTCCAGGACTCTGGGTAAGCACGATGAGCAAATAGTCAATGTTGAATTGAATGATGCAAGCCAGGATAAATGTCAAGGGCAACAGATGCGTCCTTGAGGGGCCGTACCCCCATCGCCGGCTGAACCAGCCAGCGACAAAAAACCATAGCGATAAAAGCAGAAGAAAGCTGAACATGATGCTGATTCAGGGGGGCTCTGAAGGCTCTGTCCAGACGGCGGGAGAACGACCTTGCGATGAAAGGTTAGGAGTCATCCGATCAGCGGCAAGCCACTCGATTCAGCGGCTGGGAGCGGACCAGCTCCGCCGGTGAAGCCTGCGGTGAACGCGGCTGTGAATGGCCGAGCTGATCGACAACAACCCTTTCGGAGACGATGGGCTGCAACACTCCTCGCGGCCGTGCCAACGCTGCTGACGACAGCCGTCCTGGAAAGCAGCCACCTCAGCCACTTGCCACCCTCCCCTGGCCAGGGCTGCTCCGCTGGTCAGGATTGGGCGCACCCTGACGTAAGCAAACCGTTCAGGCGCATCAGGTCCGGGTCCCCCGGACCTGGGCGCCGCGAGTCTGAAGGGGGGTCTGCGGACCTGGGGGACGTCCTCAGCGAAGGCCCTGGGGCAACGGGGCCTCCCAGATGAACTGCTCCCCCCCAGTCCCTGTGATGCTCAGGCGGTGGGCATGGAGGCGATAGCCCCCCTCGCCCGGGATCCCATCGTCACGCGCCCCACCCCCCGGCAGATACAGAGGATCCCCAAGCAGAGGCGCTCCCAAGGACGCGCAGTGGATCCGGATCTGATGGGGCCTGCCCGTGGTGATCTCCACCTCCACCAGATCATCGCTGCTGCGGCGCGCCAGCAGGGTGAGACGGCTGAGGGAGGCCAATCCATCCTCGCTGTCGCACCAGATCTGCCCGAGCAGCGGATGGGGCCTTTGGCCGATCGGCCTGTGAATCACCAACCCATCGCCCACCCCCAGCTCAAGACGGCCCGGCACCAGGCTGGCGCGATAGATCTTTCGGCATCCACTCTGCAGCGCATCGGTCCGGCAGGCGATGGCCTTCGTCCCATCCGGGGACCCTTTCTCTGGAAGTGAACCGGTTCTGTCTCGCAACTGCGCACTCAGCCAGGCCCGGGTCGCGGGCCGTCGCGCGCACACCAGCAGGCCGGAGGTGAACCGCCCCAGCCGGTGCACCGGCCGTGGCACTCCGACGGGATCGCCCCGATGCTGGCACTCCAACAGGCGCAGCAGAGTGTGCTCAAGGAAGCCACCCGCCGGCAGCACCGGCAGGCCGCTGGGCTTGCTGAGCACGAGCAGGTCACCGTCGTCGAAGACCACCATCCAACGGGCCGGGACGGCCGCCTCCGTCCAGGGGGGCCGGTGCCAGACAAGCCGATCCCCCACGGCGAGCGTCGCATCGGCCCGGACCCGCTCGCCGTTGCGTTCGATCTCGCCGATGGCCAGGCGCCGCTGCCATTCCTGCCGATCGGAATGGGGATAACGGCCCGCATAGAAGGCGCTCAGCGTGTGCCCCGCAGACTCCACACCGATGCGGTCACGGTAGATCCAGCCAGCATTCATCTCCGCCGGCAACCCGTCTGGGGGATGGCCCTCCGGCGACAACTTACGGATGGAGTGAGATGACCCTCAATCCACGAGCCCATGCTCGAGGGCGAAGCGCACCAGCTCGGTGCGGCTGGCGGTGCCGGTCTTGATGAACAGCCGGCTGACGTACTTCTCGACGTTGCGGATCGAGGTTTCCAGCCGCCGGGCGATCTCCTTGTTCATCATTCCTTCCGCCACCAGCTGCAGGACGCTGGCCTCGCGGGGGGTGAAGTCGAGCTTGACGTCGGAGACGGGCTTCCTGGCACTGCCGCCGCTGCCGGTGCCGGAGCCTCCACCGCCGCCCAGCATCGAGCGGATCTCGGTGATCTGGCGGGCCATGGCGCCGATGTCGGCATCGGCGAAGCGGGCCGCCTCCGCCAGCAGGCGCTCCTGGCGACGCACCACGTTGCGCACCCGGGCCACCAGTTCATCCGGGTCGAACGGCTTGGGGATGTAGTCGTCGGCGCCGGCCTGGAAGCCGGCGATGCGGTCGGCCGTCATGCCCTTGGCGGTGAGGAAGATCACCGGGGTGCCCCCAAGCCGCTCATCGGCCCTCAGCCGCTTCAGCAGGCCGTAGCCGTCGCAGCGGGGCATCATCACGTCGGTGATCACGACATCGGGCATCTGGGCCTGGGCCGCTGTCCAGCCTTCCTCGCCGTCGTTGGCGGTGGTGACGGCGAAGCCCTCATCCTCCAGGTAAGCCTTGACCGCCGTGCGCAGGCCGGGTTCGTCGTCCACCAGCAGCAGCCGCACCGGCGTACTGGTGGCGGCCTCGGGCGTCTCCTCCATCCCGGACGGCTCGGAGATGGGGCCGGCGGCGGCGGTGGGATCTTGGCTCATGGGGGAAATCTATCGACCGGGACCAAGCACCACCTGTTCCCGTTCGGGCAACCGGCCGCTGTAGCCGAGCTGGCGGGCCAGGGGGCCCAGGCTGGCGGGGTCCTTGCCGGCCTGCTCGGGCACGCAGACGGCCCACCACATGAGGTGGTCGAGGCGATTGGCGGGGGTGATCACACCGCCGGGGTTGAGCTCGCGGATGACCAGCCGGCGCGCGGTGCCGGTGATCCTCAGGGGGTTGGTGGGGCTGCAGCCGATCTTGTCGGTGGCAACGGTGACCCGGTCGTCGAGCTCCTCCCACACCTGCACGCGCCACATCCCTGGCTGGTTGGGTTCGCTCACCAGGCCATAGATGCCCACCACCTCCCGGCCCCGGTGGGTCACCCGGTCCAGCAGCACCTTGAAGCCCTTCGGGCGGCTCTCGGCGTTGCTGCGGGAGTCGTCCTGGGCGGCGGCTGGCCGGGGCAGGACCAGGGTGGAGGCCACCGTCACCGAGACCGCCGTCACCGAGACTGCCGCCACTGAGACCGCCGCCAGGCTGAACGCCGCCAGCGAGGCCATGGGGAGGGCAGGCCCCAGCCGCAGGGGGCAGGCACCGGAGGAACGGAAACGGTTCAGCATGGCCCCATGCTGACCTACCTCGACCACCACGCGAGCACCCCGTGCGATCCGGCGGTGCTGGTGGCCATGGCGCCCTGGTGGACGCAGAACGCCGCCAATCCCTCCAGCCGCCTGTACCGGCCGGCCCTGGAGGCGGGCGCGGCGGTGGACATCGCCCGCAGGCGGGTGGGGGAGGCGCTGGGTGTGGCCGGCGATGCGGTGATCTTCACCAGCGGCGCCACCGAAGCCAACAACCTGGCCCTGCGCGGGGTCGCCGAAGCGGCCCTGGAGCGGGGGGAGCCCCGCCGCCGGCTGGTGACCCTGGCCAGCGAGCATCGGGCTGTGCTGGAGCCGATGGCCTGGCTGGAGCGCCACGGCTTTCCGCTCACCGTGCTGCCGGTGGGGGCCGATGGCCGGCTCGATCCGGAGCGGCTGGCGCAGGCCCTGGGCCCCGACACCCTGCTGCTGTCGGTGATGGCGGCGAACAACGAGATCGGCGTGCTGCAGCCCCTGGCCGCCATCGGCGCCCTCTGCCGCCAGCGGGGGGTTCTGTTCCACTGCGACGCCGCCCAGGCGGTGGGCCACATCCCCCTGGCCATGGCCGACCTCGGCATCGACCTGCTCAGCCTCAGCGGCCACAAGCTCTATGGCCCCAAGGGGGTCGGCGCCCTGCTGCGCCGTGAGGGGGTGCCCCTGGCCCCGCAGCAGCTCGGCGGCGGCCAGGAGGGGGGGCTGCGGGGCGGCACCCTGCCGGTGCCCCTGATCGTCGGCCTCGGCGCCGCCGTTGCCGGGGCCCTGGCCGATCGCCAGGAGCGGGCCGAACGCCTCGGCGCCCTGCGCGACCGGCTCTGGGAGGAGCTGGCGGCCCTGGGCGGGGTGCGCCGCAACGGCCACCCCCACCACACCCTGCCCCACAACCTGAGCGTCACCGTGGAGGGTGTGGACGGCACCCGGCTGCACCGGCAGCTGCGTCGCGTGCTGGCGGTGAGCAGCGGGTCGGCCTGCAGCCAGGGCAGCCCCTCCCACGTGCTGGCCGCCCTCGGCCTCGACCGCCGCGCCGCTGGCGCCACGGTCCGCTTCGGGCTGGGACGGGGAACGACGGCGACGGACATCGACGCGGCCGTGGCAGCCGTGCGCGATGCCGTGGCGGAGTTGCGAGTGCCTGTCTAGCTTTCGGGGTCGATGGCCTTGCCTTGATGCACACACCCGTCGGGCGGCACGGTCCCCGGCTCGACTTCGGTGATGCCCTCCAGGAGGGCTGGCGGGCCTTCAGCCGCAGCCCAGGGCCCTTCGTGGGCTTTCCCCTGGTGGTGATCACCCTCCAGTTCCTGATCCAGCCCCTGCAGGGCCAGATCAGCAACGACGGTGTGGCCTCCAGCGATCCCCTCGACTGGATCCTTTACCTGATCGGGCTGACGGCGAACCTGCTGCTCAACCTCTGGTGTGCCATCGGACTGGTGCGCGGCGCCGGCAGCGCGATCCAGGGGGGCCACCCCTCCCTGGGGCAGCTGATGCGCTGGGACGGCGAGGTGTTCGGGCGGCTGCTGCGGGCCTGGCTGCTGCTGGCGGCGGTGGTGCTCGTGCCCCTGATCGGTCTGCTGCTGCTGGTGGGCGGCCCCCTGGCGCTGCTGGGGGTCTATGCCGACCAGCTGGTGCCGTTCAGCCGCACCCTGGTGGAGGTGCTGGGCCTGAGCCTGGCGGTGGTGTTCGCCCTGCTCCTGGGGGTGCTGCTGCTGGGGGTGATCTATCTGGCGATCAACCAGAGCTTCCTCACCCAGATCGTCCTGTTCGAGCGGGCCGGCTCCCGCACCGCCCTGCAACGGGGTCGGGACCTGGTGGACCCCAGCTGGCTGATGGTGCTGCTGCTCACCCTGATCGGGGGGCTGCTGATGCTGCTGGGCCTGCTGGCCTGCCTGGTGGGGGCCTTCGTGGCCTGGCCCCTGGTGGTCTGCATCGCCACGGCGGCCTACCGGCAGCTGGTGCTGGCCAGCGGCGCCGCCGACCCCCTGCCGCCCCTTCCCGGCCGCTGAAGACGTCTGCGCCGCACAGATCAGCCGCCGAGGCGGGTGGCGAAGGGGCCGGCGGTGAGCAGCACGAACCCCAGCACCCCCACCAGGGCCAGCAGCAGCTGGGCCACGCGACTCACCAGCATCCCCGCCACCACCGCCAGGCCCACCAGCAAGGAGCGGCGCAACCGCCCCAGGCCCGGCGGCCCCAGGGACGGCGGGGCGGTGAGCAGCTCGCCCAGGCTGGCCCCGACCAGGGGCCCCACCAGGGCGCCGAGCAGGGGCCCACCCACCGGCAGGGCCGGCAGCAGCCCCAGCAGACCCACCACCAGGCCGAGCCCGGCGCCGACATAACTCCAGCGCGTGGCCTGCAACCGGGCCGGACCGAGCAGCAAGCCCAGGGCCTCGGCCCCCCAGCCCAGGGCGAGCAGCACCAAGGCCAGCAGCAGGACCGGCCAGCCGGCGGCCCAGCCCACGGCCCAGCACCACAGCAAGGCCCCCAGGGGCAGGAGGGTGAGGCCAGGGGCCACCGGCAACACGGTGCCGGGGATGGCAAGGGCCTGGATCAGCAGGGCGATCCACCAGAGAACGTCGACGCGATCAAGGCTGGGCAGGCTGGCCGGGGTCATGGCAAACGGCTCAGGCCACGCGGCGGGCCACCCTCAGCTTGGCGGAACGGCTGCGAGGATTGGCCAGCTCCTCCTCCTCGCTGGCCACCAAGGGTTTGCGGGTGAGCCTCTCCAGGCGGGAATCGGCGAGGAAGGCCGTCTTGACGCGCCGGTCCTCGAGGGAATGGAAGCTGATCACCGCCAGCAGCCCCCCCGGCACCAGCCAGCCGGGGGCTTCCGCCAGCAGCCGGTCGAGGGCCCCCAGCTCGTCGTTGACGGCGATCCGCAGGGCCTGGAAGGTGCGGGTGGCCGGATGGATCCGGCCGTGGCGGGCCTTGGGGGGAAAGCAACCGGCCACGGCATAGGCCAGGTCGGCGGTGGTTCGGCCGCTGCCGGCCCAGGGGCGCTCGGCCACCAGGCGCCGGGCAATGCGGCGCGACAGCCGCTCCTCGCCATAGGCATGGATCAGATCCGCCAGGGCCGATTCCTCCAGCCGGTCGATCAGTTCGGCCGCGGTTTCGCCGCTCTGCGGATCCATGCGCATGTCCAGGGGGCCGGGGGCACGGAAGCTGAACCCCCGGGTGGGTTCATCCAGCTGGGGACTGCTGACCCCCAGATCGGCCAGCACCCCCACCAGGGGAGCGGCCGGGGTGAAGTCGGCGAAATTGGCGGCCTCGATCACGGTCCGATCACCGAAGGGGGCGAGCCGCTCGGCGGCCGCGGCCCGGGCGGCGGGGTCCCGGTCGAGGCCGATCAGGCGCAGCTGGGGGTGGGCCGCCAGCAGCAGGGCACTGTGGCCGCCGCCACCGAGGGTGCAATCCAGCAGCAGCGCCTCCCCCTCGGCGGCGCCCGCTGGTTGCCTGGGCAACCCGGCGAAGGCCTCCAGCACCGGATCGGCCAGAACCGGAAGATGGGCGAACGAAACGGCCATCCGACCTTCCTAAGATCCCGGCACTCCGTTCCTTGCGAAGGGCATGACCCAGCTCGAGACCCGCACCGAGCCGATGGTGGTCAATTTCGGCCCCCACCACCCGTCGATGCACGGGGTGCTGCGGCTGGTGGTGACCCTCGACGGCGAGGACGTGATCGACTGCGAGCCGGTGATCGGCTATCTCCACCGCGGCATGGAGAAGATCGCCGAGAACCGCACCAACGTGATGTTCGTGCCCTACGTGAGCCGCTGGGACTACGCGGCGGGCATGTTCAACGAGGCGATCACCGTGAATGCGCCCGAGCGGCTGGCCGACGTGCCAGTGCCGAAACGGGCCAGCTACATCCGCGTGCTGATGCTGGAACTCAACCGCATCGCCAACCACCTGCTCTGGCTTGGCCCGTTCCTCGCCGACGTCGGAGCCCAGACACCCTTCTTCTACATCTTCCGGGAGCGGGAGATGATCTACGACCTCTGGGAAGCAGCCACCGGTCAGCGACTGATCAACAACAACTATTTCCGCATCGGCGGCGTGGCCGTCGACCTGCCCTACGGCTGGCTGGAGAAGTGCGCCGACTTCTGCGACTGGTTCGGCCCCAAGATCGATGAGTACGAAAAACTGATCACCAACAACCCCATTTTCCGCAAGCGGATCGAAGGGCTCGGGGTGATCGGCAAGGAGCAGGCGATCAACTGGAGTCTCTCCGGGCCCATGCTGCGGGCCTCAGGTGTGCCCTGGGATCTGCGCAAGGTGGATCACTACGAGTGCTACGACGATTTCGAATGGGCGGTGGCCTGGGAGAAGGAGGGCGACTGCTACGCCCGCTACCGGGTGCGGATCGAGGAGATGCGCCAGTCGCTGAAGATCCTGCGCCAGGCCATCACCATGATTCCCGGCGGCCCCACCGAGAATCTGGAGGCCCGCCGCATGGCCGAGGGCAAGACGAGCGAGTGGTACGGCTTCGACTACCAGTACGTCGCCAAGAAGGTGGCTCCCACCTTCAAGATTCCCGAGGGTGAGCTCTATTGCCGGGTGGAATCGGGCAAGGGCGAACTGGGCGTGTTCATCATGGGCAACAACGACGTCACGCCCTGGCGCTGGAAGATCCGCGCCGCCGATTTCAACAACCTCCAGATCCTGCCCCACATCCTCAAGGGGGCCAAGGTGGCCGACATCATGGCCATCCTGGGTTCGATCGACGTGATCATGGGATCGGTGGATCGGTGACCACCGCCGGTCGGCGCTGGATCCGCCGACTCGAGCGTTGCGGCCCTCTCCTTCCCCTCGGGGTCACCGGCCTGCTGGTGCTCAAGGGGCTGCATCCGGCCCTGCCCGGCTTCAGCTGCCCGTTGCGGGTCCTCACCGGCATCCCCTGCCCCACCTGCTACCTCACCCGGGCCACGGCGGCGAGCCTGGTGGGTCGCTTCGGCGATGCCGTGGCCCTGCACGCCTTTGGACCCGTGGTGGCCGCCGGCCTGGTCATCTGGTCGGTGCAGGCCCTGCGCACCGGGCGGCTCGTGCCCCGTGTCCTGCGGGGCTGGCATCTGGCGCTCATGGGCCTGCTGCTGCTGCTCTACTGGGCGGGACGGATGGGCCTGACCTACGGCATCGGCCTGCAGGCCTTTCCGGTCGGTTGAGGGCCAGGCACGAACGACCAGGGCCATTCTGCGGCTGATCGTGGATGGCCTGGATACCGGGGCGTGAGGGTGTGCGCAGCTGGCACACCAACCCCGTTCTGGCCGCGGCGCTCGCAGCCTGAGAACCGGATCCCGGCTTCAGAGCAGGAATGGCGGGCTCGGCCTCCGGGAGCCAGCGTCTAATGTGAACTTCTCTTTACAGAAGTTCCCCCTGAACAGCGGCCGTATTCGATTTCTGCTCTACGCCCTGGGGCCGGTCTTCATCCTGGTGTCGCACCTCGGTTGCCTGCTGCTGCTGGTCACCGGACTGAGCCTGGCGGCCGCGGGCTGGGCGCTGGCGCTCTACCTGATCCGGATGCTGGCCACCACCGCGATCTATCACCGCCTGATCACCCATGGCAGCTACCGGGCGCCCAGGCTGGTGCACTGGATCGGTTCCCTGGTGGGTGCCTCGGCGGGGCAGATGGGACCGAGCTGGTGGAAGGCCCATCACCTGGCCCACCATCGCCATGTGGACACCGACCTCGATCCCCATTCGCCCTTGAAGCCCCAGGCGGGCCTGGGTGGGTTCTGGCGCTCGCAGATGGGCTGGCTGCTGGAGCCCTCGTTCTTCCCGGAGCGATTGCCCGCCGATGTGGAGGCCGATCCTGTGCTCAGGCTGATCGATCGCCTGCATTTCGTGCCGCTGCTGGCCCTGGGTGGGGTGTCCTATCTCCTGGGCGGACCGGAGTGGCTGGCGGCCTTCTTCCTGAGCACCACCTTGCTCTTTCACGGAGTGGCCACGGTGAATTCTCTGGCCCATATCGCCGGCGAGCGGCCGTTCATCACCAACGACATGAGCCGCAACAACGGCTGGGTGGCGCTGATCACCCTCGGTGAGGGCTGGCACAACCTGCATCACGCCTTCCAGTGGTCGGTGCGGCAGGGCTACGGGGTGCGAGGGGGCCGCATCAGGCAGCTGCCCGATCCCACCTACGTCTTCATCCGCGGCCTCGAGCGCCTGGGCTGGGCAGATCGGCTGCGCCTGCCGGCTGCGGAAGATCTGCTGGAGCGGGCACGCCCATGAGCGGGTGGCCCCTCAGCTGAGCACCCCCTGGTGATAGGCGGCGTTCTGGATGTAGAAGGTGGCGACCGGCACCGCCACCAGGGAAGCCAGGCCGCAGGTGAAGATCGTCACCACCAGTACCAGCAGCCAGGCGATCAGTTCGATGCCAGCGAAGGTGCGGCCCTTGGCTGAGCCGTACACCGCCTGGAACGAGGAGGAGAACGCGTCAAGGATGGGGCTATCGGTGAGAAACACCTTGTTGACGTACACGGGCATCACCAGGGTGACGGCGATGCCGGGCAGGATGCAGAGCACGAAACCGATCGCGGCCACGACCGTGAACAGCACCCCGGCCAGGAGATAGCGGACGGGCCGGTGCATCAGGACCCGCAGGGCAGGCTCGGTGCCGATGATCTCGCCACTGGCGTAATGCATCGCCGGCACAGCCACGAACAGCACCCCCACCAGGTTGGAGAGGACCGTGAAGGGCAGCTGCACCAGATTGCCCAGGACCGCCGCCAGTCCGGACGCGGCATCGCCACCGGCGCCGCTGCCGGATAGGCCAACGCCCAGGGCGGTGAGCGCCAGGGAGGCCACGACGCCGATGACGGACAGGACGATCGTGGCCACCCAGATCAGCAGGATCGTGGGGATGTGGGCCAGGAAGGCGTCCCAGGCCTTGGAAATGCTGGGCGGCTCGTAGGCGATGGCGGCGGCCAAGGGAAGCGTTCCGTACTGCGCGGAACCTAGGGGCGTTCCGGGATGCCAGCAACGGGCCGGTGGCGCCAGCATGGAGCCAAGGGCACGCGTCGCCATGGAGGTTGATGTCCCCATCCGAGCAACCGGGCCGCGACGCGCTCGAGAGACAGCCCCAGGGGCCATCCCCCACACCGGCGGACTGGCTGCTGCTCTGCCGCACGGTGCGCTTCGGTGACACCGATGCCGCCGGGGTGATGCACTTCCACCAGCTGCTGCGCTGGTGCCATGTGGCCTACGAGGAAAGTCTGGAGCGGTTCGGGGTGGAGGCCGGCGCCCTGTTCCCGGGACCGGGCCGGACCCCGGCCGTGGCGCTGCCGATCGTGCACGTCAGTGCCGACTTCCTCAGGCCCCTCATCTGCGGAGACCCCCTGGCCATCGAGGTGAGGCCCCGGCAGCTCGATGGCGGCAGCTTCGAAGTTCGCTA
This sequence comes from Bordetella parapertussis, assembly GCA_943370335.1. Taxonomy (GTDB): domain Bacteria; phylum Cyanobacteriota; class Cyanobacteriia; order PCC-6307; family Cyanobiaceae; genus Cyanobium. The sequence goes on along the minus strand of CALRQM020000018.1, from coordinate 1,284 downwards.
CCGCTTTCTGCACGACGGCAGGGAAGCGGCCACCGGCCTGACCCGGCATGTGGCGATCGAGGCTGCCAGCCGGCAGCGAACGGTCCTGCCGGACTGCATCGTGGCGTGGCTGGAGGCCTAGCGGCGGTTCAGCAGGGCCCAGGCCAGGGCGGCCAGCTGCAGGGGCAGCAGCCCCGCCATCAGGGCCAGGGGGTGGAGACCATCGTGCGGTGTGGCCCCCAGGGCCATGAAACTGAGCAGCCCACCCCCCACCAGCAGGGCGAGGCCCAGCCGTGGCGGCCGCCTGCCGGCCGGGTGGGGGGAGGCCATCAGAACCACTCCCGGGTGGCGTCGATGTACTGGGCCTGGAATTCCTCCGTCGACTTGGTGAGGTAGATGACACCTTCGATCACCCCGATGATCCCCATCACCGAGGCGCCGAAGCCGCAGGTGAGCACCGTGACCAGCAGCATGATCAGCCCGGGTTTGCTGTAGCCCAGAACGAATTTGTGGATGCCCAGCGATCCAAGGAAAATGGCCAGCAGCCCTGCCGCCAGCTTCTTGTTGCTGGTCTCGACCTGTTGGCTTTCGGTCATCGGTGCAGGTGCCGTTCAAAACGCTTCTAGCGAGTCCAGCCACCGCTGCCAACGTCCCCGTTCCCATTTACCTGCGGCGGTGGGCGCCAGCGACGGGCAAAGGTACCAGTGCTGCGGCCGCTCGGCGGGGGGCCAGGCGGCCGTGAAGGCCTGCACCGCCCCCAGCAACGCCGCCCCGTCGCCCCCTTGCCGCGGCCGCACCAGGGCCACCAGGTGTTCGCCCCATTCCGGATCGGGCCGGGCCAGCAGCAGCAGCGCCTCCAGGCCCACCCCGGCATCGGCCGCCTGCTCCTGCAACCGTTCCTCCAGCCGCTCCGGGAAGACCGTCTCGCCGCCGCTGAGCAAGGCCCCATCCAGACGACCCAGCACCTCCAGCCCCTCGCTGCCGAGCCGGCCGGCATCGCCGCTGCGCCACCAGCCACCTGGCTGCAGCGGCAGGGGCCGCAGCCGGCCCGCCACCAACCGGCCTGGGCTGAGGCGACCGCAGCGCACCTCCACGGCGCCGGTGGCGCCATCGAGGCGCAGGGCCACGTCGGACAGGGGCTCACCACAGCCCGCAGCTCCTTGCAGGAACCGCTGCGGCGGCAGGGCACACACCATGGCGGCGGTTTCGGTGGCGCCGTAGCAGGGGGCCAGGGGCAGGCGGGCGCGGCGGGCGGCGGCCGCCAGCGGAGCCGGCAGCCCCGCCCCCCCGACCCAGATCACGGCG
>CALRQM020000017.1:0-47840 GCA_943370335.1 Bordetella parapertussis | reverse complement strand
CGAGGGGGCGGGGGTGCTGGTGCTGGAGAGCCTCGAGCACGCCATGGCCAGGGGCGCGCGGGTGCTCGGCGAGATCGTCGGCTACGGCATGACCTGCGACGCCTACCACTACACGCTTCCCTCCCCCGGCGGGGTGGGGGCGGCGGAGGCCATCCGGCTGGCCCTGGCCGATGCCCGGCTGGAGCCGGAGGCGGTGGATTACGTCAACGCCCACGGCACCAGCACCCAGGCCAACGACAGCAACGAGACCGCCGCCATCAAGTCGGCCCTCGGGGCCCACGCCATGACCATCCCGGTCAGTTCCACCAAATCGATGACCGGCCACCTGCTGGGCGGCAGCGGCGGCATCGAGGCGATCGCCGCGGTGCTGGCGGTGGCCCACAACCTCGTACCGCCTACGATCAACTACAGCACGCCCGATCCAGCCTGCGATCTGGATGTGGTGCCCAACCAGGCCCGGGAACACAACGTCAACGTCGTGCTTTCCAACTCCTTCGGATTCGGCGGCCACAACGTCTGCCTCGCCTTCCGCCGGATGTCCTGATCACCCGAAGCGCCAGCGCATCGGGCCTCCCCATCCCAGGAACACCTCCCTCCTCCCTGCACTCCCCCGTCAAGCCATGGTCGCCGCCACCTCCACCCAGGTCGAGAGCCACGTAGAGACGCTCTGCATCAACAGCATCCGCTTCCTGGCTGTCGATGCGATCAACAAGTCCAACTCGGGCCACCCCGGCCTGCCCATGGGCTGCGCTCCGATGGCCTTCTCCCTGTGGGACAAGGTGCTGCGCCACAACCCCAAGAATCCGCAGTGGTTCAACCGCGACCGCTTCGTGCTCTCGGCCGGCCACGGCTGCATGCTGCTTTACGCGCTGCTGCACCTCACCGGCTACGACAGCGTCACCCTGGAGGACCTCAAGCAGTTCCGCCAGTGGGGCTCCCGCACCCCCGGTCACCCGGAAACCTTTGAAACCCCCGGCGTGGAGGTCACCACTGGCCCCCTGGGCCAGGGCATTTCCAACGCCGTCGGCCTGGCGATCGCCGAAGCCCACCTGGCGGCAAAATTCAACCGGCCCGACGCCACGATCGTCGACCACTACACCTACGTGCTGATGGGTGATGGCTGCAACCAGGAGGGCGTCTCCAGCGAGGCCGCCTCCCTGGCCGGCCACCTGGGCCTGGGCAAGCTGATCGCCCTCTACGACGACAACCACATCACCATCGACGGCAACACCGGCGTGTCCTTCACCGAGGACGTGATGAAGCGCTACGAGGCCTACGGCTGGCATGTGCAGCACGTCGAAGACGGCAACACCGACGTGGCCGCCATCACCCGGGCGATCGAGGCGGCCAAGGCGGTCACCGACCGGCCCAGCCTGATCAAGGTCACCACCACGATCGGCTACGGCTCCCCCAACAAGGCCAACACCGCCGGGGTGCATGGCGCCGCCCTGGGTGCCGAGGAGGCCGAGCTCACCCGCCAGCAGCTGGAGTGGAACTACGGGGCCTTCGAGGTGCCCGAGCCCGCCTACGAGCACTGGCGCGAAGCGATCCAGCGCGGTGCCGCGGCCGAAGCCTCCTGGAACGAGAGCCTGGCCGCCTACCGCAGCCGCTACCCCGCCGAGGCCGCCGAGTTCGAGCGGCTGCTGCGCGGTGAGCTGCCCGAGGGCTGGGATGCTTCGCTGCCGGTCTTCACCCCCGCCGACAAGGGCCTGGCCACGCGCCAGCACTCCTACAACGCCCTCAACGCCTTCGGCCCCAGCCTGCCCGAACTGATCGGCGGCTCCGCCGACCTCACCCACTCCAACCTCACCGACATCAAGGGCGAGGCCAGCTTCCAGAAGGGTCACGAAGCCAACCGCTACCTGCACTTCGGTGTGCGGGAGCACGCCATGGCGGCGATCCTCAACGGCATCGCCTACCACAACAGCGGCCTGATCCCCTATGGCGGCACCTTCCTGGTGTTCGCCGGCTACATGATCGGCGCCATGCGGCTGTCGGCTCTCTCCCAGCTGGGCGTGATCTACGTGCTCACCCACGATTCGATCGGCCTGGGCGAAGACGGCCCCACCCACCAGCCCGTGGAAACCCTCGCCAACCTGCGCGCCATCCCCAACCTGCTGGTGATGCGCCCCGGCGACGGCAACGAGACGGTGGGGGCCTACAAGGTCGCCGTCACCAACCGCAAGCGCCCTACGGTGCTGGCCCTCAGCCGCCAGGCCATGGCCAACCAGGCCAACTCCGCCGCCGACAAGGTGGCCAAGGGGGGATACATCCTCAACGACTGCAGCGGCACCCCGCACCTGATCCTGATCGGCAGCGGCACCGAGCTCGACCTCTGCGTCAAGGCCGCCGCCCAGCTCAGCGCTGAAGGCAAGGCCGTGCGCGTGGTGTCGATGCCCTGCGTCGAGCTGTTCGAGGAGCAGGACGCCGCCTACCGCGAGTCAGTGCTGCCCGCCGCCGTGCGCAAGCGGGTGGTGGTGGAGGCCTCCAGCTCCTTCGGTTGGCACAAGTACACCGGCTTCGACGGCGCCACCGTGTCGATCGACAGCTTCGGTGCCTCCGCCCCCGGCGGCGTGTGCCTCGAGAAGTTCGGCTTCACCGTCGACAACGTGGTGGCCACGGCGAAGGCGCTGGGCTGAACGTTTCCCGGCAGGGGTCACAACCAAGGATGCATGGGAAAGGAGCCGGGGTTCCGATCCCGGCTTCTTCATGGTTGCCGAAACGGCTCTGCCGCGGCCTTACCGGCTGGAATGAACTTGGGGCTCGCTGATGCGTTCGTAGAGAATGCCCAGCTCGTTTTTCTGGCGCACCCGGTAAATCTCCAGCAGGTTGACGCCATGGCGACGAGCGAGCTCCACCAGAGGCGGATAGTTGGCCCCAGCAAGCACACCACCCTTGTTCGGTGAGGCCACATGATCAAGCACAAAACGGGGACGACCTTCAGGACCGTCCAGTGCATGGATGTAATCCTCCGTATCCCCCCTGATCCAGGACAGACCCAATAGCATGCCAAGCCTGAGATGGCTGCTATGGGTATCCTGCAGGCCGAACAGGCGGGAATTCCAGCCATAAACATGCAATCCTGCCTGACGCGTTTCAGAAGGAAGGAGAGCCACCTGGAGATTCTGTCTGGCTGCCAGCTCTGTGCTCAACTTCAGGCCCGTACCGATCAACAGAGCGATGACGGGGGACAGGGCCAGAAGTGGAGTCAAACAAAGAAACACGGCCCGCTGTGCAGGCCCTGATGCCTCAAACCGTGATGCGGTGATGCGGACAACGCCCGGAAAGTTGGTCAAGCCTGTGGCCATCACCACGACCGCTGTGGGGATGAGCAACAGGTAGTAATGCAGCATCCCCTTGTTGGGAAGCAGAATCGCAGCGATGGTGGCGACCGAGAGCAGGAGCGCCGCCTTGAGGAACTGGCGGCCATGGGGCCCATAACTGCGGCGCTGTAGCAGGGGCACCAGCCACACGGACCAGGCCAGTAGGAATTGTGGGGCTTCAACAGCCAGCGTGCGCAGAGTGACCAGAAACCGCATCAACCGGCCAGTGGCACTGCCGAGCAGGGTGAAACCCTGGACCACGATCCAGACAGCCACACCACGCAGGGAGAACCCGGACGACCGCTGGCTGGACGTGTCGACATCAACGAGGCCCATGTAGTCGCCCAGCAGCGAGCCCGCCCGGCTGAACAGCCCATAGCCGCCCATCCGATAGACCAGAAGGTCAACGACCAGACAAGCCACCAGGGAGATGGCCAGGAGCCTCAGGGCCCGTTTCCGGCCAAGGCCTCCACCGAGGATCAGAGCCCACACCTGGGGCACCAGCTGGTACTTGAGGTGAAAGGCGGCCACGGAGAGCGTCACCACTCCCGAGAGTGCACGGTGTCCCGGCGGTCGGTGGACCAATAAGACCCAAATGCCCAGAAGCAACACACTTCCAAGGATCTCGCCATTGGGAGAAAGCTGCGTGATTGAAGAATCCACTGGCCGCAACAGCAGTGGGAGGCCAACACAGAAGAAGCAGACAGCAATGGATGCCGAGCGGCACAGCAGGGCCCGGCAGCCGACGAAGGCAAGTAGAGCAATGAGGCCTACGGCAACGGACTGCACAAAGGCGATGGCCAATCCGTCCTGGAGTGGAGGGGGTGTGCCGATGGCCCGTAGCAAAGCCAGGAGTGGTACATAAAGCAGAGGATGCAGAAAGCCCTGCGTGTACATGTCCACCACCTCTGAGGTTGGAGGCAGCTGTAAATAACGGCGTGCCAAAGAGGCCGCAAAGTGAACATCATCATCGAATCCACTCGTGATCGAGCCGGAAAGCAGAATTCGAACAAGGACAGAAGTAGATGCAACAATAAATAACAGCCAACCGATGTTGAAGTCCGATAAAAATAGCGAAGACGGATGACGCCTTGATGCGGCATGCCCCATAAAACGCGCTCGTGTGATCACAAAGATACTCGTGGTTCCCATACTGAGGGTTGGGCGGCGAAGGAGAGGGGGTGTCGCCGAAACCGGAGAAGCCAGTCGTGGCCTCGATGGGACGTAGGGGCATCAGTGTCTGGCCACACCAGTCGATCAACCGTCACAAAGACAGCCAACTCACAAGAACGTAACCGTGCCTGAAACAACGGCGCCGCACTCGGCTCAGACAGTAAAGAGCCTGAGGAAGATAGAGGTCGATGATGAACCACATGGCAACCACGGCATACTCGGAGTAGCCTGGAGAAAGCAGGGTAAGCCGCCTGCCAGGCTCCCCTTGCGCTGAAGATCCTTCATGGCTCCATCCCAAGGGCTGTTGGCGAAGGAAGACAAGCCTCCAAGGCCCACTCTGTATCGACAGTTGATTCCAAGGTGAGGGCTCGAGGATGAACGGTGCGATGAAAGGGATGGGCCAGGCCTCTCACCATGCAGACCATGAATAATCAAGCAGGTTCGCTAAAGGCACCATGAGGAATGTCCTGAAAGGCCTTCAGAGTCTGCCCAAGCGCACAGAACTTAAACACACAGGAGCCTTGGTGCTTCTGGTGTTTTCAGTCATTCTCCTTGGCGGCTTTCTCTTTCATCCATCGATCTCCATTGATGATGACTGGGGCCTGTTAGGCGAGGAGCAGAACATAGCGCTCGGGCTGGGGAGACTAACAAGCGCGGTTGTTGAAGGCCTGTTCCCACAACTCATAAGCCCACTTTTCCCATACTCACTACTGGCAGTTTCGTATGTTCTAACATACACGCTGATCATTGATCTGCATGATCTAAGACACAGCTGGAGAACCAGTCTCTGCTTTTTAGTCTTTGCCGGCTTCCCAACCAATTGGTTGATTCAAGAGTTTTCAGGGATGGTGCCAGGGTTCGCGATAGGCCTGGTTGCAACCGCAGGAGCCGCTTGGGTGACCAAACAAGTGGGGAACCAAAGACAGAGAAGGAGCTGGAAGCCAATTCCCTCAGCACAATCCATCATCCTCTTGGTTGTTGCAGTAGGGAGCTACCAGTCGTTCGCCACCTTATACCTCTCCATGGGAATAGGCTACGCACTTTTCAGGCGGGGAAGCGGAACAGCCTGGAAGCAGATAAACGCCTACATGCTACCAAGCTTCCTCGCTAATGCAGCCATCGCTGTTCTGCTTTACCAGGCCTTATACAAGTTGGTGCTCCAACTAACCGGCGCCAAGGTATTCATGATTGATCACTACTTCAGAAGTCCCTACTTCTCACTACGTACGGAGCCTGTGTCCTGGATACTCGGAAATCTGGGGCAGATCGCCCGTATGTACACAGAACCCTCACAGTTTTTTGGGGGCAAACTGTACTTCGCACCAATTGTCATCGCAGGAGGGATTGCAATGTATCTTTGGCAGTCCGGCAGGTCAGAAAGGAAAGAAAGAGAGTCCACCGGAATGCAGCAGAACCAGGCCGAAGAAAGACACCGTGTATTTCTTCAGCTTCTTCTGATGGGCCTGTTGTTAGCAACGCCACTCTCGCTGAACTGGGTATCAAGTCCAAACCGCATTCCGCTTCGGGCCATGGTTGGCTTGCCATACGTTTTCTGGCTCTTCGCCATCGTTTGGCTGGAATCCAATGCCGCCATGAAAACAAGGCAATGGATTCGCATGGCTGCCATCTTAAGCGTGTTCGCACTTGTACTCCAGATTGTCAAGATTGATTCCAATTATTATGGCGCCCGCAGTTATACTAGCAGATCTGACCAGTTGGTGGCATCCACAATCATCTCCTATCTTTCCAGTCGCCCCGAACTGCAAGGTCAATCCATCAGCAAGCTAGCCACTAGTGGGTCACTCGACAGAAAGAGCTATTTTGATACAGCCTGGCACTCCGCAGCCAATGGCTCATGGTTTAACTGGGTGGGTGGCTCCAGCAAGCGCATCGTCTCGTACCTCAAGACGATGGGAATTCACAACTTAGAAGCTGCAGGCGAAGAAAGGACCAAGCAGCTAGGCCCAACCTTTGCGAGGATGGAGGCTTGGCCAAGCCCCAATTCCATGCAAGTTTCAGGAGACACCTTGCTGCTCAAGCTTGGACAAAGGGACGATGAGTAGGCATCGAATGCAAATCACAGATGAAAGGGAGATCAGAACACGATAGGTAGCAGGGGCCATCGGCCAGGAAAGTCGGTTGCCACAGTCAAGAGCGTGTTGGCAATTGGAATGAATCGGCTAAGGTAGCTACGACAGCACTGGATTTCTGGATGATGACCGGTCGCCTCGTATACGTAACGACTGCCTACAATGAATCCCTGAATCTTGATGAGTTACATGCTCGGTGTCGTCAGGCCTATGAAAAAATCAAAAGCACCCTCCCAAACCCGGCCGATCTTGAGTTCGGGATGGTGATCGCAGACAATCACAGCAGCGATGAGAGCCTAGTAGCGATCGAGCGAATCATTGCGAAGGACCCCCAGGTCATCGGCATCGCAAACAGCAGCAACTATGGACCAGAGGCATCAGCGGTGAATGCCTTCAGGCAAGCAGGCAATTTCAGCCTAATGGTTTGTCTCTGCTCAGATCTGCAAGATCCACCGGAGCAGAGCGTGGAGATGGTGGCACAGCTTCTTCAGGACAACTCAAAGGACGCTGTACTCGCTGTGAAGAGTCGATCTGCAGGTGGGCCTCTTCTGCAGATGGCACGGAGAACGTACTACAAAGCACTAGGCTATTCTTCTAGGCTACAACAGGTGCCTAGTGGCTTTCATGGCTTCGGCTGTTATAGAAAGGAAGTCGTGGAAGAGATCCTTCGCTACTGGGATGAGTCAGGGATGAATCTAAGAATGTGCATCGCCAACAGTTGCCATTCTCCAGTGCTCGTTCACTATAGGCAGGCTGATCGAACACGAGGTACATCCTCCTATCGAGGCGCAGGGTATGCATTGGAAGCCATACGAGCCCTGCTATCAGCAGATGCTGCCGCCAGTCGGCTTGCATTGACCATCGGCGGTGTTGGCATTCTCTTTGCCTTCATGATGGCTGCATTTCTACTCGCAAACTATCTCTCTGGCAATAGTCGCTACGAAGGCGGGATCCCCACGGTAATGGCCCTAATACTCGTTAGCTTTGGTTTACAAATGCTGACCACTGCCGTTGTCTCTCGGCAGATTGAGGGACTTCGCCATTCTGGCTTCAGACCAAGACTCAGATATTCCTTGATGCGCAATGCTCAATGGCGGAATGAATAGCCATTCACTGACGCGATATGGAATCAGCGGGATCGTTTTTACCATCCTTGGACCAACGATTTTTTGGCTTGCCTTTCCCTTGGGTGCATTTATTGCCTTAGGAATTGCAGAAGCAACCTGCCACATTTTAAGGTACTTCAGCTTTCGCATTCTGGTCTTTCCAAAGAGCAAAGGATATCGAGTTACAATACCTCGTTATATCGTTTCAATCGTACCAACTTTCCTGGCTGGCGTCGCAACGGTAGCCCTGTTCAAAGAAGTCATTGGCAGAACAGAGCTGACGGTGCTAGGCGCCATAACGTCCTTGACGGTGGGCTATGCGTGGAGCACCTTTGTGTACAAGCAGTCATTTTCGGCCAAACAAAGTGCAGATCAGCATTTACCTTAAGCGGGGTTTCTACGGGACTAGGGCACCATTAACCGCTTCAAAGCCGCGAGCATTTCCAATGCTTGCATACTAGAATTCAGGAGGTGGGACACTCTCCCAGCCAGGTACGCCATTCAGGATCACAGGACTTCGGACTCTCAGCTAAGGCCATAAAGTCAGAACCACTCATGAGACAAACCTGCCTAGTCTGCAGCCATCAGCTGTCTGCCCCTATCCTTCACTACAGCAATCTCCCTTCAGGCGCTCAACAAATGCCGACGAAGGAAGAACTTGCCTTCGATAGAGGAATCGATTTCAACGTCAGGCAATGCCTGTCTTGTGAGACTCTTCAGCTTGATTGCGATCCAGTTGAGTATTATCGCGATGTGATCAGGGCAATGCCCGTTAAAGGTGCTTTTGCAAGCCTGAAACTGGAACTATACAAGGATTTTGTCAGGAAGTTTGCATTGGAAGACAAGCATCTCATTGAAGTCGGCTGTGGCAAAGGTGACTTCATTCAACTCTTCTCTAGCCAATCGACAAGAGTTGCCGGAATTGAGAACTGCAGATCCTCCGTTCTAGCTGCTCAAAGCAAGGGCCTACCCGTGATGGAAGGATTTGTCGACTCCTCTGCGTCTGTTGTGCCAGGCTCACCCTATGACGGATTTCTCTCCATCAACTTCCTGGAACATCAACCAGATCCATGCGGAATGTTGGCTGGAATCCACAGCAGCCTTTCCCCAGATGGCGTTGGCCTGATTACGGTTCCAAGCTTTGATCACATTCTGCGCCATAACGCCTACTACGAGTTTGTCAGAGATCATCTTCTTTACTTTACAGAAGCCACCTTGCAACGCATGCTCGAGACGAATGGATTCGAGGTCATTGAGATAACCCTATTCAATGAAGATACAATCTGTGCCTATGTAAGGAAGCGGCCTGTCGTTACCCTAAGTGGACTTGCAGACAACTACATGAAACTACGGCATGAACTGAATGCTTTAATCGATGATCTTAAGTGTCAAGGCAGAAGGGTTGCCCTATGGGGCGCCAGCCATCAGGGCTTTACAATCATCTCATGTGCGGATATCGGAGCCAAGGTTGAGTATATTATCGACTCGGCAGAGTTTAAGCAAGGCAGGTTTTCGCCAGCATCCCATATTGAAATCATCTCTCCTTCTGAAGCGTTAAAAAGGGCCGCCGATGCCATTATCATTGCCGCACCGGCATACACAAAAGAGATCCTTGGCGTCATCCAGTCAACATATCCTGCGGATACACACATTTCAGCACTCAGGCTGGATGGGATTGAGATCCTTCATCAGCCTGATGAGCTACAGAAAGTCCCCTAGCCGTATCAGCGATCTGCTCATCCATTGTTGATGCAGGTAGACCGTACTCGGCGAGGAAAGAGAGAAAGGGTGCGGAATTAGCGGAATAGATATTAGGAGTCAGAGTAGCGTCGAGAGACGATACAGGCTCAGGCAGATTGAACAGCCTGCTGACTTTTTGCGCAAGATCATTCAAGTCTGTTTCATCACTGACTGTGGCCAGAGGACTCTCAAGAGGCGGGTGGTCGCTTTTCACCCAAGCCCAAGCCAACGCAGAAATATTAGCTGAATGGCCGAATCCTCGAACGACACGGTTCTTTGACTTGAGGATGATCTGTTGCTTGTCACGCGCCTTAAGCAGAAAGTCACCCAAGGCATAAATCTCGGGGTTGGTCATAAACCTACCCGTAAGGGAGTAGATTCTCAAGATAAGACTGGCAGTCAGATCTCTGATGCGCCCCTCCTCCTCATGCTTGAGAGCCCCATAGGGATTCGCCAGCATCTTGTCGCCATATCCAGAAAGATCGCCATCAAAGGAAGACGCTGCTCCCGAGGAGATGTTGACGACCCGGACTCCAGGTGAATGAGTGATAGCTTCACAAACGAGCCTTGTAATCTCTCGGTTAATAGAGATGTAAGAATCAACCCCGACGACTTCCAGTCCAGAACGTGGAAAGAATGCAGCATGAAAGATGCCGCCAAATGGCTGTTTGACTGCATGCTCTGGCAATTCAGACAGTGAGAGAACTGGATAGTCGAACTGATGGTCTCGCTGATAGGCTGTCGTGCGTAAAGATCCTGGCTTGCTGGCATAGGCTTTGACTTGCTGGCGGAATTGGGCGGGATCGAGCATGAGCTGCAGTTCATGCAGTGCGGATTGACCAACCCAACCAGTGGCACCCGTAACCGCAAGAGGCTTGGACTGGAAGTCAGACATGAGCTGGTATGACAAGAAAAAGAAAGTCAGAAAGAGAAACGTACGGATGACTGGTGGCAAGAGCCATCAGTTCCATGGGGAGATTGCCAACGGTTCAGGCGTCGCGCTCGAGGACCTTCCAGCGACTCTCAAGCATCTCAATCCGCATTTGATCCTCTTGATACATCAATCCATAGTACTCACGCTTGTTGAGGAGCCAAAGCAATTCAAAGTGAACAGCTTGTAACAATGCTTCTGCAAGATCTGGGGAGTCAAGGGCTGAGCCCTTGAAAATGACCTTGCGCGTTTCGAAGCGATCAAGATGAACCGCCTGGAACCTCCTTAGATTAGGAAACGCATCAATGGATACTGCCCCACCGACAACGAACTCAAGCCCGGCCTTGCGGCACTTCATGGCAATTTCTTCGCCAATCATGGTGACCTCGTTGCCTTCGAGACCATCTCTTCCGACACCGAGCGAACAACTGAAGTCAACACGACCAAACACGACGCCATTGCAACCAACCTCTGCAGAAGCTGCAGCAATCAAATCATCAATGCAGCGATAGGCCGCAATCGTTTCCACATTAAACAGAAACTTCACATCTTCTTGATCTTCAGGAGAAAAGACTTTGTTCTTAGCGGCAATAAACTTGCTTAACGCATAGGGTGATTCCACCATTGGAGCGATTATATAGTTAACTCCAAATTGCCGCGCTTCCAGCATGTCACGGATCGCCTCGCAACCGCCAACTTTAAGCGCCATGCCCACTTCAGCCTTGTGCGCGATTTCCAACAGCCTAAGAAGTTCGTCCGTACGGGTTCCTTCGGCCTCAAACTCCGCCTTCGTCGCCAGCACGCCATAACATTCTTTTCCTCTCTTAAGAATATCCATCATCTTGCGCTCATGGGCGTTCATAGTTTTGATCACACTTTTGCGAATCTTACCAGAGATACGCAGATTTTTTTAGTCGGATGAGCCTAGGTATCGATAAACACAATCTGCAACCTCGCTGGGGAGATCCGGAGTCATTCGATGAAGCGGGTTTGATTCCATACCACCTTGAGCACTGATTCGGCTTGAGATCTTTGGAAAATAGGTTTGCTCCGGGTGGATGGACACAAGGAATAAGGCCGGCGATGGACGCTCCCATAAATCAAGGAAATCAGCGTCGTCGGACCAACACGCAGCAGAGAGCGTGTGAACAGGTAGGCCGTAGGCCTGCCCCAGAATCGTCCAATCGGGGAAACCGAGACCAGAGCGGACATCACAGCCAACATAGGCTCCGTCGAAGTAGTTCTTCTGAGTCATGCGGATAGACGCATAGCCTTCATTGCAGAATAAGAAGATTTTGAGATTAAGATCATTGACGACGACTGTGGCCAGCTCCTGCAGATTCTGACTGAAACCACCATCCCCCTCAACCAAAACTGTACGGTGTCTGCGATCGGCAAGTGCGACACCGATGGCTGCCGAAAGGCCATATCCCATGCTCGCCAGTCCCTTATTCGTGAGCATCGTTTGGCCTTGACGGAGTTGAAAGGCCTGCATCATCACTGTGAAGGCACTGCCACTGCTACAGGGGACGATATGGTCAGCGTCACCGCAGATCTTGGCAAGGTCCATCACCATGTCATAGGGGTTCAGATAGCCCTCAGTTGTTTCATTACAGGCCTCCGAAAGAGGTAGTAGTGCCTTCACTTGATGGCAGAAGGACATCCATTCAGGATGCTGGCCAAGATCGTGGTTGAGCAAGTGGCTGAGCGCAGCATCTGCATCGGCCTCTATGGCCTCCGCAAGCTTCGGGTTTGGCTTCCCAAGCTCTGCTGGGTCAATGTCCACCTGGATGACATCTCCTACAGGCATGAACTCCTGCCAGTTGAATCCTGTTTGCTGCAGTCCGAGTCGGGTACCGAGGGCGAGAAGCAAGTCCGACTGCTGCAGCAGCACGTTGCTGTAACGCTGTCCCCAGGTGTTGGGCCGACCGAAGTAGTTCGAATGCTCGGATCCGTAGCGATCAGCCCCATTCCAGGTCGTCATCACCGGCAGGCTGAGGGATTGCAGGGCAGATTCGAGCCTCTGGGCACAGGGGCGTGACACACCTCCACCGAGGAGAAGCACCGGCCGTTGGGCTGCGGCGATGCGTGCAGCAATGGGTGCCATATCGGGTACGGCGCGGACAGTCGCGAAGCTTGGAGGGGCCTCAGCAGCAGCGGCCCACTCCGCGGGCACTTGATGAGCCTGAACGTCAAGCGGGAGTTCAAGGAACACCGGCCCAGGCCGTCCCTGCCAGCTCAGGGCGACATTGGCAAAGAAAGAAGTGCGATCAAGGGGCTCCCTCAAACAAAGACTGCGCTTGCAGAGTGGCAACGCAAGCGCCACTCCATCCACTTCCTGAATACCAAGCTGACGGAGAGCGGGAGGAGCAAGATCAACGACTTTGACTTGGCCTCCGAGTAGCAGTAGCTCACGACTTTCCAGCCAGGCACCAGCCAGGCCTGTGAGGGCATTGGTTAAACCTGGGCCCGCCGTGACAAGTACAAAGGCACGACCGACTCCCTCTTGAGCCGTTCCAGAATTCAGCGTGGCATTATGATGCTCAGCGGCGATGACGGAAGCGACCTCATGAACCGTAGGTACGCAGACCATCTTCAAACGGGCGGAGTTTAACAAATGCATGATGTTTCCCCCTGCCACAAAGTAACAGTGGGTATAACCCTCGGAGCTGAGCCAATGAAGCATCGCGTCGGAGTATTTCATCTAAGCGACCTCTACAGGAAGGGAAGACACGGCTTGCAAGGCCTCTTCCATGGCGAAGAGGATGGTCGCCAACTGGGGCTCACCGGCAGGGATCATGACCTCCTCTACGCCAAGCTCTACAGCGCTGGAAGAGGGAACAATCAAATGATAGAAACCAGCCGAGTGCTTCTTGTCGGCAAGAAAGGCAAAACGGAAGCGATCAGGATCAAACACCTCAACAGCAGACGGATGAAGGGTCGGACGTAACAGCTGGAGACAGTGATCCCAAAGGGGCAGACAGTAGGAGGGTGATCCCAAGAAGCGGATGGCTGCCATCATCCCTAGGGCCACCGCCAGCCCATGGGGAATGGCAAAGTCAGTTGCCGACTCCAACGCATGCCCCCAGGTGTGGCCAAAGTTAAGGCAGCGCCTCTCGGCCCTGTCAAATTCATCCCTCTCAACGAACCACTGCTTAACCATAAGCGTGGCATGCAACAAGCCTGCCAACTCCTGCTCACTCCAGGCCCCAGACAAGACAGGATGCACCAACTTCAGATACCTGGAAAAGGCCTCAGGTCCACGGCAGAATGCGATCTTAGCCGCCTCTGCAGCCCCTCCTGCGATCTCTACTGGAGGCAGTGTGCGTGCGAAGACAGGAAGAATTTCGATGCACCGGGGGGGGTGGAAGTTACCAATCAGATTCTTGAAGGCACCGACATTGATCGAACTCTTCCCTCCCAGACAAGAATCTGCCATGCCTAGAAATGTGGTCGGTACGTAGTCCCAGGGGATACCGCGCATGTACAGCGAACTGACGAACGTGGCGATATCCTGAATGACGCCGCCCCCAACTGCCAACAGGCGGGAGCCGCGACCGAGACCAGCTCGCTTGAGCGCAACGAAGATCTCAACTGTCTGTGGCAGGGCCTTGGCGTCTTCGCTGGCCTCTACGAAGATGACAGGCTGCCCTTCCTTGAGGTTGATGCTGTCCCTGAAGAACGCATCAATCAGAAGGAGGTCCGCTTGGGGATGCCAACTCCCCAGATCGGTGAGCCCATTGAAATCGATCCTGTAGTCGGAGAGTGAGCTCTTGATCTCGATGGATGGGAACGAAGCCAGAGGGGAGGAGGACATGGGAATCTAAGTGTGTTTGAAGCCGACGAAACCGCCATCGACGGTCAGGAATTGGCCGGTGATGAATCGATTGGAGGGGCCGACGAGGAAGGCAGTCGCTTCTGCGATATCCTCTGGCTGCGCTAGCCGGCCGAGCGCCGTCTGGGATGTGATCGTCTCGATCTGCTCCGCGGATAGGTGACGTCGGGTCATCGGTGAGTCCACCACACCAGGAAGAATCGCATTGATCAGAATGCCTTGTGCTCCAAGATCCAGCGCGCATGACTTCACCAAGCCCTGAAGTGCAGCCTTTGATACGGTGTAAGAGAACTTGCCAAGCCGACTCTCCAGCTGCCAGATGGAACTGATGACACAGAGGCGACTATCCCGTTGCAGTCGCCCACTCACCAACAAGGCCGAAAGACTAGCCGCAATGAACATAACATTGCATTGCCACAACCGCTCAAAAGTGGTCTGATCAAAGTTGGTGATCGTGTCACTGGCATTGAGACCGTGGGCCCACACGACCGAGTCAAGCGGTGGCAAGTCCGCAAAAAGGTTGGCATTCGGCAGTTCGGCATAGGACAGGACAACATGGGAGCGAGCACCCGCTGAGGGAGAGGCGTCAGCAGAGCCAGCCGTGTGGAGGTGGTCACCCTTGGCCGTCAAGGCTGAGGCAATGGCCGAGCCCAGGGCACCACCGGCGCCGAAGACCAGCACATTCCTGGGCGAACGGTTTGGAGGGACGTCGGTCATTGAACAGTTGCCCGTGAGCAGCGATAAGCTAGGAACATCTGAACCCCTGCCACTGCGTTGAGGGTCATCACCTCGGATAGCCCCGGATACGAGCCGAGGACAATCCCCTGATGCATCAGCCGATCGGTCCGCCGATGGCATTGGATCAGGTCGTTGGTGGACATACCAGCCGCGCAGGGCCGCAGCTGCGGCGCGTTGTGGGTGCCCGATTCATCAAGGGGGCAGCCCACGGCCAGCTCCGCCTGGTTGTCAGAGAAAACCCTGGCGTTTGGGATCAAAACGCTGCCGGAAGACAGGGGGGGCTGATCAGCCCCGCGGCGAAAGGCGGAACGGCACAGCCTCGATAAGTGGCGGATGATGGCCAGCACCAGGAAGCCTTGCACTGTCCCATGGTAAGGCGATCAGGCAGCAAAGAAAAAACCTGAGCCAGCCTGGACCATGGAGTGTCCTTGTCCAGCCCATTCCAGTGCGGGACTTAGCCCTCGAGAGTGGGCACGTTGAGGCGACTGCGCTCCACCACCAGGGGCAGGCGCAGGGTACGCTGGTTAATGAAGCCGATGTATTCGCCCAGGATGCCAAGGGCAAACATCATCGCGCCGGCGAAGAACAGTGCCGAGATTGAGAGCATGGCCAGGCCGAACTGGAAGCTCTCCCAGAAGATCAGCTTGCTGAGCATCACAACGAACGACAGCAGGATCGAGAGGGCACCGAGCGACAGGCCAGCGGTGGTGATCAGGCGCATTGGCTTGCGGGAGGAGGTGACGATGCCGAGCACGCCGAAATCCACCAGGAACGAGAGCGAAGCGGAACTGCTGCCTCCCTTGCGATCGGCACTC
The DNA here is from genome assembly GCA_943370335.1 of Bordetella parapertussis. Classification (GTDB taxonomy): domain Bacteria; phylum Cyanobacteriota; class Cyanobacteriia; order PCC-6307; family Cyanobiaceae; genus Cyanobium. Next base: position 32,089 of record CALRQM020000017.1, on the reverse strand, counting down.
ACGTAGGGAATCGTTGACCACTTGAAGCCGATGGCGCAGACCAGACCCTTGATGAAGGGGTAGGAATCGATCGACTCCCGCAGGGCCAGAATCACCGAGCGGTCGTAGATGCCAAAACCGGTGGTGTCGCGCACCATCGGATAGTCGGACAGCCAGGACAGCGTGGCGTAATAGATCTTCTTGCAGAGGAACAGGATCGGGCTTTCATGGCTGGAGCGCCGCACAGCGAAGATCACCTGGTTGTCGCCCTTCTTCCAGGCCGTGATCAGATCAGCGACCAGCTCGGGGGGATCCTGCAGATCCGACATCAGAAAGACATTGGCATCGGCATCAGGGACCAGCAGGGCGTTCGCAGAGGAACGTACAAAGCCGAAGTTCGAGACATTGCGAATCAAGCCAACCCGTGAATCCCTTGCTGCCAATCCCTCGATCAGCGCGACTGTCGAGTCGGTGGAGCAGTTATCGGCAAAAACGATCGAGAAGGCATCGTCCGGAAACTGCTCGAGAACCTTGGTAAGTCTCACATAGAGCGCTTCGACGTTGGACGACTCGTTGTAACATGGAATGCAAATGGCGATATGATGGGTCGATGTCGTCATAGGACAATGTTGACAAAAAGCATGCTGCAGGCAGTGTATCTTTTGGCTGCCGTTCTTGCGGCATGCCTGGGCCAATTCATCTTGCGGATCCGGCCTCCATCAGAAGGCATCCGCACCTCCATGCTCTACCTGGTGGCGTCGCTGCTTTGCTATGGCGCGTCGTTCGGAATCACGGCGCTTGTGCTGCCCGCCGCCGACCGCAAACTGGCGGTATTGATGCTGAGTCTGCAGTATCCGCTCCTGTATGTGCTCTTTGCTATCAAGGATTCGGCGGCACTGCAACCAGCCAGCCTGATGGCGATAACCCTCGGCTATGTGATCGTCGCTGTGGGCATGTTCGGGCGTTAACCGTTGTCGGCGCAGAGTCGGTCGATCTGGCGATGGCCCAGGGTGAAACTCCACGTTGGGCCGCCATAGATCTGGATCGGCAATGGTCGTGAACGGCTGCATTGCAGCTCTAGCTGATCGGCATAGACCAGAGCCCTGATCTGACCTTCGTTAGTCACCTCAAAAACAGGCCTGAGCACGATATTGTTGTGATAAGAGACGACGGTCAGCACCAACCAGATCGCCATAACGCGACAGGGGCCACTCTGCCGCGTCCGCCGCTCCCGCAGCAGCAGGACAAAGGCGATCAGCAACACCGAAAGGAACAGGACGGTGGTCCAGTAGAAGAAGCGCCCGCCGGCATCCTCCACCACCATCAGATCAAGGTCCACCCCGCGACGGGTGGCCACCAGCAGGCTCGAAAAGGAGAGCACAAGGGTAGAGAACATGGCCAGGTAAAGCAGGGCCGGCTGCCCCAAGTGCTTGGTAAGCACGCGTACGGCCAACACCACCAGGGCGAGCACCGACAGAACAGCCAGCAGCTGCAGGGGATCAGGTAAACCCCGCAGGACCCACCAGGGCTTGTAGCCGCCCAGCAGAGGGCTGATCAGGTGAACCGTGAACCAGTCGAGCAGCAGGGCGGGCCGCATCAGCAGCTTGGCAAGCGCCTCGGCCGTCGAGAGGGGGTAAGCGGTCTGGAGTTGGGAAAGATAGATCTGCAGGGACGACAGCAGCACCGGCAGGCTCAGCCACAGGGGCCGGATCGGCAGTCGGCGACGACGCAGCCCATGGAAGATCAGCAGCGGGATCGTGTAGATGGCCAGGAAGGGGCCGGTGAAGGCCGCCACCAGCCCGTAGAGCAGCAGCAGAGCCTTGAGGAGTGGAGCTCTGAAAACCTCCGGGCGCCCGCTCCCCTGCTGCGCCACCACGCCAAAGGCGATCAGGATGAAGCCGAGCGGAAAGAAGATATAGGCGTTGGGCAGATTGAGATAGGTTTCCGCCGCGTAGGGGTAATAGACGTAGGGGATGTAGGCCACCCGCATCAGCCGGCTGAACACTCCCGCACCGATCAGGGCCTCGACGCTGACCAGGGGCAGCAGGTAGGACACCCAGGCCACCAGCAGAAAGAAGCTTGGGTAGGTGATGGGCGAAAGCAGATTCACGGCCGTGAGCGCCGTGATCCGCTGCAATAGATGGCTGTAGCCGGCATACAGCTGCAGCAGCGATCCGGCGCCCTGGTCGATGGCCTGCTGCAGGAAGACTGAGCCGTCCTCGGCATACAGCCCAGGTTGCAGCGAAATGGAAGGGCGCCGCAGGTGGTAGCCGAGGGCGCAGAGGCCGATCAGGGCAGCGGAAACGAGAAAGGAGTGAAGGCGAGGCGGCAGGCGTTGCTCTGCTGACTGCCGGATCTGCTGGATCCGCTGGAGGACAGTGGCGATGGTTCTACGCAACAGCTTCGCTCAGCACGCCATCAGGTTGGTTTCGGTCCAGGTGAGCATGCTGCTGACGCCCTCGCGGCAGGAGATGGCCGGCGACCAGCCCAGCAGGCGCTGGGCCTTGGCGATGTCGGCGATGAAGCAGTCCTGGTCGCTGGCGCGGCGGGGGGTGGGGGTGTACACCAGCGGCGGAATGGCGAGCAGCTCGGAGAGCAGGGCGAACAGCTCCAGCAGGCTGAGGGAGTTGGCGGCGCCGCCGCCGATGTTGAAGATCTCGCCGTTCATCTGCTGGCGGTGGTCGTAGGCGGCCCGGTAGAGGCGGATCAGGTCGTCGGCGTGGAGCACGTCGCGCACCTGCTTGCCGGTGCCGGCGATGGTGAAGGGCTCGGGGGACACGCCCGCCAGATGGGCGCGCTTCTGCTCGATCGCCTTCTGGCAGAACCAGCCCACCCAGCCCTGGTCGAAGGAGGCGAACTGGCGGCCGCCGAAGATCGAGGAGTGGCGGAACACCACCGTTTTCAGGCCATACACCCGGGCCCAGTCGCGCACGTACTGATCCGCCGCCCCCTTGGAGCAGCCGTAGGGGGTGGAGAAATCCAGCCCCAGCGCTTCATCGAGGCCTTCGGGGTGGTCGCTCAGGCGGTAGCGGGTGGGGGTCTCCTCGTAGCGGAGCCCCTCCAGATCGCCGTAGACCTTGTTGGTGCTGCTGTAGGCGATCAGCGCCTCCGGGGAGAGGGCGCGGGCGGCCTCCAGCACAGCGAAGGTGCCCAGCACGTTGGTCTGCAGGTCGCGGGCGGGATCCTGCAGGGAGGTGGTCATCGCCACCTGGCCGCCCACGTGGGCGATGTAATCGAAGGGGGCGTGGCGGCGGAACACGGCCAGCACGGCCTCGGCCTCGGCCAGGTCGGCCTGGATGAAGTGGAAACGCCCGGGGGCGGCCTGGGACTCCAGCCAGGCCAGGTTGGCCGCCGATCCCCGCCGGAACAGGGCATCCACCACGATCACCTCGGCGCCGTCCTGCAGGTAGGAGGCGGCCAGATTGGAGCCGAGAAAGCCGCAACCGCCGGTGATCAGGACCTTCATCGGAGTCAGGGGAGGGGAGAAGCCGGAATCCGCAGCCCGCACAGGTCGGGCACATACCGTTCGATCTGATCGGGACGGTCCGGAAGGCTGGCGGGCAGCAATCTACCGGTCGCCCCCAGGCGCCCCCACTCCGCCTCGGCGAAGGCCAGCAGGCTGGTGGCGACGCCCGAGCCGATGTTGGTCACCAGGGGGCGGCCCGGGGCCACATCGGGGCGGGTGCAGGCCTCCAGCAGGTGGGCCGCCACGGCGGCTACGGGCACGAAATCACTGATCTGGCGGCCGGAGGTCATGGGGAAATCCTCCCCGGCCAGGGCGGCACGGCGCAGGGAGGGCCAGAAGTTGCCGGCGAACTGGCCTTCGCCATAGGCCGTGAAGATGCGGCCGTAGAAGAGCTCCAGGCGCCGCTCGATGGAGAAGGTCCGCAGCAGCTGGAAGGCCGCCGCCTTGCTGGCCCCGTAGGCGCTCAGGGGCTCCAGGGGGGCGTCGGGGGGAATGGCCGCAAAACGGCGGGCGGCGTTGCCGTACTCGTGGCTGGTGCCGGTGACGACGCAGCGGCGCACCCCCGCGTCCGCCGCCAGCTCCAGCAGCCGCAGGCTGCCGGCCACGTTGGCCTGCACCAGCTCGGCCCATGGCACCTGCTTCGGGCTCACCCCCGCCGAGGCCAGGTGGAGCACCGCGTCCACCCCCTCCAGCGCGGAGGCCGGGAGGGTGTGCAGATCCCCCTCGCACCACCGGGGCTGGCGGGGCAGGGGGATCACCGGGGCGGAGGCGGGGCTGCGGCGCAGGGCCCGCACCTGGTGGCCCGCCGTCAGGGCCGCCGCCAGCACATGGGAACCGATGAAGCCGGTGCCGCCGGTGAGGAACAGCCGCATCAGGCCTGACAGAAGGCCCGGATCACCGCGATCTCCTTGGCCAGCATCGGGGCGGTCAGGCCCGGATAGGTGCCCAGGAACAGGGTGTCGACCATGATCGCGTCGGCGCCGGCCAGGTCGCCCACGACCCGCAGGGCGTCGGGGCGATCGGCCCGCAGCTGCACGAAGGCCGGCTGGCGCACCAGGTTGCCGCCGAACAGCATGCGGTTGCCGATGCGGTGGGCATCGAGCTCCCGGGCCAGGTCGGTGCGGCGGAAGGGGGCGTCGGGCTTGACCGAGATCTTGAAGCCGAACCAGGAGCAGTCGGTGCGGCAGCCGCTGGCGTCCCAGGAGAAGCCAGCCACCGGATCCCAGCCGGTGGCGTGGGTGGGCAGGGAGAACTCGAGCACGTGCTCGGTGGCCACCAGCCCCTCGCGCAGGGTCTGCCAGTTGCGCTTGCGGGCCTCGATGAACTCCGGCAGGCGGCGCAGCTGCACCCGGCCGATGGCGGCCTGGGGATCGAGGGGTTTGAGGTTGAAGCCGAGGTGGCTGTAGATGTACTTGTGGTCGTAACCGGCGGGCAGTTCGCCCAGCTGCCAGTCGAAGCGCTTGCCGCAGGTGTCGTCCTTGCCGGAGGGGCACCAGCAGTCGCGGCCCCAGTCGCGGAAGCTCTCGGCCACCACCTTGAGCTTCTGGTCGCGGACGATGTTGACCGCACCGCCCTCGCCCATCGTGAGGTGGTGGGGCGGGTAGAAACTCTGGGTGCTGATGTCTCCCCAGGTGCCGGTCCAGCGGATGACGCGGTCGGGGCCCTCGTCGAGGCCGGGGCTGTTTTCGGAGAAGCCGAGGGATTCGGCCAGCTCCCGGGGCATGGAATAGGAGCAGCCGAGGGCGTCGCAGTTGTCTTCCACCAGGTAGAGGTCGTGGGCGCGGCAGAAGCGCAGCACGGCCGCCAGATCGAAGGGGTTGCCCAGGGCGTGGGCCATCATCACGGCCTTGGTGACGCCGGGGGTGAAGGCGGCTTCCAGCTGGTCGCAGCGGGCGTTGCCGGTGACCGGATCGGCGTCGATGAACACCGGCACCGCGCCCACCTGCAGGATCGGCGCCACGGTGGTGGGGAAGCCGGCCGCCACGGTGATCACCTCATCGCCGGGCCGCAGGCGCCGCTCGGCGGGCAGGCGGTGGGAGGTGAGGGCCGAGATGGCCACGAGGTTGGCGGAGGAGCCCGAATTCACCAGCAGGCTGTGGCGGACGCCCAGGAAGGCCGCCAGCTCGCTCTCCATCGCGGCGCCTTCGCTGCCGAGGGTGAGCCAGAAGTCGAGGGTGGTGCCCACGGCCGCTTCCACCTCGTCTTCGGTGAAGACGCGGCCGGCGTAGGGGATGGTCTGGCCGTCGGCGTGGGGGGTGCGGTCCGGGTCGTCGCCGGGACGGAAGCCGGCGTGGGCCCGGCGGGCGTAGTCGCGGGTGAGCCGGAGAATCTCCTGCTTGAGCTGGTCGAGGTCGGCGGTCATGGGGTGGATCGGCCCGGCGGGCAGCAGGCGAGATAGGCGGTGAGGTCGTCGAGGCAGCAGGCCACGGGGTCGTCGCCCGCTTCGATCACGCGGCGGTACCACTGAAGCGTGCGGGCGGTGGTGGTGGCGAAATCCCAGCGGGGCGACCAGCCGAGGCGGTGGTGGGCCTTGTCGACCACCAGATTCAACAGGCCGGCCTCGTGGGGGGCGGTGGGGTCGGAGGCATCGATCCAGGTGCCGGGCCAGTGGTGCAGGGCCTGCTCCACCAGCTCCCGCACGGGCCGGTTGGCCTCCAGCTGGGGCCCGAAGTTGAAGGCCTCGGCCATGGCCAGCCCATCGGACGGCTCGGCGAGGGCCTCGGCCAGGGCCAGGTAGCCGCCGAGGGGTTCGAGCACGTGCTGCCAGGGGCGGGTGGCGGCGGGGTTGCGCAGGGTGATGGGCTCACCGACGCGCAGGGAGCGGACGGTGTCGGGAATGATGCGGTCGGCGGCCCAGTCGCCACCGCCGATGACGTTGCCGGCCCGGGCGCTGGCCAGGCGCAGGTGGGGCGACTGGTGGGGCAGGGATCCGCAGTAGCTGGCGCGCCAGGAGCTGATGGCCAGCTCGGCAGCGGCCTTGCTGCTGCTGTAGGGGTCGTGGCCGCCGAGGGGGTCGTTCTCCCGGTAGCCGTAGAGCCATTCGTTGTTGCGGTACACCTTGTCGGTGGTGATCAGCACCGCGGCGCAGGGATGGGCCAGGGGCCGCAGGGCCTCGATCAGGTGGATGGTGCCCAGCACGTTGGTGTCCCAGGTGAGCACCGGCTCGGCGTAGCTGCGGCGCACCAGGGGCTGGGCCGCCAGGTGCAGCACCACCTCCGGCTGGACGGCGGCCACCAGCTCGCTGAGGGCGGCCGGATCGCGCAGGTCGCCCACGTGGTGATCGAGGCGGCCGGCCAGGCCCAGCTGGTCGAACAGGGAGGGATCGGTGTCCGGCGCCATGGCGAAGCCGGTGACGCGGGCCCCCAGCTCGCAGAGCCAGAGACCCAGCCAGCTGCCCTTGAAGCCGGTGTGGCCGGTGAGCAGCACCCGTTTGCCCTGCCAGAAGGAGGGATCGGGTCGCTGCCAGGCCCGCCTGGGTGCGCCGACAGTCATGGTCAGCTCCAGATCTTCCAGGGGGCGCGGCCCTGCTGCCAGAGATCCTCCAGCCGCTGGCGGTCGCGCAGGGTGTCCATGGGCTGCCAGAAGCCGCGGTGCTTGAAGGAGTTCAGCTGGCCCTGGGTGGCGAGGGCCTTGAGGGGCGCCTGCTCCCAGATGCAGTCGTCGCCGTCGACCAGGTCGATCACGGCGGGCTCGAGCACGAAGAAACCGCCGTTGATCCAGGCGTTGTCGCCGTCGGGCTTTTCTTCGAAATCGGTGACCACATCGCCGTCGAGGTGCAGGGCGCCGTAGCGGCCGGGGGGCTGCACGGCGGTGAGGGTGGCCTGCAGGCCCTGGCGCTGGTGGTGGGTGATCAGGCCGGTGATGTCCACATCGGCGACGCCGTCGCCATAGGTGAAGCAGAAGGACTCGTCGTCGGGCAGGTAGCTGCGCACCCGGGCGAGACGGCCGCCGGTGAGGGTGGCGTCACCGGTGTCGACCAGGGTGATCTTCCAGGGTTCGGCCTTCTGGCGGTGCACTTCCATGTGGTTGAGATCCATATGGAAGGTGACATCACTGGTGTGAAGGAAATAGTTGGCGAAGTATTCCTTGATCACATAACCCTTGTAGCCACAACAGATGATGAAGTCGTTGATGCCGTGGTGGCTGTAAATCTTGAGGATGTGCCAAAGAATCGGCTTGCCGCCGATCTCCACCATCGGCTTGGGCCTCAGGTGGGTCTCCTCCGCCAGTCGGGTGCCCAGTCCACCGGCCAGGATAACGGCTTTCATCTAGAAGGAAGCTGGGGAGGGAGAGGCTGCCGCGCTCCCAACTCCCTGACAAAGAGCTGAGTACGCTCCCGCAACCTAGCAAAAGGCCCCGGCCGCATAGGGACGCGTCGGCCAGGTGCCCGTGTGGCAGCGGCGTCCGGGCAGGATCGAGCCGACTTCCTCCGCTAACGTTGGGGAAGGCGGTCAAAGCGGCGCAGGTGTCCATCAAGGATGTGCTTCTCCAGCGCTGGTTCTTGACGCCGTGGAGTGGCCCTAGCTGTCTGGATCCAGCAGCAGCAGAATACTCTCTGCGTCGGGTTGGACAAGAAGTTCAGGTACACGCCCAATCGGACTGGCTTTTCGTGCGCACCATTCCAAGCTCTTGAGTTGATCAGAAGAAGGACGCCACCAACCTCGAGGCCATTGGGCAGGCAAACCTCAAAGGGATATCCCTGCATCGGTGGTTTCACTGGGCAGACCAGCGCCAAGCCCACTTTCTTGTTGTACGACTTTGTCGCCATGGTCCGAGCCGGGCGATATCCCACCTGCTCGCCCCCGACATGAGACGTGAACGCAAGCCCTACCCAATCTCCTCTGTCAGGTACATCAACGGCTAGCATCAGATGATCTCCACGTCTACAGGTTCTCCACTATCCACTGAAGTCTTTCCGGTGAAGCCGCCCATCGCAGAGACACCATCTCCCAAGCGCTCAAGACCATCGATCACAAAAATGAAGCAGTTTTCGACGATCGAATAGTTTCTCACGAAAGGAGGCAGCTAGATCCTGATGCTGCGCAGGGCATTCCATGAAAACGCCTACAATCATCAACCATGGCCTTCGCTTGGCTTGCGACAGATCGGAGCGAGGAAATGAGCAAGACATTACGCCTCCTGCGAAAGATGGGCCCATGCAGAATGATCTGTTGAGCTCAGACCGTCCGAGGGAAGCGGCCAAAATTAAAGACAATCCAGACACTGGCAAGGCCAAGATCGTCATCAGGAGCGGAGGCAAACACTCAAGTCCCTGATTTGAGAGGAAGCGGCCAACGAGTCCGGATGCAGCCATGGCAATTCTACACTTGCCTCGAAAATGCAATACAAGAAAGAGTCCGTTGCCGCTTGGAATGTGATCCCACAATGGCTCAAATAACTCTGGCGCAAGGAAAATGCCTCGCTAAACCGCGGATCTGAGCAACAATACAGACCATCTCCGAAGCCATTTCCATAGGCCCGCACCCTTGCAACGTCCAGCATCTCAGTGTAAAGTCTGATTTATATCGTCGCTGGAATCCCTGGAAACAAGTAGGCTATGAATTTCCAACTCAGACAACTACCGCACCAGCCCAATGCCTGATTACACCTACATGGCTAAGCGGCAGAAGAAAAGCGTTGGACTGGCATCCGTTGCCATCCAGATTCTTGCGGTTTGTTTTGCAGTTGCGATCTGTCTCTATGCATGGCGCGATGGCTTTCACCGCTTAGCGCGGCCAATGCCAACTGGAGACATTAGCGTGGAAAGATATTTTATTGAAAAGACATGCATGGGCGCAAGATACTGGCCTGGATGGCCAGTGAATCCAAACAGCATTCAGTTTTCACTCGGAACTTTTGCACCCAGCATTCCTCAGCTTGCTGTTTACAGAGTTTCATGCTTGCTATCAACAAAGCTGCCGATGAATAGCCTGCAGGTATTCCTCGCAATCGGTATAACCCTTACCTTGACTACTGGATACCTAGCATGCAGACTGGCATCAATAAGCCAGTTTAGCAGTCTCTTTTGCGCATTAAGCTTATGCTTAGCCCCAAGCTCGTTTTCCCGCTTTGGGCATCTTCCCCTATCACAACTTTGGCCAGTACTCCCTTCAGTTGCATGTAGCGTAGCCATCCTTTCCATACGCATAGACGAGAACGTGGAATCCAAGCTCGTCATCTTAAAGCACTTCTGCATTGGCTTATTATTTGGAGTCCTAGCATTTACCTCTCAAGAGTACTATGCGGTCTTTGGCTCAGTACTAGTTGCTTCAGCGATGTCATGGAGGACTCTCGGTCCAAAGGGATATTGGCCTATTGAGTCAGAGTCAGGGAAACTAGCCAATCAGAAGGTGCGATTTGCGTCATTAGCAATTGGGCTAGGCTTTATAGGAATCAATCTATCAGTTCTCGCCTCAAAGTATTTTTTATGGCACATACCCAAGTGGGCAATTGAAGCGACCACTCGATTACCAAGTGAACAGTTTAGCTACGGTTTTTGGCCGTTGACTCTATTCCAGTCGCCCATTTACAGACAAGAGCTTTTTTCCGCACTTCAAAGTGCTGGACTTCACATGAATGAAACTCCATTTGGCTCGCAAGGCAGTCTTTTGATCGTTATTGCCGCCTTGCTCTCCATCAAGCTATTCAGTCATCGACCAGAATCTGAGAAACAGCAAAGCTGCTACTCATTAAGAAAGGCTAGTAGCACGGTCTTTCTGATTTCACTCATTATTTGTTTGCTTTGCACCACTCCTGGAAGTCTTGGCACATTGTTTGCGGTCTTGGTATCTCCACAGCTTCGGGCACTGAACCGGTTCTTGCCGTATGTATATGGTCCAGCAGTTTTAATTGTCGCCTTGTGGGTAGAACAGAGAATGAATAGAGCGTGGCTTATCATGAAGATGCAGTAACTGCCATGAACCAAGCCCAAAGAATTCTTTCAGCAGTGAAGACTTTAGCCCTACCTACTTTGGTGCTGATCGTTTGGTTGCTGGAAATTCTTTACAGCAAAGACATAAATAAGAAACATTCCAACTATGCCAGAGGCCTAGGCACAACCAATGTCTACGGCAAAACAACACCTATCAGCTCTCGATCTACGACTCTCAATCAGCTTCTCGGCAACAATCCGAATCAGCTTGGAAAATGCAGCAATAAACCACAACAGAAGGTATGGATTGCTCCGTATCGCAGATTTCCAGAAATGCCTCTTGAAGGAGACTCACGTGGCCTAGGAGATTACGAATATTTAGGGCTCCTAACAACAGACAGATGCGCGAACTACAAGATCAACTACGGTGCATTCAAGAACTCGCCTGCAGATGTGATTTTCAGTAAAGCAAGTGCAGATGGACTCTCCCAAGAACTTACCCTAGCAAGACAACTGGGATACGAATGGTTCATTCTAGACCTTAACAAGATATGGCTAGGCTCGGAAAGATTGATCTCAGAATGCGAGAGGTCTGCACACTGCCACGTCACTTCAGATCAATTTGTTGCAATCTCAATGAAACAGCCAGAGTCTGTTCGTCAATTTGATCGTCTCTTGACGACAACGACTCGCAGGCTCCGTGGAAATACAAAAGACTTGATGGGCGAGTTTCTTGTCGACCGAGCATCTCAATGGCATGGTATTGAGATCCAGAATGATGGCTCCGCACTGGCATGGTCAAAATCAAGTAGGATTGGCGAATCACTAGACTTTGGCGGAAACAAGATCAAGTCACTTCCTGTCAACATAGATGTGATCATTCTGCCTAGCCCTTCAGTGAAATCTCTTTCCCTGCAGCTAGATTGCGCTGACGGCAAGAAGCAACAACTAGAGGAGATATCCGCTTCTCGTTCTATAGGCAGCAAGCTACGCTCTTGCCAACCAGATTCGGTTCTTATCCGAGACTTTACACTTGTCGCCAACTCAGTCAGTGACAGCGGGAACTCGTCAGAAATCCCGCGACTTGGGCCTTCCGATCCGCGATTAAGCGTCTTCGGCATCATGGCCATTGAAAAATGATGCACGATCCGCCAACAGATCACAAGCTTGGGACATGACATCGTTGAATCACGTTTTCCATCAATCAGAATTGTACGCAACCCAAAGTGCTATAGCCAAAGATGTGAAGACGCTTCCACATTAAACTTCATCCACTATGCCAGGATTCTCAGTAGGAATGATAGGTTAATTCACCAGCAGTCGAGACCGAATGAAAGCCAACTTTGATGCCTACTCAGAGAATTACCGAGCCGTCCTTGCGAAGAGCACTGGAGAGAGCCTTGAGTCAGCCAGTTATTTTGCCACTCAAAAAGTTGGCCACATCTCCCGAAGGATGAAATGCCATCCTAATCCCGCTAACATACTGGACTATGGGTGTGGTGTTGGCATGTGCCTACGGCCACTGCGACTCGCCTTCCCAAGCGCGGCGATCACAGGATCTGACCAATCCAGGGGAAGCCTGGAGGCCGCAGCAAGAGAGCATTCAGACTGCAACGTAAAAGTAGTCCACTTGGAGCAGCTGATGACATCAGCGTATGAGCAACAGTTTGATCTAATCTTTGTTAGCTGTGTATTCCATCACATTGAGGTGGAAGAGCACGTGACCACTTTGAAGCGACTCAGGCATTTATGTTCCCCCTCTGGCCAGTTGGCCATCTTTGAGCACAATCCTGCAAACCCGATTACACGTAAGATTGTGAACGAATGTCCCTTTGATGAAGGGGTCAGCCTGATTTCGCCCCGTACCCTGCGGCATCGCATGACCAAGGCAGGCTGGCAAGGACTCCAACTTCGCTACATCAGCTTTGTTCCGCCGAAGCTCAAACCTTTCCGATCCATGGAACGTGTCTTGCACTGGTGCCCTTTGGGCGGTCAATACTTCTTCACCGCCCAGCCAGGACATGGACGAAATCTTGTTGGATAAACAGTTCAATCGATTTTTATGGACAGGCATCTTTAATACCATCAATGGTTATGCCTGGATACTTGGGTTTCAAATTCTCACGGGGAAACCAGTGATGTCAAATATGCTGGGGTATGGGGTGGCCGCCTTGATCGGCTATGTTGCCCACAGCAGATTTACGTTCAGACAACGCCCTTCATGGAGGAGTGCTGCCACCTATTCTGTCGTGATAACGACATGTTATGGAATTAATCTCCTTGTCCTAAAATCGAGCCTCAGCATCCTTCCGGCTATAGCATCGCAGATACTGGCCATTTCTATTTTCGTGGTGCTCAGCTATTTTGGCCAGTCAAGATTTACCTTTGTGGATACCGGCGCAACGCCTTTAGGCCGAGATAGCGAAGTCATGGGTCGTCATGATCGTGTTCGCAGACAATCAAGATGAAATTGATCAAATTCGCGTCTTACCACAAGAAACTGAGGTGACCCACTGGAACGCAAAAATAAAACTGACAGTAGCTTCAGCGAGTAGACCGCATACACCATCAACACGCTAATTATCGTGACTCCCAAAAAGAACAAACTGAGCCAACCTGGCGCAATCTGCTGTGTTCCCTGCAGAGATCCAAGTACAAGCAACAGCGTCATCAATACGAGCAGTGGAACGCCGATCACCAACCCCAATGTCGTCATCATTCTCAGGCCGCTGAACTCAGCAGACATGATGAGTCGACCGAAGTGTCGAAGAAGTTTCTTGATGCTGTATCCACTAGCTCCAGCATCACGATGATCACTCAGCGTCGCATAAAAAACACTTCGCCTTCTTGCGCTGGTGACTGAGAAGAGGGCAGCATCCAAGTAGGATTTCTCATCAATAGAAATAGCAATCGCCCGCCCAACCTCGCCTCGAATCAACCGAAAACTGGAAATAATCGAATAATCCTCTCGCGTAAACAGCTTCATGCATATCTTACTCGTATTTGAAGCCAGATCCCGGTAAATGCTTGAGGCATGAACACGTGTAGTCGACTTGACGTAGATAAGGTCCATTCCATGACGCAATGCCTCACTCAAAACTTGAGTCACCAACTCAGGTGGATGCTGAAGATCTTCGTCGATGGTAAGAATCCAATCTCCAGACGAATAAAGGATGCCAACGGCAGTCGCCAGATGTTGGCCGCCATTCCGCGCCAACGAGACCACCTGAACCCAGCCTTTGTGCCTCGCCTGCTCAAGCAAGAAAGCTTCGGAGCCATCCATCGGCTCATCGCAGACGAAGATCAACTCATGCAGCAACCCCTTGGGCACATCTCCTAAGCCCTGACGTAAACTGTCGCAACGGTGCAATAGCTCGGGAAGGGAGCGAAGACCTGAGTAGACAGGAACTACAACGGTGACAAGGGGGCAGACCGCTTCCAGTGCAGACTCACCCATTCACCAATTGGATCAATTACGCATAATTTAGCATCCGTCAGCTTGCTTGGGTAATGATGTTCTTCATCTAACTGCGAATGGCGCACCAACTTCAAGATCGGGCGCTGCTTAATGGCACGAAAAAAATGGGTACATACATCAAGGATCGACAAGCCCACTGTCGATTGGACATTGAGAATTCCAGTCTGATCAAGGGCTCCACCACGGCTGGATTGACGCACAAGTAGAGGCGCAAGGCGATGGATCGAGAGGTAGTTGCGACGGGTTTCCAGGCGTGCATAGATGCCCGTAGGACGCCGAATTCTGAGGTTACGAAGCATTATCCCAACTAGACCATGAAAGCGGCGAGCTCGAAAGCTGTAACCGTACATACTTGGAAGTCTGAGGATCAGTGAACGGCCGTGGAATACATTCTGCACAGTCTGCTCGTTATCCTCGATCAAACTGGAATAATGCGAAACCAGCTGCGAACAGCGCGCCCCTAAAGAAGAGATAAACACAAACTTCTCCAAGTCAAATGAGCTGCCAATGTCGCGACAAAAGAGATCGAAGGCCTCATGCTGCTTCTCGGCACTCTCCTTAGACAAGGAAAATCCTCCCTTTCCACCACAAAAAAGAAGCCGCAGTGGGCGACCGCTGTCGCGTCTCGCCCTGAGCACATCCGTGACTGTCTCACGGTAGGAATCGTGCGGATGACCTTTTCGAACGGCACTAACGCCTGGAGTCGGACTCGATAGGAGAAGCGCTGTTGTCAGCTCACTCCCAATCGCACCATCGCTGCCCACAACCAACCAGTCATGCCCAGACGCAGACAGAAGAGTTGTCTCCATCAGGGCTTCTGCAGCAGCAGCACCTTCCCCAACTCCGTCAGATCCTCATCGGTGATCGTGGTCTGCATCGGGCGGTGCTTAGGACCGCACATCGACCAGAACTCGGCCTGCTTGTAGATGTCGGCCGGCAGGGTCTTGTGGTGATACTCGCGCGCCCGCTCCGGATCCAGGCTCAGATCAAACGGCCTGTTCCAGTCGAAGCCATAGCGGGCCCGGCTCAGCTCAGCATCCCGGTCGCGGACGCCGGTACGGTGACGGGCGATCTCGGCGGCATGGGCGGCGATCTTGTAAGCGATCTGCCCCTCGCGCACATCCTCCGCATTGGGCAGGCCCAGGTGTTCCTTCGGCGTCACGTGGCAGAGCATGGCCTTGCCGTGCCCACCGGCCATGGCCACGCCGATGGCGCTGGTGATGTGGTCGGCGGCGAGGGCGATGTCCGTGACCAGAGGACCGAGCACATGGATTGGCCTCTCCAGGCTAACCAACGACTCGGCGCAGACCTTCACCGCCAGCTTCCTCTGCTTCACCTCTTCCTGCAGACCGGAGGCATGGGCTGAGACGTCGATGCTGTGATGGCTCCTCAACACCACCGCAGGCTCAAGGAACCGAGGGATGCTCCAACGGCAGCCCCTGCGCCTTCCAGGCCCGCAGGCCGCCGCGCAGGTTGGCCACCTGTGTGAGCCCTTTCTTCTGCAGCTGTTGCGTGGCCAGAGCGGAGCGGCTGCCGGAGTGGCAGAGCACCACAGTGGGACGATCCGTGGGGATCTCGCCGGCTCGCGTCTGCAACTCGGGCAGGGGAATCAGCAGGCTGCCCGGGATGCGACCGTCCGGGCCCTGCACCTCCGCTTCGGAACGCACGTCCACCAGCGTCAGTGCCTCGCGGTGGTCGGCCACCCAGTCGGCCGTCAGTTCCGGCAGGCCGGCATAGCTACGCTCGATCGGTCCCCAGTCGTCCGCCTCTTCCAGGCCACCGTCAGCGGGCCTTCCGGAGCGCAGGTTGGCCGGCAGGGCCACGGAGATCCGGTTGGGGTGGGGGAGATGCAGGTTCTCCATGTAGCCCACGAAGTCGCGCTCGTCGGCCTCGCCCCCGAGCCGGGCGTTGTAGGCCTTCTCCTCGGCCACCGAACTCACCGCCCGGCCGCTGTAGTCGTGGGCCGGGTAGAGCAGGCAGTGGTCGGGCAGCGACAGGATCTGCCCGGTGATCGAGTGGTACAGGGTGGACGCATCCCCCTGCTGAAAGTCGCAGCGGCCGCAGCCCCGCACCAGCAGCGCATCGCCGGTGAAGGCCAGGCTGTGGTCATCGAGCACGACGCTGAGGCAGCCATCGGTGTGGCCCGGGGTGGCGCGCACCTCCAGGTGGCGGCCCCCGAAGCTCACCCGCTCGCCATGGCGCAGGGGCAGGGTCACGTTCTCGGCCCCGGCGACGGCGGCCAGGCCAATGGCGCAGCCGGTAGCCCGGTGCAGCCGCCAGCTGCCGGTCACGTGGTCGGCGTGCACGTGGGTGTCGAGACTGGCGACCAGTTGGATTCCCAGCTCGCGGATCAGGGAGAGATCACGGAGATGCTGCTCGTACACCGAATCGATCAGCACCCCCTGCCGGGAGGCCACATCCGCCAGCAGGTAGGTGAAAGTGCTGGTCTCGGCGTCGAACAGCTGCCGCAGCAGCAGCGGCGCACCGCCGGCGGCGGCGGCCAGGGCGAAGGGAGCGGAGGGAGCCATCGCGTCGGGGGCGTCAGCCCGGACCCTGCTGCGGTCCACCCTGCAGCTTGGGGCGGCTTTCCGCCAGCACGCCCTGCAGGTAGGCGCCCACGAACATCCCGGCCAGGCCGATCAGCACCGGCCCGTTGCCGATGCCGAGGCTGGCGACCGCCGCCCCGGGGCACAGGCCGCTCAGGCCCCAGCCCACGCCGAAGATCACCGCCCCAGGCACGGTCCCGGCCAGCATCGGCTTCACCTCATGGGAGAAGGGCAGCCCCAGCAGCGTGGTCTGCCGCAGCCGCGGGGCCAGCCGGAAGCCGATGGTGGTGACCGCCAGGGCCGCCGCCATCACCAGCAGCAGGCCGAGGTCACGCAGCTGCAGGAAGCTCAGCACCACCTCCGGCCGGGCCATGCCGCTCCAGGCCAGCCCATAGCCGAACAGACCACCACCCAGGAGGATCGCGAACAGGCGCTTCATGGGGTCACCCCCAGCAGCATCACGACCCGGGCGGTGACGATGGCCACCGCCATGAACACGGCGACCGCCAGCAGCGAGGCCCTCGAGAACGAGGCGACACCGCAGATGCCGTGGCCGGAGGTGCAGCCCGAGGAGAGCCGGGTGCCGAAGCCCACCAGCAGACCCCCCAGCGCCAGCCGCCACCAGCCCACGGCCGTGACGAAGAAGGCCTGGTGGGTCGCGGCGTACAGCCAGGCGCCGAGCACCATGGCCAGGGCGAACAGCAGGCGCCAGTCGCGCGAGCCGCGCTCAGCCTTGAGCGGCGTGACGTAGGTGAGCGTGGAGCTCAGGAAGGAACTCGCTCCGGCTTTGACGCCGAGGCTGAGGTACATGACCATCAGTCCCAGTCCGAGGAACAGCCCCCCGTACAGATAGGACGTGACGCCATTGGGAAAAGGGAAGCCCAATCGATGCGGTCACCGAAGACGCTTGGACCATAAACACATCGGTGGTGGCGGGCAACTCCTGTTGCCGGCCCCCACGGGGAGGCCTGATCAGGCGGCGCCGAAGAGCTCCCGCATCGCCCCCGCCAGGTCGCCCAGGGTGCGGCCGCCATCGCCCGCAAAGGACGATCCATGCATGGTGGCCAGGGTGCTGGGCTGCAGCTGCGCCAAGCCAGCCAGCAAGCCTTCGGTCTGGGGGGTGTAGGGCATGTAGGAGGCCAGGGGGCCGTGCTGCATCTGGCGCATGGCGGCCAGGGCCGGGCCGATCAGGTCCTCGGAGGTGATGGGCGCCACCGCTCCGAACTGATGCAGCAGATCCGAGCAGAACAGGGTGTTCTGCGTTTCCTCGAACAACAGGCCCGCATCCCAGCCGTGGGGCAGGTGGGGGGTTGGGTGGAAGCGAAAGCGGTACTGGCCGGTGGTCAACACATCCTCCGGGCCCAGGCCGCGGGCCGGCCGGAGGGCGAAGTCGTCCACACTGACGACCTTGCCGACGAACGTGCAGACCGGCTCGGCCTGCGGGGCGAGCTCCAGCCAGTGATTGAGGCCGCCGATCTCATCCGATTCGAAATGACTCCAGGCGACATAACGCAGCGTTGCCGGATCGATCAGGGAGGCCACCGCCTGGCTCAGCTCGGCAAACATCCCCTTGAGACCGGCATGAAACAGCAGGGGCTGCTCGTCACGCACCAGAAAGTGATTGAACTGCAGATCCAGATCCGGCACATGGATCGACAGGCGGAACAGATCAGGGGCGATCTCGGTGACGTTGGCCATGGTCGATTGCAGGGATCACTGGATCACGGGTCAACCCAGAGTTGCATGGGTCTTCGGCGACATGATGGACATGAAGGTTTCAGACATCACTGACAAGCCGCCCAGACCTGCTGCTCAGAGCGACGCAAACTCCCTGATCACCGGCAGCGCACCAGGGAACATCTCCCCCAGGTCTTCGAACTCCACCCGCTCCACCAGTTCCGCATCCACCCGCCCCCAGACACTGGTGCCCAGCAGCGCATAGCCAAAGGGGCTGCCGGCAGCCACCCGCCCTGCATGGAAGGTGCCGCCGGCAATCGCCAGCTGGGGCCGCTCACCCGCCACCAGATCGCTGCCCACCCGATGGCGGGATGCCTTGCCCTCTGGGGACAACAGCAGCACCTCCAGCGGATCGCCCAGGTAGTGGTGATAAACCTGATCCTGGGCGATGCGATGAAGCTGGATGCCCCGCTCCGGGCTGGCCAGGAAGTAGAGGGCCCCACCCGGGATCGCTTCGAAAACGAAGCTCTGGGCCACCAGGCCGCAGGTGCGGTGGGGCTCCAGGCCCAGGGCGGTGATCACCTCCTGAGCCGTGATCACACCCCCAGCGGCTCACCCTGGGCCTTCTTCTGCTCGGCCAGCACCTGCTCCAGACCCTCGATGTCTTCGTCGGTGATCTTGGTCTGCATCGGGCAGTGCTTGGGGCCGCACATCGAGCAGAACTCCGCCTGCTTGTAGATGTCGGCCGGCAGGGTTTCGTCGTGGTACTCGCGGGCCCGTTCGGGATCCAGGCTCAGATCGAACTGCTTGTTCCAGTCGAAGGCATAGCGGGCCCGGCTCAGCTCGTCGTCGCGGTCGCGGGCGCCGGGGCGGTGGCGGGCGATGTCGGCGGCGTGGGCGGCGATCTTGTAGGCGATCAGGCCCTCCCGCACGTCTTCGGCGTTAGGCAGGCCCAGGTGCTCCTTCGGCGTCACGTAGCAGAGCATCGCCGTGCCGTGCCAGCCGGCCAGGGCCGCGCCGATGGCGCTGGTGATGTGGTCGTAGCCGGGGGCGATATCGGTGACGAGGGGGCCGAGCACATAGAAGGGCGCCTCGCTGCACTCCTCCATCTGCTTCTTGACGTTGAACTCGATCTGATCCATCGGCACATGGCCCGGACCCTCCACCATCACCTGCACATCGTGCTTCCAGGCGCGGCGGGTGAGCTCACCCAGGGTCTTCAGCTCGGCCAGCTGGGCCGCATCCGAAGCATCGTGCTGGCAGCCCGGCCGCAGCGAATCCCCCAGGGAGAAGCTGCAGTCGTAGCGCTTGAAAATCTCGCAGATGTCGTCGAAGCGGGTGAACAGCGGGTTTTGCTTGTGGTGGTACAGCATCCACTGGGCCAGGATGCCGCCGCCCCGGCTGACGATGCCGGTGAGCCGTCCCTTCACCAGCGGCAGGTGCTCGATCAGCAGGCCGGCATGGATCGTCTGGTAGTCGACCCCCTGCTGGCAGTGCTTCTCGATGATGTGCAGGAAGTCGTCTTCACCCAGCTTCTCGATCGAGCCGTGCACGCTCTCCAGCGCCTGGTACACGGGCACCGTGCCGATCGGCACCGTGGAGGCGTTGATGATCGCCGTGCGGACCTCATCCAGATTCACACCGCCGGTGGAGAGGTCCATCACCGTGTCGGCGCCGTACTTCACCGCCAGCTTCAGCTTCTCCACCTCTTCGTTGAGATCGGAGGCATTGGGCGAGGCGCCGATGTTGGCGTTCACCTTGCACCGGGACGCAATGCCGATCGCCATCGGCTCCAGGCCGGGGTGCTCGATGTTGGCCGGGATGATCATGCGGCCCCGGGCCACCTCTTCCATCACCAGCGATTCGGGCAGGTTTTCCCGCTGGGCCACGAAGGCCATCTCCTCGGTGACCATGCCCTGGCGGGCGTAGTGCAGCTGGGTGACGTTGGCTTGACCACGACGCTTCTGGATCCAGGCGCTGCGCATGACGGGCTACGGCAAAGGGCGGGGGCGCGGCCTGAGACTGGTTTCACGGTCCTGTTCCACTTCCCTGCGCCGGCATGACCCGGATCAGGTTCGGAGGGTGTGATCTCAGCCCTGGGCGAAGCGATCGGTGGATCCTGCGCCGGGCACCCCTAGTGACTTTCGAAACCTAGCAAGGCCGAATGGGGATAGGGCTTCATCGCAACGTTTACCCAGGGCCCACGAGCCGTCAGGCCTGCAGGCCCTCCAGGGCCACGGCCGTCACCCGGTGGTCGCCGTCGCCCTGCAGCGCCGCCAGAGCCTCGCGCGCCTCGGCCGCCTCCGGCCCCCGCCCATCGCGCACCAGGCGCCCCAGGATCTCGGCCCCACCGGCCCGCACCGTGCCGTCGGCATCGGCCACGGCCAGCCGGGCCAGCTCCAGCAGCCAGGCTGGCGGCATCACCTCCTGTTCGGCCAGGGCCGAGAGGATGCTGCAGCGCACCAGCCACTGGTCGTCGGCCACGAAGGCGTCCCGCAACAGGGGCCAAGCCCGCTCCACCCCGTAGCTGGCCAGGGCGTTGGCGGCCTCGGCGCGCACATTGGCGTCCTCGTCCTGCCGCACCGCCGTCTCCAGGGCCTGCCAGCCCACCTCACTGCGCTTCACCCCCAGGCCGGCGCAGGCCAGCGAGCGGATCACGAAGGTGGTCTGCTCCAGTCCCAGCAGCAGCAGCGGGATGGCCGCCTCGGCTTCCACCCCCCGCAGCCCCGCCAGAGCCGGCATCGCCCGGCTCGGATCGCCCGAAGCAATCGCCTGCCGCGCCGCTTCCAGATCGGGGGTGGACGCACTCACGGGGATCACGGCGGGGATCCTTCACCTTGGCGCAGCGCGCTTCAGGCCTGTGGCCCCTGGCGCAGCGCCCGCAGCAGCTCGGCCCGGCGGCGGCGGCGGCGCAGGGCGCTGGTGCCCAGCAGGCCGCAGCCGATCACCAGGGCGGGCAGGGCCGGCAGCCGGTCGGCCCCCTGGCGCGTGAGCAGCACCAGCAGGGCCAGCAGGATCAGCAGCGGCGCGGAGAGCGCCAGCAGGGCGGCCAGGAAGCGAGGGGCACGACGGGCGTTCAAACCGGTCGCTGCATCCAACGCAGCAGGCTGAGGGCCAGCACCTTGATGCCCACCTCCAGGCAGCCCTCGTCCGGATCAAAGCTGTTGCTGTGCAGGGGCGAGCAGCCACCGGGTCCGGCCACCCCCAGGCGGAACATCGTGCCGCGGGTGTTGGCCAGCAGTTCGGCGAAATCCTCGGCCCCCAGGGACGGCTGCTCCAGCCACTGCACCCGGGAGCGGCCCAGCAGGGCCACGGCCGCGTCGGCCACCAGCTGGGTGAGCTCCGGATCGTTGTGCACCGGCGGCGAGATGCAGCGGTAATGCACCCGGGCCTCGCCGCCATGGCCGCGGCAGAGGGCATGGACGGTGTCCTCGATCCAGCCCGGCAGCTGGGCGTGCACCTCCAGATCCAGGCAGCGGACCGTGCCCAGCAGCCGCACGTGGTCGGCGATGACATTGAAGGCCTTGCCGCCTTCGATCAGCCCGAAGCTCACCACCACCGGATGCAACGGATCGAGCCGGCGGCTGATCGCCTCCTGCAGGCCGCTCACCACCCGGGCGGCGATCCAGATCGCATCGGTGCTCTGGTGCGGCCGGGCGCCGTGGCCGCCTTCGCCCAGCACCTCCACCTCCAGTTCCCCCGCCGCGGCCGTGAGGCTGCCGCTGCGCACCCCCACCGTGCCCACCGCCAGGCTGGGGAACACGTGCACCCCGAACAGGGCCTGCACCCCGTCCATCGCCCCGTCGGCGCGCATCCAGGCGGCCCCTTCGGCCGTCTCCTCCGCCGGCTGGAACAGCAGCCGCACCCTGGCTGTGAGCCGGTCGGCCACGCTGGCCAGCAGCCGCGCCACCCCCAGGCCCACGGTGGTGTGGATGTCGTGGCCGCAGGCGTGCATCAGGCCCTGGCGGCTGGAGGCGTAGGCGAGCTGGGTGCGTTCCTCGATCGGCAGGGCGTCCATGTCGGCCCGCAGGGCCACCAGGGGCGCCCCCAACGGCCCCAGTTCGGCCACCACGCCGGTGCGCCCCACCCCTTCGCGCACTTCCCAGCCCCAGCGCCGCAGCTCACCGGCCACCAGGGCGGCGGTCTGCTGCTCGTGGCCGCTCAGCTCGGGATGGCGGTGGATGTGGCGCCGCAGCTGGATCAGCTCCGGCAACGCCGCCTGCAGGGTCGCGTCCATCCCCAGCGCCTCCCAGGTGGCATCAGCCGGGGCCATGGGGGAAAAGGACAACGGGGTCATGGGCGGAGGGGGAAGCCGATGGGGCAAAGCCGGTTCAGGGGGCCAGGGCCAGGAACTGGGCCAGAGCCTGCACGGGAACGGGCGGCCAGCGCCGTATCTGCAGCAGCCATTCTTCCTGCCGGTAGCGGGGATCGAGGCCGGAAGCCGCGGCCCAGTGGCTCTCCGCCTCCCCCCGGGCGCCCTTCTGCCAGAGCAGCGCCGTGAGTCCAGCGCGGGCATCGGCGAACAGGGGGTAGCGGCGGATCAGGTCGCGCAGCTGCTTCTCTGCCGCGATGGTGTCCCCCAGCTGGAAGGCGGCCAGGGCGGCGCTGGAGCGGGCCATGGCGAAGCCGGGCCGGGCGGCGGCGGCCGCCTCGAAGCATTGGCGGGCCGCCGGCCAGTCGTCCTGGGAGCCGTCCACATTGCCGAGGTTGTAGAGGGCGGAAGCATCAAGGGGGTCCCGCTCCAGGATCCAGCGGTAATCGGCGGCGGCCGCCGGCCACAGGCCCAGGGCCTCCTCGGCGGTGCCGCGGTTGAGATGGGGGTCGGCGCTGGCGGGCTCCAGCTCGATGGCCTGGTCCTGGTCGGCGATCGCGGCCACCGGATCCCCAAGGGCCAGCTGCACGTTGCCCCGGTTGCTCCAGGCCGAGGCGTCCTGCGGCGCCAGAGCCACCACCTCGTCCCACAGGGGCAGGGCCTCGCCGAAACGCCCCTCACGGCTGGCCGCCAGGGCCCGATCGAACAGCACCGGTAATGACGGCAACACCGCCGCCCCACCCGAATCGGCCCGCACCGCCGGCGCCCAGGCCAGGAGCACGGCGAGCAGCCCGGCCAGCACAGACAGAACCGCCGCCTTTCGGTGCTTCACGCCGCCACCGCAGCAGGACCATCGAGGTGGGCTCGGCCGGCGGCGGTGACGATCCGTCCCCGGGGCGTGCGCTGCAGGAACCCCAGTTGCAGCAGATAGGGCTCCACCACCGCTTCCAGGGTGGCGGGGTCCTCCCCCAGCCCGGCCGCCAGGGTTTCGAGCCCCACCGGGCCGCCGCCGTAGGCCTCCAGCATCAGGCGCAGCAGGCGACGGTCGCTGGCATCCAGACCGCGGCCATCCACCCGGTGCAGGGAGAGGGCCTCCTCCACCAGCGCCGCATCGATCTGGCCGTGCCCCCCCACCGCCGCCACGTCCCGCACCCGTCGCAGCAACCGGTTGGCGATGCGGGGCGTGCCCCGGCAACGGCGGGCCACCTCCTGGGCGGCGCAGGGCCGCAGGGGCAGCTGCAGCAGACCGGCGGCCCGCACCACGATCGCCTCGAGGTCATCGAGGCCATAGAACTCCAGCCGCTGGATCAGGCCGAAGCGATCCCGCAGCGGCGAGCTCAGCGACCCGGCGCGGGTGGTGGCCCCCACCAGGGTGAAGGGGGCCACCGTCAGGCTGCGGGTGCGGGCGGTGGTGCCCTTGCCCACGGTGAGATCAAGGCGGAAGTCTTCCATGGCCGGGTAGAGAATCTCCTCAGCCACCCGGTTGAGCCGGTGGATCTCATCGATGAACAGCACCTCGCGGGGCTGCAGGTTCACCAGCAGGCCGACGATGTCGCGGGGGCGCTCCAGGGCCGGGGCACTGGTGATGCGGCAACGCACCCCCAGCTCCTCGGCCAGCACCAGGGCCATGGTGGTCTTGCCGAGGCCGGGGGGGCCGTAGAGCAGCACGTGGTCGAGGGCCTCCTGGCGGCGGCGGGTGGCCTCCACGGCGATGCCCAGCACCTGCTTCAGTTCGCTCTGGCCGATGTAGTCCGCCAGGCGCCGGGGCCGCAGCCCGTCCTCCCGCACCACCGGCTCCTCCTCGAGCCGGGCTGTGGGATCGACGAGGCGCTCCGAGGCGGCCCTGCTGGCCTGGCCCCCGCCCACTCCCGGGGCACGCCCGGCCACTCCCCCCGAAGAGATGATCGCCATGGCTGGAGGGTACCGGCTGCTGCCTAGGGTCGGGGAGCACCCAGGTGATCCAGGAACAAGCGATGGCGAAGGGGCCCGGCAGGAAGGGCGGTGGCGCCAAAAGCGCCGATCCGGCCAACCGGCTGCTGGCTGACAACCGTCTGGCCAGACACCAGTACGAGATTCTCGAAACCCTCGAGACCGGCATCGAACTGCTCGGCACCGAGGTGAAGTCGATCCGGGCCGGCCAGGTGAACCTGCGCGACGGCTTCTGCCTGATCCGCAATGGCGAGATGCAGCTCCACAACGTCCACATCTCGCCCCACAGCCACGCCGGCAAGTTCTTCAATCACGAGCCGTTGCGGGTGCGCAAGCTGCTGGCCCATCGGCGCGAGATCGACAAGCTGCGCGTCTCCCTCGATCAGAAGGGCCTCACCCTGATTCCGCTCAACCTGCACCTGAAGGGCTCCTGGATCAAGATCACCATCGGCCTGGGCAAGGGCCGCAAGCTGCACGACAAGCGCCAGGACGAAAAGAACAAGCAGATCGCCAAGGAAACCCGGGCCGCCGTCGCCCGGCTCTGAGGCGCGCCCTCAGGGGTTGGCGGGTTCCACCGGCGGCGGCGGGGCGGGGGCCGCCGGGCTGGCGGGCGTCTGGGCAGCGCCAGGTGTGGCCGGTGCCGGCACGGGTGGCGTTTCCGGGGTCTCCTCGGGGGCGGGTGGGGCGTCCGGGGCCGGTGGGGGCGTGGGGGCCGGCGGGTCGGCCCGCAGCGACAGCCGGATCAGGGCAGGGGCGACGCCGTCGTTGGTGAGCAGCAGCTGCACAGGCGAGCCCTTCTGGGAGCCCAGGGTCACCACCCGCAGCGGCCCCCTGGCCTCCAGCGGGGTGCCCTCAGCGGAGAAGACGCTCATCTGCAGCAGGGGGGAGCCGTTGACCCCAAGGGCCAGGCCATGGCCGGCGGGGAGCCGGATCGGGAACAACCGGGCGCCGCTGGCGGGCACTTCGGCGCTCAGGACCTGGGTGGCGCCGGAGGGGGCCTCGATCGGCTCGATCCTGAGGTTCTCCAGGGTCAGATCGGCGGCGGCATACCAGATCTGGCGGAAGGGCTCCGGCGGCATCGCCTGGGAGGCGCGGCTCGGCAGCAGGTTCTGCACACTCGCCGACACCAGCTCCCGCAGCACCGCCGGACTCAGGCCCTGGCGCACGAAACCGGCCTGGCGCGCCTCCCAGTCGCTGGCGCTGAAGTTGCCCAGGCGCCGGCGCAGGGGCAGGGGCAGCTGCTCCACCCGGGCCAGCCATTCCTCGGCCAGTTCGTTCCAGACCCGCCGCAGCGGGGCGTCCTCGAGGGTGTCGGAGGGGAGCCGGCCGTTGCGTTCGGGGTACTGGGCCAGCAGGGCCGCATCCACCAGGCTGAGGAACCAGGCCCGGTCGACCTGCATGGCCCGCAGGCGGTTGAGCAGCTGCTGGCGCTGGTCCACCTCCGAGGGGGGCAGGCTGCTGGGAAGCTCGGGCACCCCGCCGGGGGGCGGTGTGGCCACCTTGCCGCGGCTCAGCCACCACCAGCCCACCGCCGTGCCGACCACCGCCGACAGCACCAGGGCGATCAGCACCGGCCAGAAGCCCCCCTCGGCCGCCTCTTCCCGTTCCTCGTGGCGACGCCGCAGGCTGTCGGGGCCAGCCACGGCGGCGGGCGGCGGCGGCGGCGGGGCCGCCATGCGGAGCGGCAGCTGGGGCCCCAGCCGGGGCGACGCGGGCGGGCGGGGGGCCTCTGCGGCCACCCCGTCCCGGGCGATGGCCTCCGCCGGCTCCCGCTCCGGCGGCGGTGGTGGCGGCGGGGCCGGCGCCGCAGCGGGCACCAGGATCACAGTGCGATCAGCCCTGGGCACGGGTCCCGTGCTGTCGGGCATCGCCAGGGACTGGAACGCCACCAGGGCCTGCCCGGCCGAAGCAAAACGCTCGTCGGGATGGCGGCTGAGCAGGCGCTGCAGCTGGTGCCGCAGGTCGGGCTCGGCCTCCAGGGCCGCCGGCCAGCGCCACTGCATCGTGGTCGGATCGAGCAGGCCCCCCGGGGCATCACCGCTCAGCAGCACCAGGGCCACCACCCCGAGGGCGTGGAGATCCATCCAGGGCTGGGCGGGGTCGCCCCTGGTCAGCTCCGGCGGGGCGTAGCCGGGCGTGGCGCCCAGCAGCCGCTCCCCGGCGCTGCCGCCGGCGCTGCCCCGCACCAGGCCGAAATCAAGGGGCACCGGCAGCCCGTCACTGTCGCGGCGCAGCAGGTTGGCTGGACTCAGGTCCCCATGCAGCAGATCCTGGCTGTGCAGGGCGGCCAGCACCGGCAGCAGCTGGCGCAGCAGCAGCAGCACCTCCCCCGCCCCGAACACCAGCTGGCGTTCCGAGCGCAGCTCCAGCAGCTGCTGGTAGGTGCGGCCCGCCTGCCACTCTCGCACCAGCCAGAGCTGGTCGTCGGCCTCGATCACGGCGCCGATGCGGGGCACCTGGGGATGGAGCACCCCCTGCAGCCGCGACCAGAGGTCCCTGGCGCGGGCCTGGTCCTGCTCCGGTCCGATGCGGCGCAGGGCCACGGGCGCGTCGGCGGCCAGCTGGTCGCTGGCCAGCCACAACGCCCCCTGGGGCCCGGCGTTCTCCGGGCCGAGGCAGCGCTCCAGCCGGTAACGGCCGCCGATCACCTGGCCCTGGGCTGCGGCTGCCGATGTCATGGAATCAGGGCCACGCCGGTGCGCTGGGGTTGCTGGAGGCCGCGGCCCGCCAACCAATCATGGTCGTAGAGGCGGGAGCGGTAGCGATCACCGCTGTCGCACAGCACGGTCACGATGCGATGGCCGGGGCCCAGCCGCCGGGCCGTTTCCACCGCCGCCGCCACGTTGATGCCCACCGAGCCCCCCATGAACAGACCCTCCTGCCACAGCAGGCCGTAGATCGTGCGCAGGGCCATGGGGTCATCGATCCTGACGGCATCGTCGATCGGAGCCCCCGCCAGGTTGGCGGTGACGCGGCTGTTGCCGATGCCTTCGGTGACCGAAGTCCCCTCGCTTGTCAGGCTGCCGTCGGTGGCCCAGCTGTACAGGGCGCTGCCGCAGGGGTCGGCCAGGACGCAGCGGATCGACGGATCCTGCTCCTTGAGATAAAGGGCCACCCCCGCATAGGTGCCGCCGGTGCCGGTGGCGGCCACCCAGGCATCCAGCCGCCCGCCGGTCTGCTGCCAGATCTCCGGGCCGGTGCTGCCGTAGTGGGCGCGCCGATTGGCGAGGTTGTCGAACTGGTTGGCCCAGAGGGCCCCGGGCGTCTCCTCGGCGATGCGGCCAGAGAGGCGCACGTAGTTGGCCGGGTCGCTGTAGGGCACCGCCGGCACCGTGCGCACCTCGGCGCCGAGGCTGCGCAGCAGGCCGATCTTCTCCGCCGACTGGGTTTCGGGGATGACGATCAGGCAGCGGTAACCGCGGGCATTGCAGAGGTGGGTCAGGCCGATGCCGGTGTTGCCGGCGGTGCCTTCCACCACCGTGCCCCCCGGCTGCAGCTGGCCGCTGGCCTCCGCCTCCTGGAGGATGCCCAGGGCGGCCCGGTCCTTCACCGACCCGCCGGGGTTCATGAACTCCGCCTTGCCGAGGATCTCGCAGCCGGTGAGGGCGCTGAGGGCATGGAGCCGGATCAGCGGCGTTCGGCCCACCGCGCCACTGAAGCCTTCGGTGATCCCCGTCGTCATGCCATCGCTGTGGGCTCCCATGCGGCTGGCCTTCTCCATGGCTGCGTGGCCGGATCGTAGGGAACATCCCTAAGGTCGGCCCCAGAGAAGGGCAGGTCCATGGGCTCCAGGGCACACTCCCCGGCGGACAGCACCAAGCTCCTGCAACGGCTCCAGGCGGTACGACAGCACAGCGAACGCCTGATCGACGGCCTCGAACCGGAGGACCTCTGCCTGCAGGGCATGGCCGATGCCAGCCCGGCCAAGTGGCACCTGGGCCACACCACCTGGTTCTTCGAGACCTTCCTACTGGACCCCCACCTGAGCGGCCATGAAACGCCCGATCGCCGCTGGGGACACCTGTTCAACTCCTATTACGAGGCGATCGGCAGCCGCCACCCCCGCCCCCAGCGGGGTCTGCTCACCCGCCCGGCCATCGGCGAGGTGTTGGCCTGGCGCCGGCGCGTCGACGCCGGGCTGGAGACGCTGCTGCTGGAGCTGGATCGCCAGCCAGCCGAGACGGCCGGGCCCCTGCTGGAGCTGGTGGAACTGGGGCTGCAGCACGAGCAGCAGCACCAGGAGCTGCTGCTGATGGATCTGCTCGACGGCTTCAGCCGCAACCCCCTGGAGCCCGCCTACGGCCTGGAGCCCCCCGGGGCCGGGGCGCCGGGAATCGACGGCGGCTGGCGCTCCCACCCCGGCGGCCTGGTGGCGATCGGCCATGAAGGCGGCGGCTTCCACTTCGACAACGAGGCCCCCCGCCACCGCCAGTGGCTGGAGCCCTTCAGCCTCGCCGAAACCCTCGTGACCAACGAGGCGTACGCCGCCTTCATCGCCGATGACGGTTACCGGCGGCCGGAGCTCTGGATGAGCGAGGGCTGGGCGGTGGTGCAGGAGCGTGGCTGGTGCGCGCCGCGCTACTGGCGCGGCGACTGGGAATTCGGCCTGGCGGGGCGCCGGCCGCGCCACCCCCAGGCGCCCGTGCGGCACCTGAGCTGGTTCGAGGCCGATGCCTTCGCCCGCTGGAGCGGCGGCCGGCTGCCCAGCGAAGCCGAATGGGAGCTGGTGGTGACGGAAGCCGCCCAGCCGGGCGGCCGCCCCCTGCCCCAGTCCTTCGGGGCCCTCTGGCAGTGGACCGCCACCCCCTACCGGCCCTACCCCGGCTTCCAACCCGCCGCCGGTGCGGTGGGGGAATACAACGGCAAGTTCATGACCTCCCAGTTCGTGCTCCGGGGCAGCAGCTTCCTCACCCCGGCGGGCCATGCCCGCCCCACCTACCGCAACTTCTTCGCGCCCCACTGCCGCTGGATGGCCGCCGGCCTGCGCCTGGCCCGGGACGGCACCAGCGAGCCATGCTGATCGACCTCCATCCCGAGCCGGCCGACATGGCCCTGCTGGTGATCGAGGGCATGGGCCGCCAGCCGAAGCAGTTGCCGGCCTGGTTGCTGTATGACGCCGAGGGGTCGCGGCTGTTCGAGGCCATCTGCGAGCAACCGGAGTACGGCCTCACCCGCACCGAAACGGCCCTGCTGGAGGCGCGGGCGACCGAGCTGGCCGCCGCCCTCGGCCCCGGCGTGGTGGTGGAGTTCGGGGCCGGCAGCGCCCGCAAGGTCAGCCCCCTGCTCAGCGCCCTCAAGCCAGCCGCCTACGTGGCCCTCGACATCAGCGCCGACCACCTGGCGCCCGCCTGCCGGGCCCTGCAGCGCCGCCATCCCGACCTGCCGGTGCTGGGCATCTGCTGCGACTACAGCCACCTGGAGCAGCTGCCGGGCCACCCAGCCCTGGAGGGCCACGGGCTGCTGGGCTTCTACCCGGGCAGCTCGATCGGCAACTTCGACCCCGCCGGCGCCCGGGCACTGCTGCACCAGTTCCACCAGCTGCTGGGGAGCGGCAGCCGCCTGCTGATCGGCATCGACCAGCCCAAGGCGGTACAGCGGCTGGAGGCGGCCTACAACGACGCGGCCGGCTGGTCGGAGGCCTTCGCCCGCAACCTGCTCACCCGGCTCAACCGCGATCTGGACGGCGACTTCCAGGCGCCCGACTTCCACTACCGGGCCTGGTGGGACGCCGAGCAGGGCCGCATCGCCATGGCCCTGGTGAGCCGGCGGGCGCTGGAGGTGCGGCTGGCGGGCCGGTGCTGGCCGTTCGCCGCCGGCGAAGCGCTGATCACGGAGTACAGCTACAAGTACGCCCCCGAGGCCTTCCTCGCCCTGGCGGCCACGGCCGGCTGGGTGGGGGTGGACCGTTGGAGCGACCCGGCCGGCGATTTCGCCCTGCATCTGCTGGTGCAGGCAGACTCGGAACAGCAGCGGAGCGATCCATGAGCAGGGAGGAGCAGCGCCAGTCCATGCGCGGGGTGCGCGAAGGGCTGATCGAGGAACTCGAGGATCTGTACCGCAAGGCCTTCGATCGCATCGGCGAGCAGGATCTGGGCGAAGGGGCCATCGCCCGGCTCACCCAGCTGCTGCTGCGCTCCCGCGAGGCGGCCATCACCCCTCTGCAGGAGGAGATCGAAGCGCCCATGATCACCCGCGCCCCCGGCGAACCCACGCCATGAGCAGCTGGCTGGAGGAACTGGAGGCGCGGCTGGATCAGCAGCTGGAGGGCTTCCTGCGCACCAATCCCCAGCAGGAGGAGTTGCTGCGGGGCCAGGCCGCCCGCGACCGCCAGCGGCAGTTGCTGGCCGAACGGGTCCGCCTGCGGCAGCAGGCCGAGGAGCAGCGGCAGCAGCTGCTGAAGCTGGCCGAGGAGATCCGCCAGTGGCAGGAACGGATCGGCCGGGCCCGGACCGCCGGGGCCGGGGAGCTGGCCGGCCGCGCCGAAGCCCACGTGGCGGGCCTGATGGACCAGGGGCGCCAACGCTGGCAGGCCCTCACCGACCTGGGCCAGCGCTTCGCCAGTGTTGAGCAGGAGCTGGCCGAGCTCTCCAGCCAGCGCAGCACCGGCCCCGCCGCCACCCCCGATCTTGAGGCCGACTGGGCCCAGTTCGAGGCCCAGCAGGAGCTGCAGGAGCTGAAGCGCCGCCAGCAGCGCTGAGCCGCGCCGCGCCATGGGTTTTCTGCTCTCCAAACTGCTGCCGCTCGGCCTCTACCCCCTCGGCCTGGCCCTGCTGCTCCAGATCGCGGGCCTGCTCAACCGCCAGCGCCGCTTCGGTCCAGTCCTCTCCAGTGTGGGGATCGTGCTGCTCTGGCTGGCGGCCACGCCCCTGCTCAGCCGCCAGCTGGTGTGGGGGCTGGAGGAACGGGCCGCCCGGCTGACGCCCTCCCCGATTCCCCGGGCCGATGCGGTGCTGGTGCTGGGGGGAGGGTTACGGCCGGCCCTCCCGCCCCGCCAGGGGGTGGAGGTGAACGAGGCCGGCGACCGGCTGCTGCGCGCCGTGGCCCTGATGCGGGAGGGCAAGGCCCCCTGGCTGCTGGTGACCGGCGGCAGGGTCACCTTCATGGCCAACGATCCGGCCGCCGGCGAAGCCCGGCTGGCCAAGGCCCTGGCCACCAGCCTCGGGGTGGCGGCCGATCGGATCGTCACCAGCGAAGAGGGGCGCAACACGGCGGAGGAGACCGCCGCCCTTGTGCGGCTGGCCCGGCAGCGGGGCTGGAGCTCCCTGCTGCTGGTCACCAGCGCCACCCACCTGCCCCGCTCGCTGGCCACCCTGCGACGGGCGGCACCCGAGTTCCGGATCATCCCGGTGGCCTGCGACTTCCAGCTCGCCGACCGAAGATCCTTCGGCACCCCCACCCTGGCTGGCAGCGTGATGGGGCTGCTACCCAACGCCGAGGCCCTGGTGCTGACCACCACCGCGATGCGGGAACATCTGGGCCTGCTGGCCTACCGCTGGCGCGGCTGGATCTG
The DNA here is from genome assembly GCA_943370335.1 of Bordetella parapertussis. Classification (GTDB taxonomy): domain Bacteria; phylum Cyanobacteriota; class Cyanobacteriia; order PCC-6307; family Cyanobiaceae; genus Cyanobium. The sequence goes on along the minus strand of CALRQM020000017.1, from coordinate 321 downwards.
AGAGCTACTTCTTGGGCACCGGGGGCACCAGGCTCACCCCTTCGGGCGGCGGGGTGGGGTCGGGATCGGCGATCAGCATGTGCTGCAGCACGATCTCCGGACGTTCACTGTCCCGCCAGCGGATGCGATAGGCGGGCATCTTGGTTCCCCGGCTGGTGGTCTGTTCCACCGGTTCCATGACCCAGCCACGGCGAGATCGCCCCTGGGGATTGCGCTTCACCACAGCATCGGCGTGTTGAAAGCGAAAACCGACGCGCTCACCACTCATACCAGAGCCCCGAGGGGGAGAAGGCCTACTGGGGACCATTATCCCACTGCGTC
>CALRQM020000016.1:0-48068 GCA_943370335.1 Bordetella parapertussis | reverse complement strand
CGGGCCGAGGGCTGGGATCTGCTGCTCGACCCCAGCCTGGCCGGCCGGCTGGTGCTGCCCTCCTCCCCCCGGGTGACGATCGCCCTGGTGGGGGAGGACCCGGAACGGCTGCGGCGGCTGCGGCGCTCAGCCCTGGCCTACGACGAGCGGGATGGCCTGAGCCTGCTGCTCACCGGCGAGGCCGAGGCCGCCGTGCTGCCCCGGCAGCGGGTGGTGGGCCTGCTGCGCCGCGATCCCCGGCTGCAGGTGCTGCTGCCCGAGGCCGGCTCTCCCCTGAGCTGGAACCTGTTGCTGCGGCCGGCCGGTCCCCATCCGGAGCCGCCGCTGGACTGGCTGGGGGAGGCCCTGGAGCCCCCCCTGCTGCCGGCCCTGCTGGCGGGGGGCTGGGTGCCGCCCCTGCCCAGGGAGCAGCTGCAGCGGGCCCTGGCGGACTTCCCGGCGGCGATCGCCGCCCTGCTGCTGCCCCCCCAGCCGGTGCTGGAGCGCTGTGTCAGCTTGCCGCCCCTCGCCGCCGCCGAGCGCCGCAGGCTGCAGCAGCTGTGGGATGGTGCCGCCCCCGTGGCTGCCGCCTAGCCCCACAGACGGCGGCGTGGAGAGGCCGCCAACCGCCGGTGGGTGTCCGCCAGGAGATCGGGGATGGGCAGCTGGTGCGGGCAGCGGGGCAGGCAGGCACCGCAGCGGCCGCAGGCGGAGGCATCCAGCTGCTCCCACCAGTGGCCGGCCCGGCCAATGAGGTTGTAGCGCTCGCTCGCAAACGGCTCCATGCCATGGCCCACCGCCAGGTTGCGCAGCCGCAGCAGGGCGGGGATCGGAACGGCGTTGGGGCAGGGCAGGCACTGGCGGCACTGGCCGCAGCGGTCGGCCCCGAGCCGCTCCTTCCCGGCCGCCTCCAGGCGTGCCAGCGCCGAAGCGAGCGCCTGGCGTTCGTTGTCGCTGGGGAGAGTGGCGGCGGCACCCAGGCGAACGGCCCAGGCCAGGTCTTCGGGACGGGCGGCCCCCAGGGTGAGGGTGCTGATCCCTTCGGCCAGCAGGAAGCGGTAGGCGAGTTCCAGGGGGGCGAAGGGGGCGCAGTCGTCCACGAGCTCGGGCGGGGGGGCATACAGACGGCCGCCCTTATCGGCCGGGGAGATGGCCATCACACCGATCCCTGCCGCCAGGGCCTGGCGGGCCAGGGGCAGCCGTTCCTGGTCGAACAGATGCAGGTGCAGGCTGCAGAAGCTGAAGCGGCCACTGTCCAGGGCCGCGTCGATCAGGGCCGTGTCGCCGTGGCTGCTGAAGCCCACCTGGCCCACCAGCCCCTCTCCCGTGGCCCAGGCCAGCAGCTCCGCGCCTGGCCCCGTCAGGGCCCAGGTCAGATGCTCCGGCCGGTTGAGGCCATGCACCGCCAGGTTGTCGAGCCGTTCGATCCCCAGCCGTTTCAGGCAGGCCCGCAGCTGGCTGCGGCCTTCCTCCGGGTCCGGGCCAGGCAGCAGCTTGCTGGTGAGCACCAGGGCGGCGTGGCTGGCCGGATCCCGCTGCTTGATCCGCTGCAGGCCCTGCCCCAGGAAGGCCTCGGCCGGGCCATAGGCAGGGGCGGTTTCAAAGTGGTTGATTCCGGCCGCCAGGGCCGCCACCAGAACGGCGTCCATGGCCTCCGGGGAGTCCAGGGCCCGCATCGTGCCGAGGGTGAACGCTGACACCGGCCTGCCGCGTCCGAACGGTCGCCGTGCCGCCGGCAGTGGCGGCGCCTGGGGATCAGGCGCCAGGGCCGCCACCCTCGGGGGCTTCCTCCGGGCCGAGATCGGGCTCGGCGACCGTTCGGCCGATGTGGCGGATCAGGTCGGCGGGGCTGGTGCGGTCGAGGAAGCGGCGGAAATCCTCCTGGTCTTCGGCATCGGCCTCCGCATCCACCGGGATCGAGGCATCGGCCACCACCTCCTCCAGCATCCAGATGCCGCTGTCGGTGCGCAGGGCAAGGGCAATGGCATCGCTGGGGCGGGCGTCCAGCTCGATGGGCTGGTCGGTGCCGTCCTGGAGCTTGAGCACGGCCCGGAAGGTGTTGTCCTCGATCGCGTGGATGATCACCCGCTCCAGTTGCAAGCCGCCGGCCTCCAGCAGGTTGGCCATCAGGTCGTGGCTAAGGGGCCGGGGAGGCCGTTCCCTGTTCAGGCCCGAAAGGATGTTCTGCGCCTGGGCCTGGTCGATCCAGATCGGCACCTGCCGGCGGCCGGCAGGGTCCCGCAGTAGGACGATCGGGCTTCGGCTGGCCGCATCCAGGGCAATCCCGGCGACACGCATTTCAACCATGGTCGGGCCCGCTCCTCGCACGTGATGGTCCCCGTGGAACGATTATGGCCAGTGCAGCCGCCTCAGGGGATGTTCACCGGACTGGTGCAGGCCATCGGCAGGCTGGAGCGGAGTCCGGCCGGTGTGCGGGTGCGCACCGACCTCGGCCCCCTGGCCCTGGGGGACAGCGTTGCCGTCGATGGGGTCTGCCTCACGGTGGCCGAGCTGTTCGCCGATGGCTTCCGGGCCGATGTCAGCCAGGAGACCCTGGGCCGCAGCACCCTGGCCGAGCGGGCCACTGGCGGTGGCTGGGTGAACCTGGAGCCGGCCCTGCGCCTGGCCGACCGCCTCGGCGGCCACCTGGTCAGCGGTCACGTTGATGGCCCCGGGGAGATCACCGCCATCCAGCGGCAGCCGGACGCCTGGCGGCTGGAGGTGGCCTGGCAGGATCCCGCCTACGGCCGTTACGTGTGCGAGAAGGCGAGCGTGGCCCTGGATGGCATCAGCCTGACGGTGGCCGGCTGCGAGGCCGACGGCAGCCGCTTCTGGATCGCCGTGATTCCCACCACCTGGAACGGCACCACCCTGGCGGGACGCCGGGTGGGAGAGACGGTGAACCTGGAGGCCGATCTGCTGGCCAAGTACACCGAGCGGTTGCTGCGGCCGACCGGGATGGCGCCGCCGGCGGCCACGCTCTCCTCCGCCTGGTTGGCCGAACACGGCTGGGGGTAGCCCGGCGGATGCTGCGAGTCATCAACGCCCGTGGTCAGTGGCGGGCTCCCTTGTCACGCTGACGACAGCGCCAACGGCACCGATGCTCACCCCCGAAGCCCCGTCCTCCCGCCAGGCCATGGGGGCGGCCCTGCGCGCCTTCACCCTGGCGGAGGGGGTGATGCTCCTGGTGCTGGGGGTCCTGGCCCTTGTGTTTCCCGTGCTGGCCTCCAAGTGGGTCACCGCTGTGGTGGCCATCGCCTTCCTGGTGGGAGGCCTGGTGGGGTGGATCAGCTCCCTGCTGCGCTCCCCGGGGCTGAGCAAGGTCGTCACCTTCTGGCGTCTGGTCACCTCCACCCTGTTCCTGGTCCTGGGGGTGTGGATGATCCAGCAGATGGCCTCCGGCCCGGCGGCGGCGGCGATCCCCATGGCTGGGCTGGCCCTGGCCATCGGCGTGGTGTTTGTGGTGGAGGGGGTGGTGGAGGCCCTGGTCGCCACCTCCCACCGTCACATCGCCGGTTGGCGCTGGGGGCTGGTGAATGGCCTGGTGACGCTGGCGTTGGGGCTGCTGATCCTCACGCTCAAGTTCTGGAGCCTGCTCTGGGTGGTGGGTACCCTGGTGGGGATCAGTTTTCTCTTCAGCGGCATCGACCTGCTGCGTTTCAGCGCCAGCTTTCACCCGGAAGCGGACTGACGGCCCGCAGGGCCCGGCTCAGGAGAGGGGGTCGCCGGCGCCATCAAGGGGCAGCAGCCAGATCGAGCCGGTTTCCTTGTGGATCTCGATCCTGAACTCCTGCCCCGGTTCCAGCCCCATGCGCCGCGTATAGGCCTGGCCGATCAGCAGGTTGCCGTTGCCGTGCACGCGGGTGCGAAATTCAGCCTGACGACCCTTCCCGACGCCACTGGCACCGCTGCCGCCGTTGCTACCCGAGGGCAGGGTGTAGCCCTTGGCCGCCACCAGGGCTCGGTAGAAATTCTTCTTGAGCACCCTGCCGCTCGGCCCCACATAGCCGCAGGCCCGGGCGATCTGGTCCTCCGGCCGGTTGCTGAGCGAGCGGGCCCTCTCCAGCAGCGCCTGGCCCTCCAGCATCACGGTTCCGCCTGCGTTGTCCTCATTGGCTGGTCCTTTCTGGGCACCCATCAGCCGGTCAGACGGAGACTTCTGAATTGATTGTGCCGATTGTTGTGCTGAACAGGCAACAGTCAGGGAATCAGAGCAGGTAAAGAATCCCGTAAAGGACCACCCAGATACCGTCGACGAAATGCCAGTAGAGCTCGGCGGCCTCCAGCCCGAAGGGGGCGGCGCTGGTGACCCGACCCCCTTGGCGGGTCTGGAACCAGACCAGCAGGATGCAGATCACCCCGAGGGTGACGTGCAGCCCGTGAAAGCCCGTCAGGGCATAGAAGGTGCTGGCGAAGAGGTTGTCGGTGAGGCCGAAGGGCAGGGTGAAGTACTCCACCATCTGCCCGGCCAGGAAGGCGGCTCCGAGGCCCGCGGTGAGCAGCAGCCAGGCGCGGCAGGGGCCCATCTGACCCAGCAGCAGATTGCGGCCGGAGCGGTGGAAGGTGTAGCTGCTCACCAGCAGCAGCATCGTGTTGATCGACGGCAGCAGCAGCTCCAGCTCATAGGTGGATCCCGCCGGCAGGGGATTGACCGCACGGAAGGTGAGATAGGCGGCGAAGAAGCCCGCGAAGGTCATGCCGTCGGCCACCAGAAAGGTGGCCAGGCCGAAAAGCCTCAGATCCGCATGGCCCCCGTGGTCCTCGGCGGTGACCGCTTCGACGGTGCTGGTGCTGGTGGCGAGGCTGGTCATGGGACGACGGACAGGGGACGGCGTGGTGGGGATGGTGGTGGGGGGATCAGCGGCGACCGGTGCCGGTCCAGAGGTCCCTGCCGGTGGCGGCCTCCACGCTCAGGGCGTCTTCGTCAACGCCGTAACCGTAGGGGTGTTCCACCAGTGGCGCTGCTCCGATCCAGTTCTCCACCGGCGGTGGCGAGGTGGTGAGCCACTCAGGGGTGAGGGCGTTCCAGGGGTTGTCGCCGGCCACCTGGCCCCGGAAGGCGCTCACCAGCACGTTGTAGAGGAAGGGCAGGCTGCTGATGGCCATCAGCAGGGCCCCCACACTGCTGATCTGGTTGAGGGTGGTGAAGCTGGGGTCGTACTCAGCCACCCGGCGGGGCATGCCGTTCAGGCCGAGCCAGTGCTGGGGGGCGAAGCAGAGGTTGAAGCCCACGAAGGTGAGCAGAAAATGCAGGCGGCCCAGATCCTCATTGAGCATCCGGCCGGTGAACTTCGGATACCAGTGATAGATGGAGGCGAAGATCACGAACACCGTGCCGCCATAGACAATGTAGTGGAAGTGACCAACCACGAAATAGGTGTCATGCACGTGGATGTCGAAGGGAACCTGGGCCAGGGCCACTCCGGTGATGCCACCAAACACGAAATTGACGATGAAGGCGCAGGAAAAGAGCATGGCGCTGTTCAGGGCCAGCTTCCCGCCCCAGAGAGTGGCCAGCCAGTTGAAGAACTTGATGCCGGTCGGCACGGCGATGAACGAGGTGGCGATCGTGAAGAACAGACGCATCCAGGGGGGCGTGCCGCTGGTGAACATGTGGTGGGCCCAGACCACCAGACCCAGCACGACGATGGCCAGGATTGAGTACACCATCGTGGTGTAGCCGAACAGGGGCTTGCGGGCGTGGATGGGCAGAATTTCGCTCACCAGGCCGAAGGCCGGGAGCACCATGATGTAAACCGCAGGGTGGGAATAGAACCAGAAGAGGTGCTGGTAGACCACCACATTGCCCCCCAGGGCAGGGTTGAAGAAGCCTGTGTGGGCCACGATGTCGAAGCTGAGCAGCAGCAGCGTGCCTGCCAGCACGGGGGTGGAGAGCACCACCAGGATGCTGGTGCCGAGCATCGCCCAGCAGTACATCGGTAGCTGCATCAGCTTCAGCCCCGGCCGCCGCAGCTTGAGAACGGTGGCGATGAAATTGATGCCGCCGAAGATGGAGCTGCCCCCCAGCAGCAGGACACTCACGATCCAGACCACCTGCCCCAGGGCGGGGGTGGTGAGGCTCAGCGGTGGGTAGGCGGTCCAGCCGGACTGGGCGGCCCCGGTGATGAAATAGCTGCCGATCAGCAGAATTCCGGCCGGTGGAATCATCCAGAAGGCCACGGCATTGAGCCTTGGAAAGGCCATGTCCCTGGCACCCACATAGAAGGGAATCAGGTAATTGCCGAAGCCGCCATTCACCACCGGGACGATCCACAGAAAGATCATCACGGTGCCGTGCAGCGTGAGAACTTCGTTGTAGGTTTCGCGGCTGACGAAATCGGAGATCGGGCTGGCCAGCTCGGCCCGGATCACCCCCGCCAGGGCACCGCCGATGAAATAAAAGAGGAAGCCGGTCACCAGATACTGGATGCCGATCACCTTGTGGTCGAGGTTGAAGCTGAAATAGCGCAACCAGCCCTGGGGCTGGAGACTGTCCTGGAAGTCGTTGGGGGAAGCGACGGTCATCGGGGCTGGAACGATCGGGCGGAGGGAAAACCTGGAGAGCGGACGATCAGGCGGTGGGGGTGCTCGGGGCACTGGCGACCGTGGCCGCCACGGGGCTGTTCTTCAGCAGCCAGGCGTCGTAGGCATCCGGTTCGTGCACCACCACGGTGGAGCGCATGCCGCCGTGGTACGGACCACAGAGCTCGGCGCAGATGATCGGGTAGCTGCCCGCCTTGGTCGGGGTGAAGGTGAGCACGGTGGGCTGGCCGGGAATCACGTCCTGCTTGATCCGGAACTGGGGCACCCAGAAGGCGTGGATCACGTCGTTGGCCTTCATGCGCAGTTCCACCGGGCGGCCATTGGGCACGTGCAGTTCACCGCTGGTGATGTCCCCTTCCGGGTAGTGGAAGATGAAGGCGAACTGCATGGCCGTCACCTCCACCGGCAGCACATTGGTTTCCCCGGCATCAGTGCCGATGCCCCCCCAGACCCGGGCTGCAGGGTCTGGGCCACCTTCGGCGCCAGTCACCGAAGCCTCCATGGTTTCCATCGCGGGCATTTGATGCATGGCGGAATGGTCGTTGAGGCTGCTCATGCCGCCCATCCGTTGGTAGATGTCGTAGCTGTAAAGACCCACGAACAGAACCACGATTGCCGGGATCGCCGTCCAGACCAGTTCGAGCGGCAGGTTGCCTTCGATCGCCAGACCGTCCGTCTGGTCGCCGGCCCGACGGCGGAAACGCACCAGGCTGAACACCACCAGGCCGACGATGCCCAGGAACAGGATCGTGCCGATGATGAACAGGACCCGGAACAGGGAGTCGTAGACGGGCGCGTTGGCGCTGGCGGCGAGCGGGAGGAGGTCGACGTTGTAGCCCACCCAGAGGCCGGACAGGACGAGCGCCATGCCCACCAGCAGGGTGACCAGGGAGGAGGGAATCGGCACGGTGGCAGCGGCGGGACGGCGCTCGGGAGGGTGGAGCGCCCCTGAGCTCAACAGCTTATGGAAGGCCGTTCGCGGGCCGTGCGTTCGTTGTAGCTAGAGAAGCAATTTCGGAGAAATTTCACATTCAGTTCGCACGATGTGCTGATTCGCACATATTTGAATGGCCGCTAACTTGGGTGCCCAAAGAGCACCTGCTTCATGGCCGTGGCGCCCTCCGCGCAAATCCTGTCCCGGCCACGGTCCTCAGAGGGGGCCAGTTGGCCCCTGCGCCTGGTGCCCCTGCTCACCGCCCACCTCGTGGTCGCCCTGGTGGCCCTTGTGGCCATCGGCGGTGCCACCCGGGTGATGGAAGCCGGCCTGGCCTGCCCGGACTGGCCCCTCTGTTACGGCGTGCTCTGGCCGGGCCGCCAGTGGAACCTTCAGGTGTTCCTGGAGTGGTTCCACCGCCTCGACGCCTTCCTGGTGGGCGTCGCCCTCCTGCTGCTGTTCGCCCTCAGCCTGCGGTTCCGGGCCCGCTTCCCAGGCTGGCTGCCCTGGAGTTCCGGTCTGGCCCTGGCGATGGTGGCGGTGCAAGGTGGACTCGGGGCCCTCACCGTGCTCAGCCAGCTGGCGGCCCCCACCGTCACCCTGCACCTGGCCACCGCCCTCAGCCTGGTGCTCCTGCTGAGCGCCATGCACCAGGGCCTGGAGCGCCCTGAACCGGAGGCTGCCGGCGTTGCGGCGACATCCCTGCCGCGCTGGTGGACCCCCCTTCCCGTTCTGGCGGCCCTGCTCGTCGGCGCCCAGTGCCTGCTGGGTGGGGCCATGGCCAGCCGCTGGGCCGCCGATCTCTGTGTCCAGGCCGGGGAAGGTTGCCGCTGGCTGCTGTTGCACCGCCAGGGGGCCTATCCGGCGGCCGTCGCCGTGCTGCTGCTGGCGGCCAGTTCCCTGGCCCTGCCGGCCGGCCACCGGCGGCTCCAGGGCCTGGCCTTGGCCGCCGCCGCGCTGGTGGCGGTCCAGGTGGCCCTCGGGGTCGTCACCCTGCGGCTCCAGCTGGCCGTCCCCGCCGTCACCGTGGCCCACCAGCTCACCGCCGCCCTGCTGGTGGGGGTGCTCGGTGGTCTCTGGGGATCGTCGTTTCTCTCCCCTTCCGTCCCAACCCGTCCTGAGGTGGCCCATGGTTAGTGTCAGCGCCGTGTCGGCCATCGCCGCGTCCCCGGCGCGGGCAGCGATCCGACCTTCGGTGAAGTTGCCGGCCTGGCTCGAGGTGGCCAAGCCGCGGCTGATCCCGCTTCTGCTGGCCACCACGGTGGGCGGCATGGCCCTCACCGCTGCCTGGCCCATGGATCCGCTGCGGCTGGTCTGCACCCTGGTGGGTGGCTCGATGGCCTCGGCGGCGGCCGGTGTCCTCAACTGCCTCTGGGAGCAGGAACTCGACGGCCGCATGCAGCGGACCAGCCGCCGCGCCCTCCCCTCGGGCCGGCTGGCCCAGCGTCAGGCCTTTGCCCTGGCCGTCGGTCTCACGGTTTCCTCGGTGCTGGTGCTTGTCCTGGGGGTGAACACCCTGGCCGCCTCCCTGGCCCTGCTGGGGCTGTGCAGTTACGTGCTGCTCTACACGGCCCTGCTCAAACCCCGCACCACCCAGAACATCGTCATCGGCGGCATCGCCGGAGCCATTCCCCCCCTGGTGGGGGCGGCCGCCGCCACCGGCCACCTGGGCTGGAGCAGCTGGTGGCTGTTCGCTCTGGTGATGGTGTGGACGCCGGCCCACTTCTGGGCCCTGGCGCTGCTCCTGCATGAGGATTACCGCTCGGTGGGCATCCCGATGCTGCCGGTGGTGAAGGGCCTGGAGGTCACGGCCGCGGCGATCCGCCGCTACAGCTGGGTGACGGTGGCGATGAGTCTGGCCGGCGTTGTGGCTCTGCCCAGCGGCGGCTGGCTCTACGGCCTGCTGGTGCTTCCCTTCAACGCCAGGCTGCTGCAGCTCAGCGCCAGCCTGCGCGAGGACCCCGGCGATCCCCGCCGGGCCCGCAGCATGTTCCGCTGGTCGATTTTCTACCTCTTCGGCATCTGTCTGCTGCTGGTGCTGGCACGCACCCCCCTGGCCACCGCCGGCGCTCCGGGCGCCCTTGTGGCCGCCGCGCTCCACTTGGCCCCCACGGCAGCTGCCTAGATTGACCAGGCTTCCGTCCCTTCGCGATTGATCCCGGCTTGATCGAGCTCCAGCACCTCAGCAAGCGTTTCGGCGGCCGCAAGGTTGATCCGGTGCAGGCCCTGGACGACCTCTCCCTGAGTGTGCCGCCGGGCTGTCTCTACGGACTGCTCGGGCCCAACGGCGCCGGCAAGACCACGGCCCTGCGCATCCTCTGCACACTGCTGGCTCCCGATGCCGGCCAGGTCCAGGTGGCAGGGGTGGATGCCCTGGCCGAACCCCGCACGGTACGGCGCCTGCTGGGCTACGTCGCCCAGGATGTGGCCATCGACAAGATTCTCAGCGGCCGGGAGCTGCTCCACCTTCAGGCGGATCTCCATCACATGGGAGCTGCCGACCGCCTGGCCCGCACGGCCGAGCTGATCGAGCTCCTCGCCATGGAGCCCTGGATCGACCGCCGCTGCGGCAGCTACTCCGGCGGCATGCGCCGGCGCCTCGACCTTGCCGCCGGGCTGCTGCACCGGCCTCGGGTGCTGGTGCTGGATGAACCCACCGTGGGCCTTGACATCGAAAGCCGCGCCACCATCTGGCAGGTGCTGCAGCAACTGCGCGACCAGGGCACCACGGTGCTGCTCAGCAGCCACTACCTCGAGGAGGTGGATGCCCTGGCCGACCGCCTGGCCATCATCGACGGCGGCCGGGTGATAGCCGAAGGCACGCCCGCCGCCCTCAAGGGCGCCCTTGGCGGCGACCGGGTGACGCTGCGGGTGCGGGAATTCAGCGATGAGCAGGAGGCGTCCCGGGTGCGGGATCTCCTGGCGGCCTGCCAAGGCGTCCGCCAGGTGGTGGTCAACCGGGCCCAGGGCTATTCCCTCAACCTGGTGGTGGAGGACAGCGGGGTGGTGGAGACCCTGCGGCACCAGCTGGCCGAGGCCCAGCTGCCGGTGTTCGCCCTGGCCCAGAGCCGCCCCAGCCTGGATGATGTCTACCTTCAGGCCACCGGCCGCACCCTGAGCGACGCGGAACTTTCCGTGGCGGGTCGCCGGGACCTCAAGGAGGAACGCAAGCAGTCGATGCGATGACGACCCGATTCCCTGATTCCCCATGACCAGCGCCAGCCCCTCCCTCGCCCCCGTCCCCTCCGCCAGCACGGAGCCCTCGGCCTTCGCCGAGATCTCCCAGGAGACCCTCGCCCTGACCCGTCGCCTGTTCGTCCAGCTGGCCCGCCGTCCGTCCACCCTCGTGGCGGGGGTGCTGCAGCCATTGATCTGGCTGGTGCTGTTCGGGGCCCTGTTCGCCAACGCCCCCGAGGGCCTGCTGCCCGGGGGCATCAGCTACGGCCGCTTCCTGGGGGCCGGGGTGATCGTGTTCACCGCCTTCAGTGCCGCCCTCAATGCCGGTTTGCCGGTGATGTTCGACCGGGAGTTCGGCTTCCTCAACCGCCTGCTGGTGGCGCCGCTGCGCTCCCGCAGTTCGATCGTCTTCGCCTCGGTGCTCTACATCACCAGCCTGAGCCTGGTGCAGAGTCTGGCGATCATGGGTACGGCGGCCCTGCTGGGCTATGGCTGGCCCGGCGGGGCGGGGTTGCTGCTGGTGCTGGTCACCCTGCTGCTGCTGGTCTTCGCCGTCACCGCCCTCAGCCTGGGCCTGGCCTTCGCCCTGCCGGGCCACATCGAGCTGATCGCCGTGATCTTCGTGGCCAACCTTCCGCTCCTGTTCGCCAGCACCGCGTTGGCGCCGATTTCGTTCATGCCCGCCTGGCTGGGCTGGCTGGCGGCCCTGAATCCCCTTACCTTCGCGATTGAACCGATCCGCGCCGCCTACGCGGGGTCCTTCCACCTCACCGACGTGGTGCTGGTGGCTCCCTACGGATCCCTCTCGGCCCTCACCTGCCTGGCCATCCTGGCGGGCCTGGCGGCGGGTCTGTTCCTGTTGATCCGCCCGATGCTGGATCGCAAGCTCACCTGACGCCCCCTCCGTGTCCCTGCCCCCCTCCCGGCCCGAGCTCTCCAACCTGCTGCTGGAGGCCGTCCACCGCAGGGATGCCACCGCCACGGCCCGTCTGATTCGCCAGTGGGCCCACCGCCACGGGGTGGGGTCCCTTGAGCAGTTCCGCACCGGCACCCTGATCGCCCAGCAGGGCAGCGAGGCCGGTGACTGGCTCAGCCAGCACCTGGAGGGACCGGCCGTTGCCCCCACCGCCCCTGGGTCGGATCGCCCCAAGCCCGTTGCTGCTGGCGTGGACGATGCCTTTGCCGCCCTGGAAGCGGCCTTCTCGACGCCGCCGGTACCTGCCGTGGAGGCGCCGGCGCCCCTCGCCCTGGTCCCCGAGCCCGCGTTCGCTGCGACGTCCCTGCCCGAGGCCTCCCGCCTCAGCGTCCTTCCCCCTGGCACGCCCCCGGCCCCGGCACCCTCCACCCTGGCCGGGCTGCGCTCCTGGCTCTCCGGCGAGCCGCAGCATCGCCGCGCCAGCTGATCACTCCCTTGCCCCGTCCATGGTGTCGTCCCGTCCCCTGCCTGAGCGCGCCGCCCTGACAGGCCGTCTGATCGTGTCGGTGCAGGCACCGGAGGGTTCGCCCATGCGCGATCCGGCCGTGATCGCCGCGATGGCGGAGGCCAGCCTGCGCCAGGGGGCCGCCGGGGTGCGGCTCGAGAGTCCGGAGCACATCGGCGCGGTGCGACGCCGCTGCCCCGGGGCCCTGATCGTGGGGCTCTGGAAGCGCAGCTTCCCGGACAGCGCCGTCTACATCACCCCCGGCTGGGAGGAGATCCGCGCCGTCTGGGCGGCCGGAGCCGATGTGGTGGCGATCGATGCCACCGACCGCCCCCGGCCCGAGGGCCAGGAGCTGGAGGCACTGATCACGCGCGCGCGCAAGGATCTGGGGGCGCCGCTGATGGCGGATGTGGACAGCGTGGCGAACGGTCTGCGGGCGGCGGCCCTGGGCTGCCAATGGGTCGGCACCACCCTCTATGGCTACACCGAGGGCACCGCTTCGCGGCAACCCCCGGCCTGGGACCTGCTGGGGCCGTTGCGGCGCGACCTTCCCGAGGCGGTGGCGCTGATCTGCGAAGGGGGGATCGCCTCCAGGCAGGAGGCGTCCCGCGCCCTGAACAGTGGTGCCGATGCCGTCGTGGTGGGAACGGCGATCACCGGGGTGGATCTCCAGGTGGCCGCCTACGTGCGGGCCATGGCCGGCTGAGCGTCGGCTCAGCCGGCCCCATCGGGCCCCCCCCCCCATGGGGCTCACATCATGCCGGGCATGCCCATGCCACCCATGCCACCCATTCCACCCATTCCACCCATCCCGCCATCGCCGGCGGGGGGAGCGGCGGGCTCCGGCTTGTCGGCGATCACGGCCTCGGTGGTGATCAGCAGCGAGGCGATCGAGACCGCATCCTGCAGGGCGAGCCGCACCACCTTGGCGGCGTCCAGGATGCCGGCGGCCAGCAGGTCCTCGTAGGTGTCGGTGAGGGCGTTGTAGCCCTTGCCCTGGCTGAGCATCTGCTGCACCACCACGTCACCGTTGGCGCCTGCGTTGGTGGCGATCTGGCGGGCGGGCGCCGCCAGGGCCCGCTGCACGATCTCCACCCCGGTGCGAACGTCGCCCTCGCAGCGGCTGGCCAGGGCTCCCAGTTCCTCGCTGAGCTCGACCAGGGTGCTGCCGCCGCCGACGACGATGCCCTCATCGATCGCCGCCCGGGTGGCATTGAGGGCATCCTCGATGCGCAGCTTGCGATTGCGGAGTTCGGTCTCGGTGGGGGCGCCCACCTTGATCACCGCCACGCCACCGGCCAGCTTGGCGATGCGCTCGTTGAGTTTCTCGCGGTCGTAGTCGGAATCGGTGGCCTCCAGCTCGCGCTTGATCGCGGCCACCCGCTCGGTCACCGCGGCGCGCTGGTCGTCGGCCGCCACGATCGTGGTTTCGTCCTTGCTGATCGTGATGCGGTGGGCATGGCCCAGGTCGGCCAGGGTGGCCTTGTCCAGCGTCATGGCCCGGTCCTCGCTGATCACCGTGGCGCCGGTGAGGATGGCGATGTCCTCGAGCATGGCCTTGCGGCGGTCACCGAATCCCGGCGCCCGCACCGCGGCCACCTGGAGCACGCCCCGGGTCTTGTTCACCACCAGGGTGGCCAGGGCCTCGCCCTCCACCTCCTCGGCCAGGATCACCAGGGGCCTGCCGCTCCTGGACACAGCCTCCAGCACCGGCACCAGGTCGACCACCGTGCTGATCTTGCGATCGGTGATCAGCAGCAGGGGATTGTCGAAGGCGCATTCACGCCGGTCCTGATCGGTGACGAAATAGGGGGAGGAATAGCCGCGATCGAAGGCCATGCCTTCGGTCACCTCCAGTTCGGTGGCCAGGGATTTGGATTCCTCCACGGTGATCACGCCATCGGCGCTGACCCGCTCCACCGCTTCGGCAATCATGCGACCGATTTCCTCGTCGTTGCCGGAGCTCACCGTGGCCACCTGGCGGATGGCATCGCCCGCCACGGCGCGGGAGCGCTCGGCGATACCAGCCACCACCAGGGCCGTGGCCTGCTCCATGCCGCGCCGGAGGGCGACGGGGCTGGCACCGGCGGCCACGTTGCGCAGCCCCTCATGCACCAGGGACTGGGCCAGGACGGCGGCGGTCGTGGTGCCGTCACCGGCGGTGTCCTTGGTTTTTGAAGCCACCTGCTGGATCAGCTTGGCGCCCAGGTTCTCGAAGGGATCCTCGAGTTCGATCTCCTTGGCGATGGTGACGCCGTCATTGACGATGTCGGGGGCGCCGAACTTCTTCTCCAGCACCACGTTGCGACCCTTCGGCCCGATGGTGACCTTCACCGCATCGACCAGGGCATTGACGCCCCGCTCCAGTGAGTCGCGGGAGGCATCGGCGAACTGGATCAGTTTGGCCATCGACGGGGTGGTAAGAGCAGCCGTCGCAGCGTCCCACGGCGACCCCACCGGTGGCATCCGCCCATCGGTGGGGAAAGCCGAATGTCCCGTTCAGGGTCGGCTGCGGCCCCCCGTCGCAGGAGGTACCTTCACACCATGGAAGACCTGCTGCAGCAGACCCTCGACAGCGCGGCCACCGAGTCGGCCCTGGTACCCAGCACCAGCGCCGACGGCATGGTGTTTCTGCTGATCGCCGCCCTCGGCCTGCTGATGGCCCTGGTCTATGTGCCGATCCGGCTGTTCCTCACCCTCACGGCCCGCAGCCGTCGCCTGCGCCTGCTGCAGCGCATCAGAAAGCTGCGGGAAGACCTGGGCCAGCCCCTGGCACCCGAATCCTGATCAGCGCATCACCATGCCGCCATCCACCTGCAGCACCTGGCCGGTGATGTAGGCCGCCGCCGGATCGGCCGCCAGGAAGCGCACCGCACCGGCGACTTCCTCCGGCTGGCCCATGCGGCCGAGGGGAATGGCCGCGAGGATCGGCTCCTTGTCGAGATCCCTGGTCATGTCGCTGTCGATGAAGCCGGGGGCCACCGCGTTCACCGTGATGCCGCGGCTGGCGAATTCGGCGGCGGTGCTGCGGGTGAGGCCGATGACACCGGCCTTGGCGGCGCTGTAGTTGGCCTGGCCCGGGTTGCCCATCAGGGCCACCACCGAGGTGATGTTGATGATGCGGCCGCGGCGGGCCTTGAGCATGCTGCGGCTGACGGCGCGGGTGCAGAGGAACACCCCGGTCAGGTTGAGGTCGATCACGCTCTGCCAGTCGGCGGTCTTCATCCGCATCAGCAGGCCGTCACGGGTGATGCCGGCGTTGTTGACCAGCACATCGAGGCGCCCTTCCTTCTCCAGCACCGCCTTCACCATCGCCTCCACGGCCTGCTCATCGGCCACATCCGCCTGGTGGCTCCAGGCCTGGCCGCCGGCCGCCGTGATCGTGGCCACCAGCCCTTCGGCGGCTTCGGGTGAGCGGGCGTAGTTCACCACGACCGTGGCTCCGGCCAGCGCCAGGGACTCGGCGATGGCCCGGCCGATCCCCCGGCTGGCACCGGTCACCAGGGCGACCTGACCGGAGAGGGGAGCGGCGCTGGACATGGCGGCGGAGGCAGGGTGTGGCGATCGTATGCCTGTCGGCTCACTCGGCCATCTGGTCGGAACTCTCCAGGGCCGGGCCGAGCACCTCGGCGAAGCGGTGCAGCTGCTCCTTGCTGCCCATCACCACCAGCAGCTGGCCGGCTTCCAGCCGGATGTCGCCGCCGGGGTTGGTGACCAGGGTGGCCTCCGCGGTGCCGTAGGTGGTCCCCCGGTAGGAGTAGGGATTGACCACCGCCGGCGCCGGGGTGCGGATGGCCAGCACCTGGGCGCCGCTGCGGCGGCCGAACTGGATCTCCGCCAGGCTGCGGCCCAGCAGCTCCCCCAGCCGGGAGCTGTCGTCGCTGAGCTGGAATTCCTCCACCTCACAGTCGGAGCCGGCCAGCAGCTCCATGAAGTCGACGGCCAGCGGCCGCAGGGCGGTGGCGGCCATCACCCGGCCCCCCGCCACGTAGGGGCTCACCACCTGGTCGGCTCCGGCCAGGCGCAGCTTGCGTCCCGCCTCGGCGCTGTCGGAGCGGGCGATCAGGCGGCAGCGGGGGGCCAGCCCCCGGGCGCTCAGCACCACGTAGAGGTTGGCTGCATTGTTGGGCAGGGCCGCCACCAGGCTGCGGCACTGATGGATGCCCGCCTCCAGCAGGGTCTCATCAAGGGTGGCGTCGGCGAACAGCACCGGCAGACCCCGCTCCTCCGCCTCATCGCGGCAGCCCGCGTCCATCTCCACCACCAGCAGCGGCACCTTCTCCCGGATCAGCTGATCGGCGATCTCCTTGCCGATGCGGCCATAGCCGCAGAGAATCACGTGGTTGTTCATGCTTTGGACCCAGGTGCGGAATCGGCGCTCCCGCAGGCGCCGGAAGTAGCCGGTTTCGGAGAGGCCCACCAGGTTCTGGACGGTCAGCTGGACCACCACGAGCCCTCCGGCGATGGAGAACACGGTGATGATCCGCCCCGCGGTGGAAAGGGGGTGGACCTCGCCATAGCCGATCGTGGCGATGGTGATCGCCACCATCCAGTAGCAATCGCCCCAGTCCCAGCCTTCGGTGATCCGGTAGCCGATGGCGCTGGCGTTGACCACCACGATCAGGGCGACCAGGGGGGTGACCCAGGGCCGGCGGGACCTGGCCGTTGGGGGGCGCTTCCTGCGGGAGAACCACAGGCGACTCATGGGCGCCGCTCAGCCCAGGCCGAGGGCCTTGAGCACGTCGCTGGAGGGGAGGTCACGCAGGTGGCCGGGGGAACCCAGCCCTTGTACTCCGCTGCGGGTCGGAAGGCTGTCGCTGCTGCGACCCAGGGCCACCACCGGGGTGCCGCTGAGCAGGGCCAGTTCGATGGTCGCCGGATCACTGGCCAGCACCACGTCGCTGGCGGCCACCAGGGCGGCCCGGTCGGACAGGTGGGCTGAAGAGGCTGGCGGCACCTGCAGGGAGCGCAGGCCGGGCAGGGTGGCGGCGATGCGGCCGGGAAGCTCCTGCCAGGCCGCGGAAGGCCAGTCGTCCGGGCCGCCGCAGGGGGCCAGCAGCAGCATCGGCCCGTCGCCGGCCGGCAACGCGGTGAGCGCTTCGTCGAGGGCGCCCTTGGACAGGCTCAGGCGGAAGGCGGCGGCATCGAGGCTCACCCCGATCGGCCGCAGGTAGGCCTCCAGGGCCTGGGCGGACCAGATGTTCTGGGGCACCTGCACCGTCTCGGTGGCGGAGAAGCCCCCGGCGGCCATGCGGTTGGGGATGTGGCTCATCGAGAGCATCAGATCCACCTGGCGGCCGCTGGCCAGGTTGATGCAGGCCTGAAAGTCGGGCTCCCGCACGCATCCGAGCAGGTTGGCCCAGTCGGCCAGGGTGGCGTCGCCGAAGTTGAAGGGAATGACCTTCTCCACGGCCGGCAGCAGCTTCCAGAGCGCCATCAGGGACGGATGGCAGGCCACCTGCATCTGGAAGTGGAGTTGCTCGGCGGTGGCCGCCACGGCGGGAAGCGCCTGCAACTGGCTGGCGCCATCGCCCGGGATCAGAAACAGTGCGCGCATCGGGCGTTGGGTCGGGCGGGCCTGGCGGCCTGATTGTATGGAGGGGATTCCAGTGTTCCGCCCGGGCGGCCCATCGCTTGTGCATTTGCTGATCGCCGCCGCCGGCAGCGGGCGCCGCATGGGCGCCACCACCAACAAGCTGCTGCTGCCCCTGGCCGGCCGCCCCGTCCTGGCCTGGACCCTCGATGCCGCCCTGGCCTGCGGGGCGATCCGCTGGATCGGAGTGATGGGCCGCCCCGAGGACGAGGCGGCGATCGGGGCGATCCTGGCCGCGGCCGAGCCACGCCGCTCCCTGGCCGAGCCGGTGGCCTGGATCGTCGGGGGGGACACCCGCCAGGACTCGGTGCGCCGTGGCCTGGAGGCCCTGCCGGCCGATGCCGAGGCGGTGCTGATCCATGACGGCGCCCGCTGCCTGGCGGAACCGGAGCTGCTGGAGCGCTGCGCCACGGCCTTGACCCAGGCCATGGCTGAAGGGGCCGGCATCATCGCGGCCACCCCCGTCACCGACACCATCAAGCAGGTGGATGGCCGGGGCCTGATCACCGCCACCCCCGAACGCAGCGGCCTCTGGGCCGCCCAGACGCCCCAGGGCTTCGGGGTGGCCCAGCTGCGCCAGGCCCACGGGAGGGCCGAGCGCGAGGGCTGGAGCGTCACCGACGATGCGGCGCTCTACGAGCGGCTGGGGCTGCCGGTGCGGGTGCTGGAGGCGCCGCCATCGAACATCAAGCTCACCACCCGCTTCGATCTCACGATCGCCAGCGCGGTGCTGGCGGCACGCCACACCTGAGGCCAACAATGGACAGCGCCGCCCAGATCGAGTCGATCGCCGCCCGCTGGCGGGGGGCCTTCCACAACCGGCGCCAGGTGGCCGCCACCGTGGCCAGGGGCGGTCCGGTGGCGCCCGAGCTCACCCGCGAGCTGCGCACCATGGAGGTGGAGCGGCTGCAGGCGCCCCAGCTGGGGGCGGTGGTGCTCTACTTCCAGGAGTTCCGCGCCAGCACCCCCCAGCTGGCCCACCGCCAGCGGGTGGTGGTGCTCGGGCTGGATCCGCAGCGCGGCAGCGTCCGGGCGGAGCAGCTGTTCTTCCGGGGCGGGCCCACCTACGACCGCCCGGCGCTGGCGGCAGCCCAGGTGCAGATCCTGGGGCCGGAGGCCTTCGACCGCCATCCGGGCTGCGATCTGTTCTTCGAGGCGGAGCCGGCCTTCGACCGCTTCCGCGCCCGCATGGATCCCGGGGCCTGCCGCTACCGCCATCCCCAGGACGGTGAGGTCTGCGCCGAGTTCGAGATGCTCCTCCATCCCGACCAGCTCTGGTACCGGGACCGCAGCCTGCGGCTGGCCGATGGCTCGGTGCGGGGCGAGGTCGACGGCTTCAGCTGGCTGCTGTTCGATCGGGTGGAGGGTCCCATCGGGGACGTTCTGCCCGCCCTGGTGCGGCAAAAGGGCGTATGGCGGGGCACCTTCCGGCGCTACGACGCCGAGGGCGGGCTGCTCGAGACCTTCCCGAGCACGATCACCATCCGGGTGTTCCAGGAGGGAGGCCGCTGGCGCTATCACCAGAGCAACCTCCATGGCCCCGAGGACGCCCCGCTGCGCCGCCTCGAAGCCCAGGGCGAGATCCATTCCGGCCGGGTGTGGTTCGTCAGCGACCGCTACCAGGGCTGGGCGATGGACCTGCCGGGCGAGCAGCCGGCCGCCGGCAGCCTGCTGGTGATGCACGCCCGGGATCCGGGCGATCCCGACATCCACGAGATCATCAGCTGCAGCCCCGACGGCCGCCGCCGCTGGCGGCTGAGTCAGCTGTTGAAGGATGGTCAGCTGGTGGGCCGCACCGCCATCGACGAGGAGAGGCTCACCGGCGACTGACGGACCCAGGCCCCGCAGCGATCACGCTCAGGCGGCCTCGGTCGCCGTCGAGCCTGGCCCGCAGCCCCAGGGGCAGGGCGGCATTGACGGTGCCGTGGCCCACCGGCAGGCCGGCCAGCACGGGGATGCCCAGATCGGCGGTCCGCTCCCGCAGCACCTGCTCCAGGCTGAACCGGGGCGTGTCGGCGTCGTCATCCCGGGGGTCGTCGCAGCCCTCGAAGCTGCCGAAGCCGATGCCCCCCAGGCGTTGCAGGGCGCCGCAGAGGCGCCAGTGGGTGAGCATCCGCTCAAGGCGGTAGGGCGCTTCCCCCACGTCTTCCAGGATCAGGATCGCCCCGTCGAGATCGGGCAGGTGCGGCGTGCCCAGCAGGTGGGTCGCCACCGTGAGGTTGGCGGCCAGCAGCCGGCCCTCGGCCTGGCCGCCCACCCAGCTCTCCCCGTCCAGGTCGCCCAGGGGCTCGCCGAACAGCAGCGCCCGCAGCCGCTCCCGGCTCCAGGCCGGCTCAGCCGCCAGGGTGGTGAGCAGGGGGCCATGGACGGCGCCCCCCCGGCCCATGGCCAGCCGGTGCCACAGCAGGGAGGTGACATCGGAGAACCCCAGCAGCCAGCCGCCTGACGCCTCCAGGGGGCGCTCCAGCAGCCGGGCCGACCCCCAGCCCCCCCGCACGCAGGCGAGCAGGGCCGCCGGCTGCCCCGTGCCGATGTCCGGGAGCAGATCGCCGGCCCGCTCAGCGTCCCGCCCCGCCAGGTAGCCCCAGCGGCGCGCCGGCAGCCGGGCGGGATCGTCATCCAGCTCCAGGCCCCAGCTGGCCAGCACCGCCAGGCCGGCCTGCAGCCGCTCCAGATCGGCCAGGGCGGAACTGGCGGCCACCAGCCGCACCCGGTCGCCCGCCTGCAGGGCAGGGGGTTGGAGGGGTGGCGGTCCGGCGGCCATGGCGGATCAGGTGCTGATGGAGAGGATCACGGCCAGCAGCAGCAGACCGCCCAGCCACACCTGGACGGCGAAGTGCCGGCCGTAGGCGCTGCGGGGCAGGTCGGGGCGACGCAACAGGGCCGCCTGCTGCTGCATGGCCAGGGCGGCGGCGGTCCAGGGCAGCCAGAACGGCAGCCCGGCCCGTCCCTGCAGCAGCACCGCCACGGCGAGGGCCGCGCAGGTGAGTCCGTAGCAGAGGGCCACCGCCAGGGGCGCCTGGGCCCCCAGGCTCAGGGCACTGCTGCGCACCCCGAGGCGACGATCGTCGTCCCGGTCGCTCATGGCGTAGACGGTGTCGAAGCCGAAGGTCCAGCTCACCGCCGCCAGCCAGGTGAGCAGCAGGGGCCAGCCCCCCAGGGCACCCTGCAGGCCCCCCTGGGCGGCCGCCCAGGGAATCAGCACGGCGAAGCCCCAGCACAGGGCCAGCACCAGCTGGGGATAGGCGAACCAGCGCTTGGCGGAGGGGTAGAGCAGCACCAGGGGCAACGTCGCCAGGGCGAGCCCCACGCACAGCACCCGGCTGGCGGCGGGCAGGGCCAGCAGGGCCGCCAGGGCCACCACCAGGCAGAGGAGCAGCAGGACGGTCGCGGTGCCCACCCCGAGGCGGCCATCGGCCAGGGGCCGGTGGCGGGTGCGCTCCACCAGGAGATCGATGCGCCGGTCCCAGAGGTCGTTGGCCACGCAGCCGGCGCCGCTCACCGCCAGGCCGCCCAGCACGATCCAGCCCACCAGCAGGGCCGCAGGCGGCACGGTGGGACCCAGCCACAGGGCCCAGCCGGCGGGAATCAGCAGGATGAGCCGGCCGCTGGGTTTGTGCCAGCGCAGCAGCTCCAGCCAGGCCTGGGCACGGCCTTTGGCCATCGGGACGTTCACCGCTCGCAACGGTTGATTCCCGGCACCCTATCCAACTCCTGACCAGGGCGTTCCCAGCCGCTGGCGATGGGGCGGCCGGTGGCAAAGTGGCGCCGCCGCTGCCCGGGCCGACCCCCATGCCCCCGATCCCCGACACCGCCGGTACCGCGGAACGGCGGGTGGCGGCCATCGACATCGGCACCAATTCCATCCACCTGCTGGTCGCGGCGGTCGATCCGGTCCTGCGCAGCTTCTCGGTGGTGCTGGCGGAAAAATCCACCACCCGGCTGGGGGAGCGGGATCCCGATTCCGGCGACCTCACGCCCGAGGCGATCGAGCGCGCCTTCCTGACCCTGCGCCACTGCCGCGACCTGGCCACCAGCCACGGGGTGGAGCAGATCGTCACCGCCGCCACCAGCGCCGTGCGGGAGGCCCCGAACGGCCGCTCGTTCCTGCAGGGGCTCCAGGACCAGCTGGGGCTGGTGGTGGACCTGGTGAGCGGGCCGGAGGAGGCCCGACTGATCTACCTGGGGGTGCTGTCCGGCCTCTCCTTCGGCGACCAGCCCTATTTCATCCTCGACATCGGCGGCGGCTCCACCGAGCTGGTGCTCGCCGATGGCCGCGATGCCCGCGCCCTCACCAGCACCCGCATCGGCGCGGTGCGCCTGCAGCGGGAGTTCTGCCGGGAGGACCCCCTGACCCCGGCCCGCCGCGGCTTTCTCGAGGCCTACATCCAGGGGGCGATGGATCCGGCCGTGGCCGAGGTGAAGCGGGAATTGCGGCCGGGGGAGAAGCCCGTGCTGGTGGCCACCAGCGGTACCGCCATGGCGATGGCCGCCCTGGCCTCCGCCCAGGATCCCAACCCGCCCCTGAAGCTCGACGGCTACCGCCTGGGCCGGGCCCGTCTGGATGAGATCGTCGAGCGGCTGGTGGCGATGACGCCGGAGCAGCGCCGCGCCCTCACTGCCATCAACGAACGCCGGGCCGAGATCATCGTCCCCGGCGCCCTGATCCTCCAGACCACCATGGAGATCCTCCAGGTCCGGGAGCTGGTGGTCTGTGAGCGGGCCCTGCGGGAGGGCCTGATCGTCGACTGGATGCTGCGCAACGGCCTGCTCGTCGATCGCTTCAGCTTCCAGAGCACGATCCGCCGCCGCACCGTGCTGCACCTGGCCCGCACCTACGGGGTGGACACGGGCCGGGCCGACCGGGTCGCCAGCCATGCCCTCAGCCTCTACGACCAGACCCGGGGACTGCTGCACGATGACGACGGCGACGGCCGGGCCCTGCTGTGGGCGGCGGCCCAGCTGCATGCCTGTGGCAAGCACGTCAACGTCGCCGCGTACCACAAGCACACCTGGTACCTGATCCGCCATGGGGAACTGCTGGGTTACTCCGAGGCTGAGCACCTGATGGTGGCGGCCATCGCCCGGTACCACCGGCGCGGCCTGCCCAAGAAACGCCACGAGTCGTGGCAGCTGATCGAGGCCGGGCAGCACCGCCACACCGTGTTCACGATGGCCCTGCTGCTGCGGCTGGCGGCCGCCCTCGACCGCAGACCCGCCCCCGGCATCGAGGCGATCAGCGTGTCTGCGGACGCCGAGCGGACCACCCAGACCCGGGGCTTCACGATCTGCCTGCAGCCGCACGCCCCGCAGCCCGGTGACTCCCCTCAGGACCTGAGTCTGGAGGAATGGAGTCTCCGCTCCTGCGCCGATCTGGTGCTGGAGGCCACGGGCCTGAGGCTCATGGTGCGGCAGGCGTCGCCGTGAAGGTGCGCCACACCACCTGATCGATGCGTCCCAGGGAGCGGGGGGCCTGGCTGCCTGCGGTGGCCGTCACTAGGTCCGGCCGACCGGCCAGAACCTTCAGGTCCTTCGCCATGGGGAAACGCTTCTCGCCGGTGAAGATGCCGCGGAACAGGGTGACCCCGGCCCCATTGCGGACCTCCAGCCAGCTGGGCTGGCGGGTCTGCAGCACCAGCGCGTCCGGCGCCGGCCGGGACGGCGCCCCAGCGACCACGGCCTGGCCAGGAGCCACCCCCGGGTTGGTGGTCGCGGCCGGAGATGGGGGTCGGGATGTCTGCGGGGCAAAGACCTTCCCCTGCAGGGCGGCCACCCCAAGGCCGCCGCCGCCCAGCAGGAGCAGGGCCCCCCACAGCCAGCCGAAGGACCGGCCCTGGCGGGCGGGGGTGGTGGCGGGTCGTCGCTGCAGGGGCGAGGTCGGGGCCGGGCGGCGCTTGCCGCCCACGAGGCGGCTGTTCTGCAGATCATGGATCTGCTGGCTCACGTCGATCCCCAGGGCGCCCGCCACCCGCTTGGCCTGGGCCACCACGAACACCGCCTCCGGCAAGTGGGTGTGGTCCCCGGCCTCGAGGGCCATCAGCTGTTCGCTGCCCAGCCGCAGCCGGTCCGCCAGTTCCTCCAGGCTCAGGCCCTGGTCACGGCGGGCCTGGCCAAGCCTCTGGCCCAGCTGGACGAGTTGCGGGATCGGGGCGCTCCAGTCCTCTGCGGCCAGGGTCGCGGCAGGAGATTCGGACAAGGGCAGGGTCTCCTGTAGCGCTGCGTAGCCAGCAGTATGACGAGCGGTCCCTGGTGCGACCAGTGGCCCGTCGGGGAGGAGGCTACCGGTCGGAAAACAGGATTGAAGACATGGGCGATACTGGATTCGAACCAGTGACCCCTTCCGTGTGAAGGAAGTGCGCTACCGCTGTGCTAATCGCCCATCGTTGCCGTCTTCGCCCCGGCATCACCTGAAAGAGGATCTTTCTGCGACAGGGGTTTCGACCGGGCCGGGTGGCCTTAACCCTCCTACACGGTCGCCGATCACACTGTCAAATCCCCCTCAGCCGGCGCTGTCGCAGCCGGCGCTCACCTGTCGCAGGGCCCCGGGGTCGAACTCGATGCTGGAGGGACCGTTGAACAGATCGGGCTGGAGCTGCCTGAGGGCCTGGGCGTCCCGGTCGAGCCGTGCCTGGGCGGCCTCGATGCGCTCGGTGCGCTGCTGGCGCCACTGGGCCCGCTGGGAGGCCACCTGCTGTTCCCAGGCGCCGAGGGCGGCCTCGTAACGGTCCCGGTCGAGCCGCTGGTCTTCGGGGCGATAGCGCGATTCCTTGCCGGCATCCAGGGGCTGGGGTGGCGCCACAGAGGGGCTGAACGGGCTGTTGCGGGCCGCGGCCAGCTCCTGTTCGGCCTGACGCAGCGACCCGATCAGGGTGGTGATCGTCACCTTCCGGCGGCGGCAGGACTCCAGAGCCGCCCGTCGGGCCGTGGCCGCAGCCTTGGCCGCCTTCTCGGCCGCCAGGCTGGAATCCGAGCCGGGCAGGCAGCGGACGTAGCTGAGGGCGGCCGTCAGGGGGTTGCCGGAGGCGGCACCGAGCCTGCGGCAGCGCTCACGGCCGGCCTCACTCACCCCAGTGAACTGACAGCCGCCCCCCAGCAGGGTCACGCCCAGCAGCACCGGAAGGAGGCGCCGGTGACGGCGAGCATGGGAACTGGCCATCGCCCTCGGAACTCCGCTCAGAGGAACACTGCATCCATTGTTGCCATCCTGACGGCGTCTGGAGGCCCACAGCGGCCGCCCCCCGTGGCGGCACCCGCCCCCCTGGGATCAGGCCGGCGGCCGCACCCTCCGGAAGGTCAGGTTGAGCCGCGGGGCCTGCACCTTCAGGCGCCGCGGCAGCCCGTGCTGCCAGTGCAGCTGGGTGGGCGGGTCCATCAAGAGCAGATCCCCATGCCCCAGTTCCAGCGCCAGGGTTGGAGCCATGTCCCGCTGGCGGGGACGGAAGCGCAGGGTGCGGCTGGCCCCCAGGCTGAGGGAGGCGATGGGAGCGTCCGGATCGAGCTCAGACTCGTCATCGGCATGCCAGCCCATGGCGTCACGGCCGTCGCGGTAGTAGTTCAACAGCAGGGAATTGAACTCCTGGGCCGCAGCCGCCCCGATGCGCCGGCGGATGGCGGCCGCCAGAGGTGTCCAGGATTCGATGGCATTCTCCAAGCCGGAATAGCGATAGCCGCAGCCTGGATCCGCCATCCAGCATGTGAGCCTGGGCATGGCGTGGCGGCGGCCATACACGGTGATGGACTCCTGCTTCCAGGGCACCTCCTGCAGCAGACGCTCCAGCCAGCCATCGGCTTCCGCGGCCCCCACCCAGCCCCGCCAGTGGCGCAGGCAGGGCGCGGCCGTTGTCACTCGGCGCCGCCGCGGAACAGGTGGTTGTGGCTGGAGGAATAGAGCAGGGATCGGGCCCCGTCGGCGGCCCGCAGGGCCGGACTCACCACATAGAGGGTGGTGCGGATGAGGTTCCGCTCCCGGCTGACCCGGGCCATGGAGTCCAGGGGCACCACCGTCAGCCATTGGTCGGGCCAGCTGACCCGGTAGCCGATGGCCACCGGTGTGTCCGCCGGGTAGTGCTGCAGCAGCTCGCTCTGCACCTCCTCCACGTGGCGGGCGCTGAGGTAGAGGCACAGGGAGGCCTGCAGGGCGGCGAGCCGGGCCAGGGATTCGCGCTCGGGCACGCCGGTGCGGCCGCCGGCCCGGCTCAGCACGATCGTCTGGACCCGGCCGGGAATGGTCAGCTCGGCGCCGAGGGCGGCGGCGGTGGCCTGGTAGGCGCTCAGGCCTGGGACCACCTCCACCGCCAGGCCGGCGTCGGCCAGCCGGCAGATCTGCTCCTGCAGGGCGCCGTAGAGGCAGGGATCGCCGTCGTGGAGCCGCACCACCCGCCGTCCCTGCCTGGCCCGCTCGACCACCACGGCCATGACCTCCTCGAGGGTGAGCGTGCTGGTGCGGACCGTTTCGCACTCCCTTGGCGCCAGGGCGGCGATCTGGGGGCTCACCAGGGAGTCGGTCCAGACCAGCACCTCGGCCGACTCGATGGCCCTGGCGGCCCTCAGGGTGAGCAGGTCAGGGGCCCCGGGGCCAGCGCCGACGATCTGAACGGTGGCTGTCATGCGGTCAGGCCGGAGGGGTCGGGAAGGGGACGGCGGAAGCGGTAGAGCCAGAGCAGACCCGCCCCGCCCAGCGCGATGAGCAGCAGGCTCATCAGCTGGGCCATGCGCAGGCCGCCGGCGCAGAAGGGCGGCTGGGAGAACAGGCAGAGGGGATCGAGACGCAGCCCTTCGATCCAGAAACGGCCGCTGCTGTAGGCCATCAGATACACGCAGCTGAGGGCTCCGGCGGGCAGCCGCAGCCGCCCCTGGCCGCCCAGGCGGAACAGCAGCAGCAGCAGGCCGCAGACCCCCAGATTCCAGAGGGATTCGTAGAGAAAGGTGGGGTGGAAGGAGGCCTGCTCAAGGAATTCCGACGGCCGGTTGGCCATCGGGATGGTCAGGGCCCAGGGGAGGTTGGTGGGCAGCCCGAAGGCCTCGGAGTTGAAGAAATTGCCCCAGCGACCGATGGCCTGGCCCAGGGCCACGGCGGGAACGAGCACATCGAGCAACGGCCAGAAGGGCTGGCGGCGCCAGCGGCAGAAGAGCAGGGTGACCAGGGTTCCCCCGATCAGGGCCCCGTGGATGGCGATGCCTCCGCGCCAGATGGCGAAGACATCGAGCCAGTTGGTGTGGAACTGGCGCCATTCCAGCGCCACGTAATAGGTCCGAGCGCCAACCACGGCCCCCAGCACCATCAGCGGCAGGAGATCGGCGATCAGGCCGGGATCGATGCCCCTGGTGCGTCCCAGACGGGTGGCCAGCAGCAGGCCCAGCAGCACCGCCAGGGCGATCAGCAGGCCATACCAGCGAACGGAGACGGGACCCAGCTGAAAGATCAGGGGTCCCGGGGAGGTGAAGAGGCCGAGAAGGGCGCTCAGAAGCCCTCCGCCGCCTGGACCTTCTCAACCTGGCGCTTCTTGAGCACCAACATGATCTGGGCCAGGGCCACGGCGGCGAAGAAGGCCAGAAGGCCGTAGATGCGCACCGGGTTCTGAAGCACCACCTCGGCATCGATCTGGCCGAAGCCGCCGACGTTGGGGTCGTTGGTGATGGGGGCACCGGCCTCAACGGCATCGCCGACGGCCACGGTCAGGCTGGGTCCGGCGGGAATGGTTTCGGTGACGGCGCCGGCCGCCCCGGTGATCTCCACCACGGTGCTGCCGTCGTCACCGGTGGTGATGGCGCTGACAGTGCCGGCGGCAGGGGCGGTGTAAACGGTGTTGTTGGTCTTCTCACCCTGGGGGGTCACCTGGCCACGGCCGCGGTTGGCACCCACATGCACCTGGTACTTGCCGAAGTGGATGGCGCTGTCGGTGGCTGGATCGGGGGACAGGATCGGAAAGACGATCTCCTGGTGCTGGTCACCGGGGAGGGGGCCCACCAGAAGGATGTTGGGTTGGTCGTCGCTGTACTGGGTGTAGTAGACCCCAGCGGTTTCCTCCTTGAGTTCATCGCTGAGCCGGTCCTGGGGCGCCAGGGTGAAACCTTCGGGGAGCATCACCACGGCACCCACGTTGAGGCCGGCGGGGCTGCCGTTGCCGGACACCTGCTGCACCGAGGTGTCGTAGGGGATTTCGACCACCGCCTTGAAGACCGTATCGGGGAAGACCGCCTGGGGCACTTCCACCCGGGTGGCCTTCTTGGCCAGGTGGCAGTTGGCGCAGACGATCTTGCCGGTGGCTTCACGCGGGGAGGCGTAATTCTGCTGGGCCCAGAAGGGATAGGCCCAGCTGGGGCTGGCCCCCAGGAGCAGCACGCCCACCGAAAGGCTGAGGGTGAGGAGGGTGCCGAACAGGGGGGAGAGGAAGCGGCGCATGGGGGTGGAGGTGGCGGGCGTCGGAGAGGGAAGCGGGGGAGGGAGATTCAGGCGCCGATCACGCCCACCAGGCCTTCTCGCCGGTGCGGAAGTCGGTTTCGGTCCACGGGCTGAGGAACACGTTGTCGTTCTCGACGCTGACGTGGGCCAGGGCCAGGGAGAGGGGAGCAGGGCCGCGCACCACCTTGCCGGTGGCGTCGTACTGGCTGCCGTGGCAGGGGCAGATGAACCGGTTGGCGCCGCTGTTCCAGGGCACCACACAACCCAGGTGGGTGCAGATGGCGTTGATGCCGTAGTCGCCGATGGCCTCGCCACCCTCCACCAGCAGGTAGGTGGGGTCACCCTTGAGACCCTGCACCAGGCTGCGGTCGCCTTCCTTGTGGGTGGCCAGCCAGCCGGTGGCGGTGACGCTGTTGCCCAGCTCGTCCTTGGCGGTGACGCCGCCACCGCTGCCGGCGGCCTTGGGCGGGATGAAGTAGTTCACCACGGGGTAGAGGGCACCCAGGGCTACCCCTGTGACGGAGCCGAAGGTCAGCAGGTTCATGAACTGCCGGCGGCCCATTCCGGGCACATCAGCACCACCGCCGTTCGAGGAGGCCGCAGGAATCTGGGTCATAGGGAACGGCGCGGTGTGACCGATTGACGTGGCGCCCATTATGAACCTTGCCCTTCCCAGGCCGGCTCCGAGTCGCACCCGCCGGAGGCCGGCTGCAACATGCTGTTGTGGAGTGCGCCCGCCGCCATGACCCCAGTTGAGCCCCTTCGCCGGGAGGAACTGCTGGAGTTGCTGCGGACGCGCTGGCAAGCCACCTACGACCTGCAGCTGGTTCAGCGCCGTGGTCGCCTGTATCTGCATGTGATGTGGGGCTACCTCGAACAGCAGTCCTTCCCGCTCACGCCCCAGGCTTTTGAGGAGCACCTCGAGGAGCTGGTGGGCTCCCTCAATGGCCTGGGGGTGGCTGCCCAGGTGCGCCACTGGCTCCAGACCACCACCGACAGGCCCCGCCTGGGCAAGGCCCTCTCCCTGCCCCTGGAGCTGCCGGCGGGGCGCGCCAGTGAGTTCATGCTCTGAGCTGGCCCCTCAGGTGGA
Organism: Bordetella parapertussis; assembly: GCA_943370335.1. Classification (GTDB taxonomy): domain Bacteria; phylum Cyanobacteriota; class Cyanobacteriia; order PCC-6307; family Cyanobiaceae; genus Cyanobium. The sequence goes on along the minus strand of CALRQM020000016.1, from coordinate 18,929 downwards.
GGGCGACGGGCTGGGCCGCAGCCCCTCGGCCAGGGCCACCAGTGCCACCCCCAGCAGGTAAAGGGCCGTGATCGCCCCGGTGAGCAGCAGCATCGTGATCGGGTCGGTGGAGGGGGTCAGCACCGCACCGGCCAGGGCCGCCGCCAGCACCACCCAGCGCCAGGCGCCCAGCATCGTGCGCCAGTCGATCAGCCCCAGGGCGCCCAGCAGGAGCTGCAGTACCGGCAGCTGGAAGGCCAGGGCCGTGGCCACCATCAACAGCAGTACGAAGTCGAGATAGCGCTCGATCGACCAGATCGGCTCCACCACATCGGCGCCATAGGACACTAGGAAACGCAGGGCGGCCGGCACCAGGGCCCACCAGGCGAAGGCCAGGCCGGCGGCGAAGAGCACCGTGGAGCCGGCGACCGCGGGGGCCACCAGCCGCCGCTCCCGCCGGCTCAGCCCTGGCAGCACGAAGGCCAGGGTCTCGAAGAGCACGTAGGGCAGGGCGAGGGTGAGTCCGGCGTAGCCGGCCACCTTCAACGACACGAACAGGAATTCGCCCGGGGCCAGTTGCAGAAAGCGGATGCCTTCGGCCGGCACTTCCAGCAGCTTCACCAACGGTCGCACCCCCACCAGGCAGACGGCGGCACCGACCACCACCGCCAGCAGGCTGCGCAGCACGCGCCTGCGGAGCTCCTCGAGGTGCTCCACCAGGCTCATCTGCACCTCGCCGGGGAAATTGTCCTCGGGGATGGAGTCGCTCATGGCCTTTCCTTCGTCGGCAGCCTAGGGGGCTCCGCCAGGAGACCAGCGGCCCGCTCCGGCATCGCCCACAACACCCTTCCGCCGCGGTGGCGCACCGTGCCTGGGCCGGCGCCGGCGATGCGCTGCAGGTCGCCGGTCGGCACCATTACCACCGGCACCCGGCCGTTGGCCCGGCCCCGGCTGAAGTGGGCCGCCAGGTCGGCCGCCTCCTGCAGGTCCTCATCGCTGGGGGTGCCCTCCGAGCCCTTGAGCACCACATGGCTTCCCGGGCACTCCTGGGCATGGAACCAGAGATCGCCGCGCCGGGCCTGCTGCAGGCTGATCCACTCGTTCTGGCGATGGTTGCGGCCCACCTGCAGCCGCAGGCCACCGCTGCTGCGCAGCTCCAGCGGGGCAGGGGCGCTGCCGGCCGGTCCCCGCCGCAGGCGCCGGGATGGTCCGGTTCCCTGGCCATCCCGGGAGGGGAGCAGGGCCGGCAGGTCCTCCTCGACGACCGTGAGCTGGGCGTCGTTCTCCGCCTGCTCCAGGAAGGTGAGGCTGGTGTCGATCGCGGCCAGTCGCTGCTGATGAAGCTCCAGCCGGGGGGTGATCGCGGCCACGGAACGGCGCAGCTTGCGGGCCTGGCGGTAGAGGCGCTGGGCGTCGTCGATCTCCTCCCGGGAGGGCGCCGGCAGGCTCAGCAGGCCATCGGCCCGGCGCTGCATCGCCTCGCTGCCCGGCACCGCCGCCAGCAGGGCCTGTTGCTGGTCGGCGTTGCGGCGCTCCCGCACCGCGGCGTTCTCAAGGCGTTGCCGCAGGCTCGCCCGCCGCTGCTCCAGCCCCCGCCGCCCCAGCCGATCGTTGTAGTAGCCGGCCAGTCCCCGGTTGATCACCCAGGGGGTGGCCGCGGTGGCCGCTGCTGCGGGGTCCCAGCAGCGGTAGTCGCTGGGGCCGCCCCAGACCAGGGCGAACCGTTCCTGCTCCACCGTTTCCAGCCAGAGCCGCCAGCGCCGCCAGAGCTGCTGCCACTGCTCCGCCTGCAGGGTTTCCACCGGCAGGGGCAGCCAGGCGTCCGCCAGCTGGCGGGCCAGGGCCGGACCGACCCCCTGGTAAGCGCCCATCAGGGCCTGGCCCACCGTCTGGGGCAGCAGGCTGAGGCGCCGCTGCCAGGAGGCGAGCTCCTCCTGGAGCCGGGGAGGTTCACCGGTCATGGGTGGCGGCGGCACGTAGACATCCCCGGTGCCGATCGGCCGCAGGCGCGACCGGTCCTGGCGGACCTGGCGGGCCAGGGTGATCACTCGCCCGTCCTCGTCGAGCAGGAACAGGTTGCTGTGGCGCCCCATCACCTCCAGCACCAGCTGCCTGGCGATCGGCTCACCGGGCCTGGGGGCGAAGCCCAGGGCCACCACCCGTTCCCAGCCCTGCTGCTCCAGGCTCACCAGGGCCAGACCCCGCAGGCCGTGTTGCAGCTGCTGGGCCAGGGTGCTGCCATCCCCCAGCCGCAGGGGCGGCTCGATGGCCAGCAGGCGTGGCGCCTCCGCCAGCCAGCTGAGTTCCAGCCAGAGGGTTCCCTGCAGGCTGCGCAGGCCCAGCTGCAGCCGATGGGCATCGGGCTGCTGGGCCTTCTCGAAACGGCTGGGCAGCAGGCCGCGGCGCATCTCGACCAGCACGGCGCGCAGGCTGGTCACATCCATGGCCTGGATGGGCGGGGATGGGGCCATCGCCTCCAATGCGGTCCACCCCTACTGTGCGCCCCAGCGCCAGCGATCCATGCCAGCCCCCCCCTCCCCCGGTCGACTCACCGTGATCACCGGCCCCAGCGGGGTGGGCAAGGGCACCCTGGTGGCCCGGCTGCTGCAGCGCCATCCCGGGCTCTGGCTGTCCGTGTCGGCCACCACCCGGACGCCCCGCGCCGGGGAGATCGATGGTCAGCATTATTTTTTCCTGACACGGCCCGATTTCGAGCAGCGGGTGTCCACGGACGGCTTCCTGGAATGGGCCGCCTTCGCCGGACACCTCTACGGCACCCCCCGGGGGCCGGTGGAGGCGCATCTCGCCCAGGGCAGGCCGGTGCTGCTGGAGATCGAGCTGGAGGGGGCCCGCCAGGTGCGGCGGACCTTTCCGGCGGCCTTTCAGCTGCTGATCAAGCCGCCCAGCTTTGAGGAACTGGAGCGTCGCATCCGGGGCCGGGGCACCGATGCTGACGAGGCGATCCAGAAGCGCCTGGCCCGGGCCAGGGTGGAACTGGAGGCGGAGGCCGAGTTCGATGCGGTCCTGGTCAACGGCGACCTGGAGGCGGCGGTGGCCGAACTGGAGTGTCTCGTGGGCCTCGACGCCGGGACGACCCCACTGCCCTGAACGGCCATGAAAAAGGCGACCCGTGGGTCGCCCTTGTGGTCTGGCGTTTAACCCTGCTTCAGAGTGGGTGGAAGAGCAGATCGGGGAAGAACCGGTTGAACTCGATCATGATCCCGGCGGTGATGCCGAACCAGATGGCGGCGAACACCGGAGCGGTGGTGAGGAACTTCTTCATGGAAGGACAGTGCGGAAGGGGGGTGACCAGCGGCCCTTAGGACGCTGGGGGAGGAACGTAAGAATCGCTTGGCGGGGTCATCGGGGCGCCCTCAGCGGGGCGAGACCGTCACCTTGCTGTCGTCCTCGAGCAGCTTGCCGCTGGTGAGTTCCTTGAAGGCGGCCAGTGGCCAGGTGGCGGCGGCCAGGGTGCTCTTGAAGGCCAGGGCCAGATCGATCTGGATCTCCTTCATGTTGGCGTCCTTGTCGCCCCGGATGGCCTGCAGGTAGACCCGACCGGCCCAGCCGATGCAGCCGGCGATGTAGAGGAAGGCGATGCCGGGGATCGTGAAGTCACCGGCGTGATTCCAGCGGCCGTCGACGATCAGGTGGGGCAGGCCATCGGTGCCGCAGAGGGCCTGGCCATACATGGCGAAGCGGGCCTTGGCCTGATCGGTCTTGGCTCCGGCGGCGCGCTGCTGGAACCGGGGAGTCTCGCTGCAGGGGGTGAGTCCGCCGATGTCGGCCCGGGCCGAGGGGGCGAAGCCGAAGAGCAGGAACACGGACGCCACCAGGGCGAAGGCCCTGATGGCGAAGGAACGACTGGAGAGAAGACGGCGCATGGAGAGGGGCCGCGGTGGAACTGCCGCGGGGCAGGATGGCTCGTGCGGACAGTAGGGGAGCTCTCCGGGGAGCATGAGCACGGTTCTGGCCCTCGAAACAAGTTGTGACGAGTCGGCGGCGGCGATCGTGTCCGGACGGCGGGTGCTGGCGGGGGCCGTCGCCTCCCAGATGGAGGAGCACGCCCGCTGGGGCGGGGTGGTGCCGGAGATCGCCTCCCGTCGCCATGTGGAGGCGTTGCCCGGCCTGATTGCCCAGGTGCTGGAGGAGAGCGGTCTGGCCATGGCCGACCTCGATGCCATCGCCGCCACGGTGGCCCCCGGGCTGGCCGGGGCTTTGCTGGTCGGGTCGGTGACGGCGCGCACCCTGGCGCGGCTGCATGGCAAGCCGTTCCTGGGCGTGCACCACTTGGAGGGCCATCTCTGCTCGGTGCACCTGGGTGAGCCGCTGCCGGAGGGGCCCTACCTGGTGTTGCTCGTGAGCGGCGGCCACACCGAGCTGGTGAAGGTGGAGGCCCCCGGCCGCTATCTCCGCCTGGGCCGCAGCCGTGACGATGCCGCCGGGGAATGCTTCGACAAGGTGGCCCGCCTGCTTGGGCTGGGCTATCCGGGTGGGCCGGCGATCGAAGCGGCGGCGCTGGAGGGGGACCCGGGCCGCTTCCGCTTTCCCAAGGGGAGGGTCTCCCTGCCCCAGGGTGGCTTCCACCCCTACGACTTCAGTTTCAGCGGCCTCAAGACGGCCGTGCTCCGCCAGGTGCAGACCCTCAGCCGCGAGGCCGGCAGCCTGCCGGTGGCCGACCTGGCGGCGAGCTTCGAGCAGGTGGTGGCCGAGGTGCTGGTGGAGCGCAGCTGCCGTTGTGCCGTCGAGGCGGGCCTCCAGACCATCGTGCTGGTGGGGGGCGTGGCCGCCAATCGGCACCTGCGGCGACGGATGGCCGAGGCCACCGCCGCCCGGGGCCTTTGCTGGCGTGTCGCGCCGCTCGCCTACTGCACCGACAACGCCGCCATGGTGGGCCTGGCGGCCATCGAGCGCTTCGACGCCGGGGGGCGCAGCGGGATCAGCCTGGGGGTGGCGGCCCGGCTGCCCCTGGAGCAGGCCGGCACGCTCTATGGGCCACAACCTCCCTTTTGATGCCTTTAGTGTGGGTTGATCGGTTTATGGTCTGGCCCCATGGCCCCCGCCAATCCCCTGCCCATTGAGCAGGTTGAAACGTCCCTCAGCGACACGGAACCCGTGTCCCAGCAGGAGCTCAACGCCTGGCGTCGCGGTTTCACTCCCCAGGCCGAGATCTGGAATGGCCGCCTGGCCATGCTGGGGCTCTCCGTTGGTCTGGGCGTTCTGTTGCTCGTGCGTCTGGCAGGCGGCTGACGCCTCAGGTCCGTCCCCGCAGGGTCTGGGCCAGTTCGCCCGGCCTGATGCTGGCGGCCAGAGCTTCTTCCGGGTGCACTTTCCCGGCGGAAACCAGATTGGCCAGGTATTGATTGGAGGTGATCATGCCGTCGAATCCGCTGCGGGCCATGATCGCTTCGATCTCATCGAGATTGGCCCTCAGGATGTAGTCCTTGCAGGCGTCGGTGTTGATGAACACGTCGTGATATGACGCGCGCTTGCCATCCACCGTCTTGATCAGACCCTGGGAGATCACCCCCAGCAGCGAATCAGCCACAGCTCGCCGGACGATGTCCTGCTCATCGGGGGGATACATCCCCAGCATCCGCTCGACGGAGCGCACGGCCGAATTGGTGTGCAGGGTTCCCAGCAGCAGGTGGCCGGTCTGGGACGCTTCGATGGCGGTGGTGAGGGTGTCCTGGTCGCGGATCTCCCCCACCAGGATCACGTCGGGGTCCTCCCGCAGCGCCGCCCGCAGGGCCGTCTTGAAGTACTTGGTGTGGGTGCCCAGTTCCCTCTGGCGGATGAGCGACTCACGGCTCTGATGCACGAACTCCACCGGGTCCTCGATGGTGAGGATGTGGCGTTTCATCGTGCGGTTGATGTGGTCGATCATCGCCGCCAGGGTCGTGCTCTTGCCTGAACCGGTGGGTCCGGTGACCAGGAGCATGCCCTTGGGCCGCTGGGCCAGATCCTTGAGCACCTGGGGCAGGTTGAGCTCGTCGATGCTGGGAACACTCTGCGGAATCAACCGCAGCACCATCGCCGGACCCAGCAGCGATTCGAGCAGGTTGATTCGCACCCGCACGAAACCGAAGGCGAAGGATCCGTCGTGCTCCTTCTGCTGGACGAAGCGGTCGATCTGGGGGGGATCCATGATTTCCCGCAGCCAGTCGCGGAAGGTGCCCGCATCGGTCACACCCAGCCCGGCCAGAATCATGTCGCCGCGGTGGCGGAATCTGGGCAGCTCACCGACGCCGAGGTGAACGTCGGAGAAGTTGCGATCGAAGGCCACCCGAACGATCTGCTCCAGGGTGGGCGACGCCTCCCCACCGGAGTCCATCGGCGGGAGTTGGGATGACCGGGCCGCCACCGCCGGATTGATGCCGACGGGTGGGGGTGGTGGAGGCGCCTGCGGCATCGAAGCACTCTGCAAAACGGATGGTCGATCCAGTTGAAGGGTTCGATAATCCGAAGAGATCCTAGGTGCGGATTCGCCTCCGTGAGCATCAGTGGGCATCGGCGGCCTTCGGGCCGGGGAAAGGACGATCGAAGGCTCCCTAGGATCACCTGACCCGCTTCGGCCCGTGTCCCCTCAGCCCCTGGTCAGCATTGTTCTGGGCACGCGCCCGGAGGCCATCAAGCTGGCGCCGGTGATCCTGGCCTTTCAGCGGGCCCGGGAGTTTCGCACCCGGGTGGTGCTCACGGGGCAGCATCGCGAGATGGTCACCCAGGTGATGCGGCTGTTCGGCCTCAGCGCCGACCACGACCTGGCCCTGATGGCACCGAAGCAGACCCTCACCCATGTCACCTGTGCGGCGCTGCAGGGGCTGAAGCAGGAATTCGAGGCGCACCGCCCCGACCTCGTTCTGGTGCAGGGCGACACCACCACCGCTTTCGCCAGCGCCCTGGCCGCCTTCTACGAGCAGATCCCCGTCGGCCATGTGGAGGCTGGCCTGCGCACCGACGACCTGCTCGACCCCTTCCCCGAGGAAGCCAACCGGCGTCTGATCTCCCAGTTGGCTCGGCTCCATTTCGCCCCCACGGCCCAGTCGGCGGCGAACCTTCGGGCGTCGGGGGTGGTGGGCGAGATCCTCACCACCGGCAACACGGTGATCGATGCCCTGCTGCTGATGGCCCGCACCGCTCCCGACTGGGACCTGCCCGGTCTCGACTGGCAGAACCAGCGGGTGCTGCTGGCCACGGTGCACCGCCGCGAGAACTGGGGCGAGCGGCTGCTCGACATTGGGAAGGGCTTCCTGGCGCTGCTGGAGCGCTTCCCCGACACCGCCCTGCTGCTGCCGCTGCATCGCAACCCCACGGTGCGCGAGCCCCTGCAGGCCCTGCTCGGCTCCCATCCCCGCGCCTTCCTCACCGAACCCCTCGATTACGACCGGTTGGTGGCGGCGATGCGCGGCTGCACCCTGCTGCTCACCGATTCCGGCGGCCTGCAGGAAGAGGCCCCTGCCCTGGGCAAGCCCGTGCTGGTGCTGCGCCGCACCACCGAACGGCCCGAGGCGGTGGCGGCCGGCACGGCCAAGCTGATCGGCACCGACAGCGGGGCGATCCTGGACGAAGGAAGCCGGCTCCTGGACGACCAGGAGGCCTACCAGGCCATGGCCCACGCCCACAATCCCTTCGGTGATGGCGAGGCCAGCGGCCGGATCGTGGAGGCGGCGCGGCGTTACCTGGGCGTCAGCGCCGCCTAGGGACGCTTCTTGGCCCAGGGGGGCAGGTCGATGAACACCCGGGTGCCGCTCTCCAGGCCCGTGAGGATCTGGGTGTCCTTGCCGCTGCTGGCCCCCAGCTCCACCGGCTGGAACGTGGGTTCCTGACCCTTGCCCACCAGCAGCACGCCGGGGCGGCCGTCCTCGGTGACGATCGCCACGGTGGGCACCACCGTTCGGGCCTGGAGGGTGCCGGTCTGGAAGTCGATGTCGGCGGTCATGCCGATGCGCAGTTCCGGGGCGGGATCGACCAGCTGGAGCTTCACTTCGAAGGAGGTGACGTTGTTGGTCTTCACCGCCCGGGGGGCGATCTGGCGCACCCGGGCCTGGAAGCGACGGTCCGGGAAGGCATCGACCCGCACGCTGGCGGGCAGGCCCACCTTCAGCCGGCCGATGTCGCTCTCGGGCACCTTGGCCACCACTTCGAGGCCCTCGGAGAGCTCGACGATCGAGGAGCTGGTGGCGCCGGCGGTGGCCGAAGCGGTGGTGGTGGGGGTGACGAAGGCGCCAGGTTCGGCGTAGCGCTGGCTGATCACCCCGTCGAAGGGGGCCCGCACGATCAGCTCGTTCTTCTCCACCATCCGCTGCCGCAGCCGCTGCCGTGCCGCGGCGGTGGCCAGCCGCCGCACCTCCGCCTCGGAGCGGAAACGGTTCATGGTGTCGAGGCTGATCGCCCCCTGGAGGAAGAGGGGTTCGTTGCGGCGCAGTTCGCTGTCGCTGCGGCGTTGTTCCGACTCCGCTGATTGCACGTTGGCCTGCAGTTCCATCAGCCGGTCGCGCAGGTCACCGTCATCCATCAGGGCTAGGGGCTGGCCCTTGCGCACGGTGTCGCCCTCGTCGACCAGCAGCTGCAGCAGGATGCCCTGCCGCTTCGGGCTGACATTCACCCGCTGAACGGCATCCAGTTCACCGCTGGCGGTGATCACCCCGGGAAGGGAGCCTTCGCGGGCCACCACGGTGAAGGGGGCCAGGTCGCGACCGGCCTGCATCCGTTGCCGTTGCCAGATCCCGGCCGAAGCGATCAGGGCCAGGCTCACCGCCAGGCCGATCCAGAGACTCCGCCGGGAGCGGCGCTTCGCCGCCACGGGGGCAGCCGGTTGTGCCGGGCTCCGGGTCGGAGCGGGAGCCGGCGGCAGGGGGGTGAGGGCGGGAATGGGCCGGCGTTTCGCTGAAGACAGTTTCGCTCGCCCAGGCAGCGGGTGTGGACGAGGGGAGACCGAACGGGCCCTGGCACGGTGACCCCTAGATTTCGCCCATGCTCAAAGCCGGAATCGTCGGGCTGCCCAATGTGGGCAAGTCGACCCTCTTCAACGCCCTGGTGGCCAACGCCCAGGCCCAGGCGGCCAACTTCCCCTTCTGCACCATCGAGCCCAACGTGGGGGTGGTGGCGGTGCCCGATGAGCGCCTGCAGAAGCTCTCCGACCTCTCCAGTTCCAAGGAGATCGTCCCGACGCGCGTTGAATTCGTGGACATCGCCGGCCTGGTGCAGGGGGCCAGCCAGGGGGAGGGGCTGGGCAACAAGTTCCTGGCCAACATCCGTGAAGTGGATGCGATCGTCCACGTGGTGCGTTGCTTCGATGACGACGACGTGATCCACGTCTCCGGCAGCGTCGACCCGGAGCGGGATGCCGAGATAATCAACCTGGAGCTGGGGCTGGCGGATCTGGCCCAGATCGAGAAGCGGCGCGACCGGCTCAAGAAACAGATGCGCACCAGCAAGGAGGCCGCCGCTGAAGACGCCGCCCTGGCCAGGTTGCAGGCGGAACTGGAGCAGGGCGGCGCCGCCCGCCGGGTGCCCCTGAGCGAGGAGGAGCAGGCCCTGGTGCGCAACCTCGGCCTGCTCACCGCCAAGCCGATCATCTACGCCACCAATGTGAGCGAGGACGACCTCGCCGGTGGCAACGCCTGGGTGAGCGCCGTGGAGGCGTTGGCCACCCGGGAGGGGGCCGAAGCCGTGCGCATCTCCGCCCAGGTGGAGGCCGAACTGGTCGACCTGGCCGCCGAGGAGCGCTCCGACTACCTGGCGGGGCTGGGGGTGAGCGAAGGCGGTCTGCAGAGCCTGATCCGCGCCACCTACCGCCTGCTGGGTCTGCGCACCTACTTCACCACCGGCGAGAAGGAAACCCGCGCCTGGACGATCACCGCCGGCATGACCGCCCCCCAGGCCGCCGGTGTGATCCACACCGATTTCGAGCGGGGCTTCATCCGGGCCCAGACCGTCGCCTACGCCCAGCTGCTGGAGGCCGGCACCCTGGCGGAGGCCCGCAACCGCGGCTGGCTGCGCAGCGAGGGCAAGGAGTACGTGGTGGCCGAGGGGGATGTGATGGAGTTCCTGTTCAACGTCTGAGCGGATCGCCCGTGGCCACACCCGTCGGTTTCATCGGCCTGGGGGCGCTGGGGGCTCCGATGGCGGCCAACCTGCTGGCGCAGGGCTTTCCGCTTACGGTCCACAACCGCCACCGGGAGCGGGAACGGCCCCTGGCCGCCAATGGGGCCCGGCGGGCCGCCACGCCCGCAGCGGCGGCGCGGGACGCCGCTGTGCTGGCGATCTGCCTGAGCGACGACGCGGCGGTGGCGGCGGTGCTGCTGGGGGTGGGGGGCGACAGCGCCGTCGCTGCCGTGGCCGGTCTGGCGCCCGGCGCCCTGGTGGTGGATTTCTCCACCATCTCGCCGGCGTCCTCCCGGGCCATGGCTGCCGCTTTGGCCGAGCGCGGCGTGGCCTATCTCGATGCTCCCGTGACCGGTGGCACCGAGGGGGCCCGGGCGGGCACCCTCTCGGTGCTGGTGGGGGGTGGGGCCGACGAGCTGGAGCGGGCCCGTCCCGTGCTGGAGGCGGTGGGACGGACAATCACCCACCTCGGCCCGGTGGGGGCCGGCCAGGAGGCCAAGGCCGTCAACCAGGTGCTGGTGGCGGGCTGCTACGCGGCGGTGGCGGAGGCCCTGGTCCTGGGGCAGCGCCTCGGGCTGCCGATGGAGGAGGTTCGACAGGCGCTGCTCGGCGGGGCTGCCGGTTCCTGGGCCCTGGAGCATCGCGGCGGTTCGATGCTGCGGGGCGAGTTCCCGCTCGGCTTCCGGCTGCGTCTGCACCGCAAGGATCTGGCGATCGCCCTGGAGGCCGCCGCCGCCGCCGGTGGCCTGGAGCTGCCGGTGGCGCGCCAGGTGGCGGCGATGGAGGACGACCTGATCGCGGCAGGGCATGGTGATGAGGACGTGTCGGCCCTGGCCCGCTGGTTCCCAGAACATTGCAAGGGGGAGCTGGAAGAGTGATTCGCTCTTTCCCCAAGGTTGGAGTCGGGAACTTCTTGTGTCCTGCCAAAGCTTGGACCAACACTATTGTTGAAGAGGTCACAAGAGAGCCATGAGAATCGCATGCATGATGATGCAAAAAAATGAAACCATTCTGCTCGACGCATGGATTCGTTACCATGCTGAATTGGTGGGCTGGGAGAATCTGTTCATTTTTGACAATGGCTCGACGGCCTCTTCGGTGATTCGAGTTCTCAAAGAAGCGGAGAGCAGAGGAGTCAACGTCTTCTGGGAGTATTCGAGAGTTAGATCTTTTCTTGAGAAAGGACTCTTGGTCGCTGAGCTTATTCAGAGGCTAGACGGCGAAGACGCCTACGATTTCTACTTTCCGCTTGATTGTGATGAATTTCTTGCTTGTCACACGGAGTCCGGGCCATCCTGTTGCCGAGAGGATATTGAAGAGACACTGCGGCCTTTTATGGGGAGCGTGGACGTGCTTGTTATTCAGAGCAAATTTTGGAATAACCCTTGCCTGAAAAATCACTACTCCATCTCGACCTCAAGCAGGAAATGTTTTTTTGCCTATGGAGCCTGTGAACATCTTGACCAGGGCTATCACGATGGGCGTTCGCGACTCGGAGGCGGTCAGGCGAGGACTGGAATTGTCTATGTTGAATTCCATTACGCACCTTACCATTTTCACAGGCAATGTTGCAGGCAGAAGCTTGCCGGGCGTTTGACAGACTTTTCCAGGCGATCGCTGCGTACTTATCAGGCTAAGCAAAAAGACGGTTATCACAATGCAATAGATCTTCTAAAGGGAAAGTACGATTATGTGCAATCATTCCTAACGGCAGAAAATCTATTGGAAATACCTTCGATTCTATATTCGTTTGAGCGTCTTGGGATTGATCATGGACCTTTGTTTGAACCTGCGCCGCCGATCCCCCGCTCTTTGAGGCTCTTTCTTCTGAGATCGAGGCAGACCGTCATGCATCGAATCGACGACATCATTGACGAGCTCCAGCGTGCCGCCGGGGGGCTCAAGAGGCTCGTGGCAAGGTCTTTGAAGTTGTTGATCCGACTCTTCCGCAGGCTATGGCAACCAGGCTGACGGCGGCTTCGCCAGCTCGGATAGCCCTGACTCTTTTCGCACGATGGAGCTGATCAGAGGTCTACCTTGAGTTTGTCCATCCAGTAAGTCAAGACTCGGATCTGTCCCGATGCCCGATTCCAGCTTCGAGGTAGCCAGCTCCCCTCCCGCCGTTGAGTTGCGGGTTCTGCGCAAGGGCTATCAGGAAGGCGACACCGAGCGAACGGTGCTCGAGGCCGTCGACCTTGTCATCGCCCCCGGCCAGTTCGTCGTGCTGCTGGGCCAGAGCGGCAGCGGCAAGAGCACCCTGCTGCATCTGATCGGCGGGATCGACACCCCCTCCTCCGGCAGCGTGTGCATCGGCGGGGTGGACCTCACGGCCCTCGACGAGCGGCGCCGCACGCTGTTTCGCCGCGATCGCATCGGTTTCATCTTCCAGTTCTTCAACCTCATCCCCACCCTGTCGGTGTTGGAGAACGTCACCCTGCCCAGCGAGCTGGCGGGCCTGCCCCGCCCGGCCCTGGAGAAGGCGGCCCTTGATCTGCTCGGCCAGGTGGGGCTGGCGGAGCGGGCCTCGACGATGCCGGACCGGCTGTCCGGAGGCCAGCAACAGCGCGTGGCCATCGCCCGCGCCCTGTTGCACCAGCCCCTGCTGATCCTGGCCGACGAGCCCACCGGCAACCTGGATGCACACACCGGCGATCAGGTGCTGCGCCTGTTGATCTCCCTCACCCGCCAGCAGGGCCGCACCCTGATCATGGCCACCCACAACGCGGCCATCGCCGAGCAGGCCGACCGGGTGCTGCGGGTGCAGGAGGGCCATCTGCTGGAGGCCGGCGCACCGGCTGCGACGGTGACGGTGTGAGCGAAGCGACGCCGCAGCCTGTGGTCAGCAACGGCCCCCTCTGGCGCCTGGCGGCCCGCCGCTGGCGTCGCCGTCCCTTGCAGTACCTGCTCTGCATCCTGGGCATCGCCATGTGGGTGGCGATGCTGGTGTCGATCGATCTGGCCAGTGGCTCGGCCCAGCGGGCCTTCTCCCTGTCCACCGACGCGATCACGGGCCGCACCACCCATCGGCTGGTGGCGATTGCCCCCGGTGGCGTCCCCGACAGCACCTTCGTGGAGCTGCGCCGCCGTTTCCCCGGGATCCCCGCCGCCCCGGTGATCGAGGCCTACGGCCGGGCCGAGGAACTGGATGGCGAACTGCTGCGGCTGGTGGGGGTCGATCTGTTCAGCGAGGCCCCCTTCCGCGGCCTGCTGGGGGGAGGCAGCGGCGGTGGCAGGGGCTTCGTGCCCTTCCTCACCGAACCCGGCACGGCTGTCATCGCCACCGAGACCGCCGAGCGCTTCGGCCTCCATCCCGGCGCCGCCGACGGATCCGGCAGCCTGCACCTCGATCTGGCCGGGCGGACGACGGCCCTGCGGCTGGTGGGCAGCGTCAGCAGTGCGTCGTCCCTCGAGCGCCGCGGCCTGGAGACCCTGCTGCTGGTCGACATCGCCACCGCCCAGGACCTGCTCGACCCCGCCGGCGCAGCGTTGGTCCCGGCGGTGGGCCACATCGATCTGATCCTGGAGGGCCCCGCCCAGGAGGCGGCCCTCAGCGAATGGCTGCCCAGGGGGCTGAAGCTGGAGACGGCGGCGGCCCGTGGCAATGCCGTGCAGCAGATGACGGCCGCCTTTGAGCTCAACCTCACCGCCATGAGCCTGCTGGCGATGGTGGTGGGCATCTTTCTTATTTACAACACCGTCACCTTCAGCGTGGTGCAGCGCCGCGGCCTGTTCGGCGTGCTGCGCTGCCTGGGGGTGACCCGGGGCCAGCTGTTTGCCCTGATCCTGGGCGAGGCGGCCCTGTTCAGCCTGGTGGGGTCCCTGCTGGGCCTGGCCCTGGGGGTGCTGCTGGGGCGCACCGTCGTGGGCCTGATCACCCAGACGATCAACGACTTCTACTTCGTGGTCTCGGTGCGGCAGATCAGCCTGTCGGGATTCACCCTGGCCAAGGGGATGCTGGTGGGGGTGGCCTCGGCGCTGCTGGCCTCGGCCCTGCCCGCCTGGGAAGCGATGGCCACACCGCCCCAGATGACCCTGCAGCGCTCCAGCCTGGAGGCCAGCTGGCAGCGGCTGCTGCCCTGGTTTCTCCTCGCGGCCCTCTTCAGCGGCGGCCTGGGGGTGCTGTTGCTCCGCTGGGACAGCCGTGGCCTGGTGCCCGCCTTCGCCGGGCTGTTTGCCCTGCTGATGGGCGCCGCCCTGCTGATGCCGCCGGTGCTGGTCGCCGCGATGCAGGGCCTGGGCTGGGCCAGCCGGGGCCTGCCGGTGGTGGCCCGCCTCGCCCCCCGCGACATCCTGCGCTCCCTCAGCCGCACGGCGGTGGCCGTGGCGGCCCTGATGGTGGCGGTGTCGGTGATCGTGGGGCTCTCGATCATGATCGGCTCCTTCCGGGGCACGGTGGTCACCTGGCTCGACCAGACCCTCCAGGCCGACCTGTTCGTCTCCCCCCCCAGCACCACGGCCAACCGGGTGCTCGGCAAGGTGGATCCCGCCATCGTCCGTGCCATCGCGGAGCGTCCCGACCTGCGGGCCATGGTCACCTACAACAACTTCGATGTGCACCTGGTCGACCAGGACCGGGACATCACCCTGATCGCCGCAGGGGGCGATGTGTCCGCCGGCCGCCGCCCCTACGCCTGGATCCGCCCGGGCCTCGACGACCCCTTCGCCGCCCTGGAGGCCCGCGAAGGGGTGATCCTCTCCGAGGCCGTTTACCTGCGGGACGGCCAGGGCGCCATCCCCGAGCAGGTCAGGCTTGAAACCCCAGGCGGCGAGAGGGGCTTCCCGGTGATCGCCGTCTTTTACGACTATTCCTCCGATCGCGGCAGCGTGCTGATGGACCGCGCCCAGGTGGCGGAGCTCTGGCACGACGACAGCGTGGCCTCCCTCGGCCTGTTCCTGGCCCCAGGCGCGGATGCCGATGCGGTGGCCGCCGATCTGCGGGAGGGCTTCGGCTCCCGCCAGACCCTGCTGGTGCAGACCAACGGCTCCCTGCGCCAGGGCTCGCTGGAGATCTTCGATCGCACCTTCGCCATCACCGGCGCCCTCCAGCTGCTCACGGTTCTGGTGGCCTTCATCGGCATCTTCAGCACCCTGATGAGCCTGCAGCTGGAACGGGGCCGGGAGTTCGCCGTGCTGCGGGCCACCGGCATGACACCCCTGCAGCTGGGGCGCCTCACCCTGCTGGAGACCGGCCTGATGGGCCTGCTGGCCGGGACCTGCTCGATGCCCCTGGGCTTCGTGCTGGCCTGGGTGCTGGTGCATGTGATCAACGTTCGCTCCTTCGGCTGGACCCTGCAGATCGCCCTGGAGCCACGCTTCTTCATCCAGTCGCTGCTGATCGCCGTGGGGGCCGCCGTGCTGGCGGGCCTCTATCCGGCCCAGCGGCTTGCTCGGATGACCATCAGTGAGGCGTTGCGGCAGGAATGACGCACCGCCATCCCCTGCTGGCCCTGGTGGCCGTGCTGCTGTTGGGCCTGGGCCTTGCCGGACCGGCCCCGGCCGGGGCCAGCAGCGCCATCCGTTGGGGCGGGGCGCCGGAGCCCGCGGGATTCGTCCGGGCCTTCACCCCGCGGGATTGGCAGTTCCCCGCCGACTTCGGCGCCCATCCCGAGTACCGGACCGAGTGGTGGTATTACACGGGCAACCTGGAGAGCGACGACGGACGCCCCTTCGGCTACCAGCTGACAATCTTCCGCCAGGCCCTGGTGCCCGAGGCGTCCCCGGCCCAGGCTTCCAGGGGCGGTGGCTCGGCCTGGCGCACTCCCCAGGTGTATTCGGCCCATTTCACGGTCAGCGACATCGCCACCGACACCTTCCTGCAGGAGGAGCGCTTCTCCCGCGGCGCCCTGGGCCTGGCCGGGGCTGAGGCCGATCCCTATGCGGTCTGGCTCAACGACTGGCGCATCAGCGCCGAGGATCCCGATCGGGTGCGGCTGCGGGCCGCCACCGATGCGATGGCCATCGATCTGACCCTCCACCAGAGCCGGCCCCCCGTGCTCCAGGGTCAGGACGGCCTCAGCCGCAAGGGGCCCGAACCAGGCAACGCCTCGCACTACTACTCCCTGGTGCAGCAGCCCACCGAGGGCACGATCACGGTGGCGGGCCGCGACCATGCCGTCCACGGGGTCAGCTGGAAGGACCATGAGTTCTCCACCAGCGTCCTCAGCCCCGGCACCGTCGGCTGGGACTGGTTCTCCGCCCAGTTCGAGGACGGCTCCGCCCTGATGCTCTACGGCCTGCGCCGGGAGGATGGCGGCAAGGAACCCTTCAGCGGTGGCCGCTGGATCGATGGCGATGGGGAGGTGGAACTCGGCGCCGGGGACTATGACCTCACGGTCACGGCCACCTGGCGGAGTCCCCGCAGCGGCGCCCGCTACCCCGCCGCCTGGACGCTCACCATTCCACGGCTGGACCTGGAGCTGGTGATCACCCCCCAGATGGCCGACCAGGAGCTGGGCACCGCCTCGGCCACCTACTGGGAGGGGGCCCTGGGCTATCGGGGTCATCGCGGCGAGGAGCCGCTGTTGGGCCGGGGCTACGGGGAACTCACCGGTTACGCCGACCGTCTCGACAGCCTGCGGGGTGGGTGATCGGCGAGGATGGCTTCACCAGGAGCGCAGGGCCATGGCAGCAACGGACCACCCCGAGACCCCGTCTCCCCTGCCCGACGCCGCGGGCGAGGCCCCGGAGCATCCCCACAACTTCGAGGCTCAGAAGGAGATCCACCGCCGCATCCGCAACGATCCTGACTACGACGACTGGGAGTACGGCACCGAGCCCCTGCCCCACGAGGCCTGGATCGAGAAGCAGGCGGCCGCCTCAGCCGAACGTCCTGCGGGGTCCTAGGTCGCGCACCAGCACCAGACCCCCCAGGCAGGCCAGGGCCATCAGCAGCCACAGGCCGGCGCCATGGCCCTGGCCGTCCAGCAGCCGCCCGGCGAGCAGCGGTGCCCCGAAGCCGCTGATGGCGAAACACTGGGACAGCAGCGCCATGGCCAGCCCCTGGTGCTCCACTGGGCAGCGCTCCACCACCGCCTCGGTGGCGGTGGGCAGGAAGGCGGTCACCCCGAGGGCCAGCGGCAGCTGGGCCAGCAGCAGCAGCCCCAGGCCCCGCTCGCTGAAGGCCGAGGCCGCCAGCAGCAGGTTGCCGGCGGCGAAGCTGAGCAGGCTGACGTTCAGACCCGTCGTCACCGGCCGCCGGGCCAGGGCCTGACCCACCGGCCACTGGAGCAGCAGCACCAGGCCCAGCTGCAGGCCGATGGTGAGGGCGCCGAGGCTCACCGGCAGGGCACGCCGCTGCAGGCTGCCCCGCACCAGTTCCAGCGGCAGGGCGCTCTGCATCAGGGCCGGCATCGCCGTGGCCAGCACGGCGATGGCCAGCAGCGGCACCAGGCCGAGGATCCACTGGCCCCAGGGGCTGGGGTGGGCCAGGGCCTCCCTGGGCCTGGGATCCGGCAGGCCCTGGCGCAGCAGCACCAGCAGCAACAGGAGCATGCAGCCGATGTCCACGGCATAGATGCCCCGCAGCCATCCCCGAGCGGCAAGCACGGCCCCCACCAGGGCCCCGCTGGCGATGCCGAGGGCATCGGCGCTGCGGGCCAGGGCGAAGGCCCGCCCCGAGCGCATCGGCGCGCAGCTCAGGGGCACCGCCAGTTCCACCGCGGGCCAGTAGAACCCCATGGCCATGCCGAGCAGCACCTGCCCCTGCAGGTAGCCGCCGAAGGAGCCGGTGCCCATCAGCCGGGCGTCGCCGGCGATGGCCATCAGGGCCGCCAGCAGCACCGGCACGGAACAATTCAGGCCCCGATCCAGCAGCAGCCCACTCAGGATCCGGCCCAGGGTGCCCGCCACGGCCGCCAGGGCCAGCCCCTCGGTGACCCGGCCGGCGCTGAAGTGCGCCTGGTGGAACACCATCGGTGTCAGATAGAGCACGCCACCGGCCCCGAGCATGGCGATCGTGCGGATCAGGGCCACTTCGCGCAGGGCTGCTGGAAACTGGGTGAACCAGGACCGCGCCCTGGCCCATCCCTGTGCCTGTCTCACGCCGCCTTCGCCAACTCAAGGGCCTGCTGGCCAGTCTGCTGATCGCGGTGCCGGGCCTTGCAACGGCGGCCGGTGCTGCCGAGGTGCTGGAGCTCCGCTTCGATGGCCTGGAGCTGCCGGTGAACCTGGAGCAGCTCGATGGCTGGTCCAGGAGTCCGAGCGGGCGTCCCGTCAGCGGCGGGGGGGATCTGGCGGTCTGGCTGGATCTGCTCGATCCCCGCAGCCGCCAGGACCTGAAGATCCTGCTGCGCGCCCCCCTGCTGCGGGACACCAGCTTCGGCCAGCAGCTGCTCGACAGCTGGGCGGGCAGCCAGATGCTGGCCCGCCTGGGCGACCTGCTGACCACCCCCGACGGCCGCAATTCCACCGCGGTGCTGCAGACCACCCTGCGGCGTCTGCTGGAGACCCGTCAGGACGTCTCCACCATCGGCCTGCTGCGGGCCCTGCCGGTGCAGCGGCTGAGCCTCCAGCTCGATGGCCTCTATGACCTGGCCCTGCAGTGGCGCCAGCAGATCGATCTGCAGCGCCAGGCCCTGCGGCGCCTCCAGGCCCTGGCGCTGCCGGAGCGGCGCACCGTCCCCTTCGCCTTCGGTGAACGCACCTCCCTGAGGGCCCGCCGGCAGGGGTTGCTGGTGGCGCACCGCCCCCAGCCCCTGCCCCTGGAGATCTGGTCGGCGCCGGTCCCGGCGGGTCAGCGGGGGAGCGTGGCTCCGGACCGGCCCTGGCTGCTGATGATGCCCGGGCTGGGGGGCAATGCCGACCAGTTCGGCTGGCTGGCCGGTGAGCTGGCCGAACGGGGCTGG
>CALRQM020000015.1:0-48761 GCA_943370335.1 Bordetella parapertussis | reverse complement strand
GGTTCCAGGGCTCGCGGCACCAGTGGACCGGATTCCGATATCGATCTGCTGATCACCGCCCCGGATGACTGGCTGGCGCAGCATCACCGTTTCCAGGTGCTGAACGATCTGTGGGGTCGGCTGGCCCAGGCGGATGTGTCGCTCGATCTTCTGCTTTACTCCCGTAGCGAATGCGAGGAGCGCCAGCACTGGCGGAGCCACGTGATTGGCAGGGCCTACCGGGAAGGACGTCTCCAGCATGGCGCTCTCTGAAGCGGAAGGTCTGCTGCGCATCGCCGCCGTCGATTTGGAGAGCGCTCAGGCTTCCTCCGACCCGGTCGTCTTTCGAGAAGGGGCTTGGGGCTTCTGGTTGCAGCAGGCCGTGGAGAAGGCGTTGAAGGCCTGGCTGCTGCACCTGGGCAGCGATCCGCCGCTCACCCATGACCTGCGCCGTCTGCTGTTGCCGCTCGCTCAGCTCACCATCTACGCCGTACCCCATAACCGGAACTCCACCTGCTGAGAGGCTGCCTGAAAGTCCTTGTCGGTTGTCAGCAGCGTCAGCTCGTAGCGCTGGCAGAGTTGAATCAGCAAGGCATCGATCGTGCCGATCTGGATCCCTCGGCGGCGGCAGACATTGCGGATTTCGGCTGCTGCAATGTGGTCCTGCTTGTCTGGCTGGAGGAAAGCGAGGGCGGAAAGGCGCTCCACGAGCTGGTCTCGGTTTTTTGGGCCGGCAAAACCCTGGAGGACCTCCTGGAGCACCAATCCCGTGGTGAAAACCTGCTCGGCACCCTGAAGAGCGGCACGGAGGGCGCTGACCTCAGGCACGCCTGGCTGGCCATCACGGCGAAAGGCCAGCGACCAGACAGAGGTGTCGACCAGCAGACTCACCGCTGGCGTTCCCGTTCGGCCTTGTAGTCGTAGCCGGGGTCCCACTCAAGCTTGCCGAAGAGCTCGGCAACCTGACGCTGCTCCCGGCGCGCGATGAACTCCTGAAGGGCACGGGTCACGGCGGCCTTTTTGGTGGGCTCACCGCTCACACGGAAGGCGTGATCGAGCAGATCCTGATCGAGAGCGAGATTGGTGGCCATGTGTGACCTCCTTGTGAGGTGCCTACACATTAGTTCCTTCCGCCTGACTGAGGGGGCAAGCAAAGGCATGGCGCCTGGCATGGGCTTCTCCTCCACCAGTGCCACCCCCTGTCTCACCCCAGCCAGGATGCCCCCATGCTCCCGCCCCGCTCCACCACCTACCAGCGCCTGCGCGACACCATCACCGAGCGGATGCCCATGAGCTAGGTGGTCAAGCGGCTGATCGACGCCGAGATGATTGGCGTTCAATGCCTCACAACCAATGCCTTCCGACTCAGCTCGATGAGGACATGGGTTTCAAACAGCCGGTTCAGCTCCGGCAGAACACGAAGCAGCAGGGCGGTGAGTTCCTGGTTCCCAATGTTGCCCGTGGCTACAAGCAGAAGCCTGGCGGGAGTGCCGCGCAAGAGATGACTACGGACGAAATCAGCATCCTTACTGAAGACAACTCTCCCATCGCTGTCGGCAATGGAGGAAATCATGCTGTCGGCGCTGCGATTCCCATCAGGCAGATCAAGGGTGTGCAGGACGTCGCAACCCAATTGCTCCAGCGGCCGAACGAGAGATCGAGGCAGCTGGGCATCCAGCAGGATCCTCATGCAGAGAGGAGGTCAACCCGCTGAATTCGGGAAAGCTGGGTTGTGTACTCAAGCACTGCCGTGATGTCTTCAGCCTCGAGATCTGGATAATCGGCAAGAATGTCAGCCGCACTCATCCCAGCCGACAACAGTTCGAGCACCATCTCCACGGGATAACGCAAGCCGCGGATGGTTGGCTTTCCATGGCAGATCTCAGGGTTGAGGGTGATGCGCCCAAGCTGGTCTGTCATGACGGTTTCCTGCCTTCCCCAGCCTAAGGGGGACACCAGATCACGACCGTGAGCTGGTTTTGGCGCTGGCATGGGGATCTTTTGGGCCTCACCCCCACCAGTGCCACCGCCTGTCTCACCCCCGCCAGGATGCCCCAATGCCCCCGCCCCCCTCCGCCACCTACCAGCGCTTGCGCGACACCATCGCCGAACGCATGCGCAAGAGCCCCATCGACCAACCCCTGATGCTCATGGAGCTACTGGGTAGGAGCAGCCCCGCCCCAACGCAGGACGTAGCCCGCCGGATCCTGGGAAGCGCATGGTGGGCCGGGTTCACCTTCAACGGCATCACCGCCTATGGCGATGGTCACGACAGCCTGATCGGCGGCGACGAGCTGAGCGATGGCGAGGGCGACTCGCTGCTGGCGCTCTGCCGCAGGCGCCTCGATGCCTTCCGCGAGGAGCGCGGCGAAGAGGTGCTTGCCCACCGCAGCCGCCACCGCAGCCCGATCGGTGGCTTAGTGAAATACCCCGTTCACCGATGCGCCCTGCGCCGTACAGATCAGAACGGCAAGGTGGCAGCCACATCGGAGAGACGAATCAGCAGGGTGTCGGGGTCGATGGGTGAGGGATCAAAGCCCATGTGGAGATAAAAGCTGCGGGCTTCCGCGGAGGCGGCATGAACCACGATGCCGCGCACGCCGATCTGTGTGCTGGCCTGCAGCACCCGTTCGAAGGCATCGGCGAGAAGGGCGCGAGCGATGCCGTGTCCCTGGACACTGCGACAGACCGCCAACCGCGCCAGCACCACCACTGGAATGGGATCGGGCCTATTGCGTCGAAAACGCCCAGGGGCTGAAGCCACGGCCACCGCGCCGGAGGCCAGAGCCACATAGGCCATGACGACATCGTCACCATGGCAGACCACGAAGGTGCGCGTCGCACCGCTTTGTTGGTTGGCCAGGGCACGCTGCTGGAGCCAGTGGTCGAGGCTGGAGTCACCGCAGTCAAAGCCGACGGTGCTGTGGTGCTGCGCCAGCGGCTGGGGCGCCAGCAGATCCATCAGCGTTGCCAGGGCCTCGGTGCCGTCATGGTGCGCTGAAGGCGATCCGTGGGGCTGGGCGGAGCATCGAGCTGGCGGAGAAACTGGTCAAAGTGCTCGGGCGAAACGGCCTGCCAGGCCTGCTGCACCAGCAGTTCACGGGCGGCATTGCGGGCCGCCTGCAGAACGAAGTCGGTTCGGGTGAGGCCGGAGGTACGAACCGCGCGATCAATCAGCGCCTGATCGTCGGGCGTGACCCGCAGGTTCCAGCTGAGGCGAGGAGTGGCAGCCATGGATGAACAGCAGGCCTCAAGCCAATCTAGCCCCTCTGGGTAGACGGCGTCTATCCGCAAAATCATGGTGCCTATCGACAGGGGCATCACGTTGGGGCACATCTGACCGGCGCAAACCATGGCCTGGAGCGCGTAAAGCGCTGCGGCTGCTGGATCCCATTTGGGTGCGGCCTAATCCTTCTGGATAGAAGTCACAGCTCGGGGTTCAAGTAGACGTCCGCTGCTCCAGCCGCTCCGCCAGCCACACCTTGATGATCGACTGACGGGTGACACCGAGCCGGCTGGCCTCACGATCGAGCTGGTCGATCATCCACACGGGGATGTCGACATTGACGCGTTTCTGCTCCAGTCGACGGCGACGGGCACCGCCGAGGTCGAGGGCCTCGAGCACGGACTCGCCAGCATCAAAACGTTGATCGAAATCAGAACTGTTCATAGAGCTCCACCTCTTCGGGTCTGGACCGCCGAACGGAAATCAATCGGATGCACCGGTCGCGATAGGTGATCACGGCCGACCAGTGCTTGAGGCCGATCCTGCCGATCACTAGAAATCTTGGCTCTCCGGTGGTGCGGGCCGGAACCTCCAGGAGCTCCGAATCGTTCCAGAGCTGCTGGGCAGCAAGGAAGTCAATGCCGTGCTTGGCAAGGTTGGAATCACTCTTGACCGGATCGAACGCGAACTCCATAGGGCGCTTATTCTATACCTTTTCGGCTCTCTGGGACATCTCCGAATCAGAAAGCCCCCGTCCTCGGGACAGGCTGTTGGATCCCGGTTCTCTCCCGTCTGCCTGCCGTCCACCCTCACAGCGACGGGCCCTTTTCCACGCCACGGACGAGAGCACGGGTCGGAGACTGGGGCGGCACAGCCACACCTGGAACCAGGTTGGCTGCAGCCGCCACGCGCCCACGCCAGAGGGGATCCCAGCAGGGGCGATCGCCTGCCGGGCCGCCCAAAACCAAACCTGGCCCGGTCGCCCCGCAGCCGCCAGCATCGCTCCATGGCCTCCAGCCCCTCCGCTGCCTTCCTTCGCCTACGCGCGTTCTTCGCCGAACGCATGCGCATGAGCCCCATCGACCAACCCCTGATGCCCATAGAACTCCTGGGCCGCCACAGCCCGGCCCCACCCAGCGCAGGACCAGGCCCGCCGGATCCTGGGAAGCGCATGGTGGGCAAGGTGCTCACCGGCAACGGCATCACCGCCTATGGCGATGGCCACGACAGCCTGATCGGCGGCGACGAGTTGAGCGATGGCGAGCGCGACGAGCTGCTGGAGCTCTGCCGCCAGCGCCTCGACGCCTTCCGCGAGCAGCGCGGCGAGGAGGTGTTTGCCCACCGCAGCCGCCACCGCACCCCGATCAGCGGCTCGGTGAAAAACAGGGTTCACCGATGCGCCCGGGGCCGCTGCGAGTGCTGCGGCGCCCACGAGCACCAGCGGGCCCTGTAGGTGGCACCCATCATCCCCAAGAACCAGGGCGGCTCCGACGCCATCACCAACCTGCAGGCGCTCTGCTTCCGCTGCAACGCCGGCAAGCGCGACGGTTGTTTGCCTACGCAAGAGGGCGCACCGACTTCCGCGGTGTGCGGGCCAGCTACGGCCACCGCGACGCGGGCTGTGTGTTCTGCGCGCTGGAGGGCAACGGCCGGGTGCTGCTGGAGAAAGAGGGGCACAGCCTGGTGATCCCGCGTCGTCATGGGGCCGACGGGCTGGAGCTGCACCAGCCGGAATGGAACGCGGTGGTGGAGCTGGTTCATTCGATACAGAGGTGATGAGATCAGCTGGCGGGAATCTCATGCCATCGGACAACAACGTCGGATTGAACTTCAAGCACCCGATTAACCATGTCAGGGTCACGGCTCTGGTTGATCAGCTGCAAGGCTGACTGGAGCCTGAGCCATTGCACTTCCGCATTCAAACCAGCTTCCCTGAGAGCGATCACACCGGGGTGCACCTCCATGGCGGCGGCCAATCGCATGAAATCCCCCACGTTCACCGTGACCACAATCTGATCCCAGGCCAGTGCGTGGGCGAAGACATCCTCATCCGCAGCGCCAGCAAGACCGACATGCACGGCCGCCTCTGCTGGAATTCCCATGTCACAGGCCCAACGGGCGAGACGAGGGCTGAGGTTTTCGTCGATCAACAGCCTCAAGGGATGGGCCTTCAGCCGCGCTGCAGGGTGAGAAGTTGGCGGGGACGGCCTGGAGGCTTCGGCAGGCGGGCCTGGATCTGGGCGTAGTCGAGGGCCTGCTTGCTGAGCTGGGGAAAGTCGGCCTCCAGGTCGGTGCGGCTGACGCCGGAGCGCAGCTGCTCCACAACCACGGCGACTGGAATTCG
The DNA here is from genome assembly GCA_943370335.1 of Bordetella parapertussis. Classification (GTDB taxonomy): domain Bacteria; phylum Cyanobacteriota; class Cyanobacteriia; order PCC-6307; family Cyanobiaceae; genus Cyanobium. Next base: position 43,212 of record CALRQM020000015.1, on the reverse strand, counting down.
GGTGCCCCGAAACACAGGTTGCCCCGAGCAGATGGCTGGATTGCTCTCCACCAGGGCATGGGGCCGCCTGAGGAGCCGATAGCGATACCGGAGCTCCCGGCTCACGCTGCTGAGATCGAAGCTGAAGGACACCGCACCGGTTTTGCGCAGTTCACCGTGGCCACGGGACCATTCACCCAGAGCGACCTGACCCGGGGGTGAGTCCACAGGCAACCGCTGAGACTTCTCGGTGAGGACACGGAACACCTGACGCTTCTGAACAGGCGAAAGCTGCAGGCCCTCGGCACTCAGTGCGCTGACCACCTGGAAGTAGAGCAGCTCACGAAAGCCCAGGCGCAGCGGTGCTGCGGAGGAATGCGATTCGGGCGGGGCCAGCACACGGCGGTATTCCTGACTCAGCAGACGGGCATCGGCTCCGAGCAGGGCGGCCCCTGTGGCGGCGGTGAGGATTGGGGGCATCGCAGAAACCATGTTTCAGACTGAACCATAGTAAGGGAGCTGAGGTTGGTGTCCAGGTGGACGGGGTGGGAGGCCATTGCCAAAAGGAGATGGTTCCTCAACGAGCAAGTGCCACCCCTGTCACCCCCCAGTCCCCACCGGGCCCCCCAGCCCCCGCGCAGGACCTAGCCTGGCGGATCCTGGAAGCGCAAGGTGGGTGGCGAGGAGGTGCCTGAAACCCCCGCTACCCTGAAATCATCTGGACTACCGGCCCTGCCGGCACGGCGCGTGGTGAATGACCTGCTGACGCTGCCCTTGGCACAACGGCTGGAGTTGGTCCAGACCCTATGGGATTCCATTGCTGCAGAGCAGATCGGACCGGAACTCTCGGAAGCCGACCGCCAAGTGATCGATCAGCGGTTGGAGCAGTTCCTGGCAAGCGGGGATCCCGGCCTGGATGCCGACGCCGTGCTGGACGCTCTGGAGCAGTCCCTCTGATCATGGTGCTGAGGCTCCGACCCGAAGCCCGGCTCGATCTCGAAGCTGCAGCCCGTTGGTACGAAGCCCAGGAGCCGGGCCTGGGGCGGAGGTTTTTGCAAGAGGTGCGTCAGGCCTTCCACCGCATCCGAAGCAACCCAGAGGCCTATGCCGAGGGCTATCGAAACACCCGCCGTGCACTGATCCGGCGCTTCCCTTACGGCGTCATCTATCTTCCCGTTCCCAAGCAGGGCAGCATTGTTGTGCTGGCGGTTCTGCATTGCGGCCGCGACCCAAAACTCTGGCGGCAGCGCTCCAGCAGGTGAGCCCGCATGCCTCCGCCCCCCTCTGCTGCCTTCCTTCGCCTGCGCGCGTACATCGCCGAGCGGATGCGCATGAGCCACATCTACCAACCGCTCATGCCCCCGCCCCAGCGCAGGACGTGGCTCGGCGGATCCTGTGAATCGCCTGGTGGGCCAGGTTCACCGTCATCGGCATCACCGCCTATGGCGATGGCCACTACAGCCTGATCGGCGGCGACGAGCTGAGCGACGCCGAGCGCGACGCGCTGCTGGAGCTCTGCCGCCAGCGCCTCGACGCCTTCCGCGAACAGCGCGGCGTAGAGGTGTTCGCCCACCGCAGCCGCCACCGCACACCGATCAGTGGCTCGGTGAAGTACCGGGTGCTCACCCGCGCCCGGGGCCGCTGCGAGTGCTGCGGGGCGCACGAGCACCAGCGGGCCCTGGAGATGGACCACCTCATCCCCAGAAACCAGGGCGGCTCCAACGCCATCAGCAACCTGCAGGCCCTCTGCTTCCGCTGCAACGCCGGCAAGCGCGACGGCTGTTTGCCTACGCAAGAGGGCGCACCGAATTTCGCGGTGTGCAGGCCAGCTACGGCCACCGCGAAGCGGGCTGTGTGTTCTGCGCGCTGGAGGGCAGCGGACGGGTGCTGCTGGAGAACGAGCTGGCGCTCTGCATCGCCGATGCCTATCCCGTGAGCGAGGGGCACAGCCTGGTGATCCCGCGTCGTCATGTGGCCGACGGGCTGGAGCTGCACCAGCCGGAGTGGAACGCCGTGGTGGAGCTGCTGAAGCTGCGGCGGGAGCAGCTCAGTGCCCAGGACACGTCGATCAGCGGCTGGGCTGGTTTGCTCAACGCAAGAGGGGGGCTGAACTCAGGCGAGGCGGTGGGGCAGACGGTGTTCCATGCGCACTGGCATCTGATTCCAAGGCGGCAGGGGGATTGCGCGGAGCCGCTGGGTGGAGTGCGAGGCGTAATCCCGTCGAGACAGGCCTACTGAAGACAGCCAGCCTCACCTCAGCTACAAAGACACAACTACTGGCCGAATCCGTGCCCTCCTACTGGTGGGTGAACCACAAGCAGACCTACCGGCAGGAGACCGACGGCGGCTACATCTGGTCGCCGAAGGCCAATGCCAACGGCGCACGCAACGTGACCTACGACAACCTCAGCCGCTGCCAGCGGGGGGATGTGGTGTTCAGCTATGCGAAGGGGCGGATCAGCCAGCTGGGCCTGGTGGAAACGGCGGCGATCACGGCGACCAAGCCGCCAGAATTCGGCTCAGCAGGCGAGAACTGGAGCCAGGAGGGCTGGCTGGTGCGGGTGAACTGGCAGCCGCTGCGCCAGGCCCTGGTGCCGCAGACGTTCTTTGAGCTGCTGCAGCCGCTGCTGCCGGAACGCCACAGCCCGATCAGCACAAGCACAGGGAAGGGACTGCAGGGCGTGTACCTGGCTGGGCTGAGCGAAACCCTGGGGCTGCTGCTGGTGAAGCTGATCGAGGAGCACGCCGATCCGGCGGTGCGGGTGCACCTGGTGGTGCTAGCGGAAGAGGGCGACTACACCGCTGCCCTGCTCGATGACATGCAGCGCTTGCGGGAGGTGCCGAGCAGCACCGAGCGCGATGCGCTCACCAAGGCGCGGCTGGGGCAGGGGTTGTTTCGCCATCGGGTGTCGGAGCTGGAGCCGGCCTGCCGGGTCACGGGCCTGGCGCGGCATGAGTTCCTGGTGGCGAGCCACATCAAACCCTGGCGATCCTGCGATAACAGCGAACGGCTGAGCGGGGCCAACGGCCTGCTGCTCTCCCCCCATGTGGACAAGCTGTTTGATCGCCATTGGATCAGCTTCGATTCCGGCGGCGAGCTGATCTGGCAGAACGAGGCTGCAGGAGAGGCCTTGCGCTGCTGGGGCATCGGAGGGGCGAATCTGATTCGACCGTTCAGCCGGGAGCAGGAGGCTTTCTTGAGTACCCATCGAGAAGCCCTGAGGCACTGAGGCCTATGGGGTCAAGTTGCTTGGGTTGGTTTGGCCATAAAAGGCTGATCCGGCTGGCCAGGGCGCTTGATCAAGGCGTGAGTGAGATCTTCCTCAGTGATTTCGGGGATCTCTTCATATTCCTCAGGTTGGATGATATGAGCATCCACGCGCTGAAGATCAGAGTAGATCTCGCCTTCAGCAGAGGTGGGGGAGAAAACGACGTTGCTCTCGTTCATTGGCCTTTCGCATGGAGATGATGTGCCTGAATGCCGCAATCCAACGCAGACGATTCTGGCTTCACCATAGTCTCGCCTTCGATCGGGCATCTCGATCGTTGGGCCGGCGAAGACACTCTCAGCATCGAGGAAATCCAGGCCGCGCTGCTCCAGGGTTCGCAGGCGCTTGGCCGGGTCAAAGCGGATCACCGGGCAGAAAGCGCTGGATGAACAGCGCCAACGGCATGGGCCCGCAGCGTGGATGCCAGCTGCCGCCGCCTGGGATCCGACGCCAGCACTGCACCTGTAGGTGGGGTTCGGAGCCTGGGACGAGCTGCACCCGGTAGCGGTACTCGGCATCAGCCGCCTGCTCGGGGCACTGGATTGGCTCTGCCCTGGGCTGGGTACTCAGGAAGGCGACAAGGAAGGAGGCGGGTTCGTGGGTTTCGCGCAAGGCCTCCGCAAAGCGCCAGGCGGCGCCGGTGGGGTAGCCGTCATGGTGGAGGTAGAGGTGGTGCTCCGGGTCGCCGGGAAAGCCGATGAAGGAGAAGACGGCGCGGGTGGCCAAGGGGCTGGAGCAGTTCCTCTTTCAGGTTCCACCGGTGTCTCAGCAATCGCCAAAGGTGTGACGACCCACCAGATAAAGGATCACGCGGGGCGACTCTGCTGCAGCCATTCAGTTGGACGCGTGAGCAGAGCGAAGAGCAAGCCAGAGCCCTGGGCGAGAGGGATCAATGCAAGAATCTGAACGGTGTTCTGCGGATCCGCAGAACAGGCCAAGAAGCTCCGGGCCAAAGCAAGAGGTCAGGCTCTGACAGGCCTGCTGGGTCGTTGCGAGCAGGGGTAAACGCTTTTCAACTTCCAGTATTGGGTTGTAGCAGAACTTATCCGGGTTCGCCGATTCAGCGTTGGCAAGCTTGAACCACTGTAGAATCTCATTTAGCGCCCGATCACCCAATCCCACATCGTCCTCCACACGCCCGACATGACAGAGCAGAAGGAAGATCCATCAAGGATGTTCAAGGTTCTATCAATCGACGGGGGAGGAACCAAAGGCTTGTATTCGGCAAAAATCATCGAAGGCATCGAAAGAGAGTATGACGCATCCATATGCGATCACTTCGATCTAATCTGCGGAACATCAACTGGAGGCTTGATAGCCTTGGCCTTGTCGCTAAGAATACCAGCATCAGAGATTGTAGCATTCTATCTTAAACACAGTGCCCGAATCTTTCCCAACAGGAATATCATAGAGAAGACGCTTAGGGTGCTATCTCAAATTGGGATTGCAGGTAAATATGGAAATAAGGCACTTATCAGCGCTCTTCAAGACTTATTTGGTGAAAGGAGACTTGATGAAGCAAAATGCCTTCTCTGCATTCCATCTTTTTCACTGTCAGACGGGAGACCGTTTATCTTTAAACGTGATCATCCAGAAGGAGGCCTTGCAAGAGACAATAATACACGCTACATAGACGTTGCCTTGGCGACCAGTGCTGCTCCGACATTCCTTCCAGTCGCATCTATTGGCAACTATGACAATAGACAGTTTATTGATGGAGGCATCTATGCAAATAATCCGTCTCTTGTTGGCGTGGTTGAAGCGTTGAAGTATTTTGTTGGCAATGGCAAGCAGTTCAATAGGCTTGGTCTTTTGTCTATTGCAACAATCGAACCAACCCCAGGAGCAAGACGAAAGAAAATCACAAGAAGGTCAGCAGTACATTGGAATCGCGAGTTGATAACAGCATTCTTTGACGGCCAGGCTGGCATGACTAACTATGTCGTAGAGACCTTGGCTCAGCACTGTGAACCCGGCTTTGAATACGTAAGAATTCCAAGCTCATTAACCAATAATGAGCTTTCAAAGATACTTCAATTAGATAGTGCTTCAAAAGAGAGCATCGATGCCATGTGTCATCTAGGATCTGACATGTATCTTGAGTGGCGCGGTCATGATAAGATTCGTCAGTTTTTTAAGCAGAAGAAGACTTATCAGATTGAGGACTAAATGGCCAATCTCCACCATGCCTTCTTAGAACTTAATGAGTCAGCTCGGCTTCATGCAAGCCGAAAGGATAGCCTTCGCACATCTAGAGATGCAATCAGAGACAAGATCAGGAGGTACTTTGCATGCCGGCCATTAGGTCTTAAGCCAAAGTTTCATGGGCAGGGGTCATTCATGATGAACACTATCATTGAGCCAATAAGCAGAGAATTTGATATTGATGATGGAATCTATTTTATCTCAAAAGACGAGCCAGGTTATTCAACACAGACATTTCACAATTGGATAGTCGATGCCCTGAAGGGTCACACCAAAGAAGATCCAGTTGACAAGAATACCTGTGTCCGCGTGATCTACAAGGCAAATTATCATGTTGACTTACCTGTATATTATGTCCAAGAGGGCGCAAAGCCCAAGCTTGCTCATAAGGTAAAGGGTTGGATTGAAAGTGATCCACGGGAATTCATGATTTGGTTTTCGGATCAATGCGATGAACGTGGTCAGCTACGCAGAATAGTTCGCTACTTAAAGGTGTGGAGTGATTTCAGAAAAGGAGAGCTCCCTTCTGGCATGATCATGTCAATTCTTGCGGCCGAAAACTACATATCCAATCCAAGAGATGATATTGCTCTGTATCTCACCTTGGCGAAGATCATGGAAACCCTGCGAAGGCGCTTTACATGCACAAGGCCAACAACTCCAATTGGCGAAGACCTTTTAAATACCTTTAGCCAGACAAAGCGGGAATACTTCCTTTCATCTCTTAGATCTCTAGTTGAAGCCGCTTCATTCGCGACTAGTGATTCGGCGAGCCACAAAGATGCCTGCAAACAGTGGCAGTCTTGCTTTGGGGCTGACAGATTCCCATTCGAAGACGAGGAAATAGTGGAAGAGAAATTTCGCATGGATTTGCAATATAATATAGCCATTGACTGCATTGTCACGCAAAAGGGCTTTCGCGATAAGCTTCTCTCATTGATTCTTCGTGATAAATCTTGGCTCCTGCCCGAGAGAGAGCTAAAGTTTCAAATTACGACGCCTCCCCCTCTTTCCAATTATGATGTATACTGGAAAGTGCGAAATGTAGGAAGTGAGGCGATTAGGCGCAAACAGGTCAGAGGCCAAATCTTGAAAGATGAAAGCCGTGGCTCGCGCCGTGAACGGTCCTGCTTCCATGGGAAGCATTATGTCGAATGCTATATCGTTCAGCAAGATGTCTGTGTAGCAAGGGCAGGGATATGGGTGCCCATTTCAAATGCGCCTGCATAGCACTCTCTCTCATCGACTTGCAACTTGTCAACATCCAGATTCAGAAGCGGGAGCAGAAGTACAAATTGTTGACGGAAGGTAGTTGCCCGCTTCTGATCAGGAGCGTTGCACACGCCCGGAGACTGCATTGCTCCGCGAAATCTGTAGGAATTGAAAGAGCATCTTGAATCCTGCAGGTGCTCTTTACTCCTCGCCTGCCACCATCAAGACTTGATTGCCCCGCTCAAGCTCTGCGCGAATCTTGCCGCTCCCCACCTCCAGCTCCAACTGAGCCCGAAAGCCAGCGGGATCCAGCTCGGAGGCGGCCAGCAGCGCCCGCTCACTGAGGGCACCGGACTCCTGCAGTAGCTGGGCGAGGAGATCGGGGGGAGCGGGGGCGGCAGGGGGAGGGTCCTGTTCCAGGTTGGCTGCAATCTTGCTCCGCCCGCGCCGCGAGGGTTTTCCCGTAGCAGCTTCCGCCTGGCGGACCGCCCGGATCCGTTCCAGCAGCATGCTCGCTGGTTCGTCGCTGGGGTCCTGGGGCACCAGCTCACCATGGAACGCCTTGGCCAGCAGAGCCGGGGTGAGGCGATCCACGCTCTTGCGAGCGGCGGTGAGCTTGGCTCCGAGCTGGTCGGCGAGGGTGAAGAGTTCCTGAGCGCGGCGGACAATTTCTGTTTGCTCATCTTGGGAGGGAAGAGGAAACTCAACCTCTCCGAATCGTCCAGCACTCAGATGAGCAATATTTGTAGTGATTGTGCCTTCGCTGACATAGCGACCTGAATGCATACAGTGTCGAAAAACTAGTAATGCAAAATCAGGGACAACAGAGGTTCTAGCTTGAAATCTGATGAGGGAGTTTGTGAAGCATGCCCCTGGCAGTTCTCCGCGGTACATTGCAGGCCTACCAAGATACTGAGGGCTTTGTCCTTCGTTAAGGAGAATGTCATATGGATGGAGCTTGTATTTCTCAAGGTCGGCACCCGAAAAATCCATCTCCATGACATCATCCAAGTCAATGCGGTCCTCGAAAACGTTCTGGACTCGCAGGTAAGGCCGCATCGTTGGGCCGCTGTGATACTTCGGTGAGCGCTGGCGACCAAGCTGAATTTTGCCGGCCTCTTTTGTCTTGACCGTTTTCCAGGGTTCAACCGACTCGCCGCGTTCCTCCCTCCACTCCCGCGTCAACTCCCCCGATGTCGCCGCCGCCAGCACGGCCTGGCGAAAGTGCTTGAGGATCACCGCCACACCATCAAGCCGATGGCGGCAGGCATCGACAGCGGCGAGGGTGGCGTCGAGCTTGGCAGCGATGCAGCGTTGTTCGTTGATTGGAGGGAGAAGAATATTTACCTCGGAGAGCATCTTCTTTGAGATCACCCCTTGGGCAGATCCCGTGGAAGATCCACGCAGCATCTCCACGCTCAAAAGGAGCTGAAAGTAAAGGAACAGTTGGTCGACGGCTTCCGATGGCCGTATGGCAGCAACACTGCGCCCAATGGCACAATCGATACCCAAGTTAAGCTTTCCAGCCGTAGCCCCCACTACGCAAATGAGCACGTCATTGCTTGTCGCAAACTTCAGGGGTTTAACCGTCCATTCTCGTGAAACTGGATATCTTGCTCGAAACTCTCCAGCCTTAACGAAGATTGTGCCATCACCAGCGAAATTGCTGGCTGATCCTGGTGGAGCCTGGCCCATCTCGAAACAAGCGAGATTCCCGAGTGGCGCCTCAACCCACCCCACCGGTAACTCCCGCCGCTCCCTCACACCAACTCCTCCACCTCTTCCCCCAGTTCCGCCAGGATCGCTCGCAGATCCGCCAGCGCACGCTCCAGTTCATCCATCGCTTCTTGGGCCAGCACCGCCGGTTCCGGCAGGTCGGCGCCATCTTCGGCTGAGTCGTCCTTGAGCCAGGCCAGATCCAGGTTGTCGCCCCGGGCAGCAATCTCCTCACGGCTGAAGCACTGCCAGCGGCCCTCCGGCCCCGTCGCTGTGCGCGGCGCGAGCCCCAACGGATCGGGGCCATAGGCGGCCTCAAACTCCGCAAAGTGCTCGCGGGTGAGCGGCGTGCGCTTGCCGAAGGCCGGAACGTTGGCCCGCAGGTCGTACACCCACACTTCTTGAGTGTTGCCCCGATCGCTTATGCCGCGGCTGAAGAACAGCACGTTGGTCTTCACGCCCTGGGCGTAGAAGATGCCGGTGGGCAGGCGCAGGATCGTGTGCAGATTGCACTTGTCCATCAGATCGGTGCGGATCTGCTTGCCCACGTTGCCCTCGAACAGCACGTTGTCGGGCAGCACCACCGCCGCACGGCCGCCGGGCTTAAGGGCTCGGTAGATGTGCTGCAGGAAGCAGAATTGCTTGTTGCTGGTGGGGAAGGTGAAATCAGTGCGGCTGGGCAGACCGCCGCCTTTCTTGGTGCCGAACGGTGGATTGGTGAGGATCAAGGTGGCCGGAGGCAGCCCCTGGCCATCGCTACCGAGAGTGTCGCCATACCAGATGCCGTGCTTCCCGGGGCTGGAATCCAGGCCGTGCAGCATCAGGTTCATCAGCGCCAGCCGGTGCGTGTCCTGCACATGCTCCATGCCGTAGAAGGTGCGCTCGTAGAACTGCTTCTGCTGCGCCGTATCCAGCTCGCTGATCTCCTGGTGTTCGCGGATCCAACGCTGGGCCGCAATCAGAAAACCACCGGTACCAGCCGCGGGATCCTGGATCACATCCCCCAGCCGGGGTTGCATCACCGCCACCATGGAATCGATCAAGGGCCGGGGGGTGAAGTACTGACCTGCCCCGGATTTCTTCTCCTCGGCGTTCTTCTGCAGCAACCCCTCATAGAGATCCCCGAGCCCCTCCTGGCGGGCGCTGTACCAATCGATCTTGTCGATCTCGTCAACCAGCTTTTTGAGCGTGACCGGCTTCTTGATGAAGGTACTGGCGTTGGCGTAGATCTCAGTGACGATGGGCGAGACAGGGCTTGCTTCGTTTCCTTCTTCTTCCGGTTCTTCTTCTTCCGGCCCTTCGATGGTCTGGGATGAGCTGCCCAGCTTCAGCAGCAGCTCTTTGTAATGGTTGAACTGACTGAGGCCCTGCAGGGTTTCCAACACGTCCCAGCGCCATTCCGCCGGAATGCCCTCTTCCCGGCCCGTCTCCTTGGCCATCTTCAGGAAAAGGAGGTAGGTCAGTTCCGTCACGTACTGGTGGTACGTGACGCCGTCGTCCTTCAGCACATTGCAGAGGTTCCAGAGCTTGGCAACGATGTCGCCCGTGGTGTTGCCTGCCATCACCAGCTCTCCACGGTGAGATCGCCCACCTGAGCGAAGGCCTGATCGGCCGTCACCAGGGCGCAGCCTTCACTGAGGGCATGGCTGGCGATCAGCAGATCCATCACCGCCAGAGGCTTGCCTTGGCGTTCGAGATCGGCGCGCAGCCGGCCGTAGATCCTCGTGCATGCTTCCGACCAGGGCAGGATCTCCAGGGTCTCGAGGGTGGCCTCCGCCAGCTCTTGCAACCGCGTCGCCGCCGGCAGCTTCTCCAGCCCGTAGCGGATCTCGGCCACCACAATCGCCGACAGGCAACAACGTTGCTCACGCACCCAGGCATCCAGTCGTGGCGAGCGTCGTTTGAGAAAGGCGCTCATGGCGTTGGTGTCCAGCATCAACCTCTCGTTCCCCGCAGCCATCAGGGGAAGTCCACCGGTTCGGCAGGTCGGGTGTCGTGCAACCCCTCGAAAAACGCATCCAGTTCGGCCCGGAAGCCAGGCTCCTGCAGCAACGCATCCCTGAGCTCCAGCAATGCACTGGCCGAGGGCCGCACCGGCGTCAGCACCACGGCGCCGCTCTCAGGATCACGTTGCACCTCCACCTCCGTTCCCTCAAATCGGAATTCGGCCGGCAGGCGTACCGCCTGGCTGCGGCCGTTGCGGAAGAGCTTGGCGCGCATGGCTTTCCTCCGATGACGATCGATACCCAGTCTAGACCGAGGCGCCACCTTCAGGCCGCCTCCCACACGGCTTCGTTGAAGCGGTGCAGCACCTGCTCCAGCTCCCCGCCGAACAGCTTGTTCAACCGTGGCCAGCCGCCCCCCTCGCGCTGGAACAGCAGGGCGTCGTCGTCGAGCGCTTCGCGATCCACGATCGTGATCGCCTTGGTCTGGTTGGCGATGCGTTGCAGCCACTGGCGTTGGGGCGTCGTCCATGGCTTGGAGCCCAGGATGCGCTGCAGGGCTTTTTCCACCCGCTGCTCGTAGGGCACCAGCGGATCACCAAGGGCCGCCTGGCGGATGTAGCCCATGATCGAAGCGGCCATGTCCTGGTTGGTGGTTTCGCGCCAGGCGGTGGCCAGGGTGGCCTCGTTGTAGCCCCGCTGATCGAGGGCCAGCCGCAGCTCCCGCAGATCCTTGCGGGTGAGTTCCCAGGGGCGCTGCAGCACGGTGGTGAGGGCCGGCAGGTCGTTGCCGGCGTCGCGCACAAAGGCCGAAAAGCCATCGAGGTAGTCCTGCGGGCGGGTGGCCTCGCCATAGCCCCGCTCGATTGACCGCAGCTCGTCGTGATGCTCGGAGAGGAACTGGGGCTCGGCGGGGCCGTCCCACTGCTGATCCAACAACTCAGCCAAGCCGTGGATGGTTCCTACCCAGCGGCTCGCCTCCTGGATCGGCAGCTGCTGCAGGCGTCTGATGAAGTCGGCGGGTTCCTCACCGGTGAGCAAACGGAACTGAGCCGCGTGGTTTTCGCTCAGCCGCTGTTGCTTGCGCCGCAGCTTGGCGATCAGCTGTTGACGCACCAGCTCGCTCTCCTCGCCCTCCGTGGTGTCCAGTTCCTGGATCAGCTGGCTGAAGGTGATGTTCGGGTTGACCACAACCGGCTTCATGTCCGTGAAGTTCTCAAGGGCCTCATAGATCCGCACCGCATCAAAGATGCGGAAGTGGGTCTTGTCGATCGCATCACACAGACGGGTGGCGCGGCCGATCATCTGGTCGTAGAGGATGCGGCTGTTCATGCGCCGCAGGAACACGATGTTGCAGATCGCGGGCACATCCACGCCGGTGCTGAGCAGATCCACCGTGACGGCCACATTGGGAAATTGCTCGTTCTTGTAGCGGCGGATCTGCTCCTTGGGCTTATCACTGGCACCGGTGATCTTGGCAACTGCATCATTGGCCACGCTGCCGTAACGCTCCTGGAAGGCCTCTTTGAGCAGCATCACCACCAGATCGGCATGGGCGTCGCTGGCGCAGAAGATCAGAGTTTTGTAGGGGGAAAAAGGATCCAGCTCATCGGCGAGCGCCTCGCAAACCACGCGGTTGAAGGACTCGGTGATCACCTTGCGGTTGAAGGTCTCCACCTCAAAACGCAACTCATCCGGTGTGGTGAATTTCTCAATCTGCGTGGTGGACGGATCGTAAATCTTGACTTCCTCCCCAGCAGCCCATCCAATGCCTTCGCTGGAAAGTTCGGTGTTGATCCGGATCGGCGGCTCGTGGTCGACCAGGAAGCCATCCACCACCGCCTCGCGGTAGCTATACACGAAAACCGGTTGGCCGAAGATGCTCACCGTATGCAGGGCCGGTGTGGCCGTGAGGCCAATCTTGACGGCATCAAACATCTCAATCACTTTCCGGTACTTCGAGACGTAGTCGTTGAAATCGCGGAACCCCAGCTCCCGATCGCTCAGCTCCCGGTCCAGCAGATAGCCACGGTGGCATTCATCCACCATGATCAGGTCATAGGTGTCCACCGTGGGCTTGTCTTCCTCGCTGCCAAGCAGCAGTCGCTGCACCATCGCCTGTACGGTGGCGATGTGCACCCGTGTATCGGTTTCAACCTCGCGCTCGCCCAGTTCCTTGATGCCGTAGATGTCGGCAAAGCTCTGAAGGCTCTCCATCCGCGTTTCCTTGAAGGCATCAGCCGCCTGGGTGCCGAGTTCGGAGCGATCCACTAGAAACAGCACCCTCCGGAATCGCCCGGTTTTGAGCAGCCGGTAGATCAGGGCCACGCAGGTTTTGGTTTTGCCCGTTCCGGTGGCCATGGCGAGCATGATCTCCCGTTGGCCTGCTGCAATCGCCGCTTCGGTGGCCTCGATGGCGCGGCGCTGGTAGGGCCGCAGCGGAAAGCCAAAGCTGAACGATTCCCGCCGCAATTGCTGATCGGCCAGGTCGAAATCCTGGCGCCCCAGCGCCTTGAGCCCTTCAGGTGAATACCAGCGTTCGAGGGGTCCGGCGAGATTTTCACTGCGGCGCAGGTCGCGGAACCAGATGCCGCTCTTGGTGCGCAGTTGGTTCAGAAAGGGCCGGCCATTGCTGGAGAAGGCGAAGGGAATGCGGTACTCGCCGTGTGGCCCCCAACCATCGCTCCTCAGTTCTGTTTCGACGCTTGGTTGGAAGTCCCGGCAGTAGCGCTCAGCTTGGGGCACCTTGCCTGCCACATCGGTGTTGGCCCGCTTGGCCTCCACGGCCGCAACCGGGGTCAAGCCAACGAACAGCACGTAATCGGCTGGACCGCTGTTGGTGGGCCATTCGGCGATGGCCAGGTTGCGATTCTTTTGGGGTCGCGCCCCTTTCCCATGGCGAAGGGTCTGCGTATCCGCCTCCCAGCCCGCTTGCCGCAACTGCTCATCGATCAGCTGGCGTGTGGAGGCCTCATCCAGTTCGATCGAACCAGCGGCCTTCTTGGCTGCCTGCAGCAATCCCGCCGACACCGCTGCCGGTTGCTGGGCGGCGGCGTTCTGTAGGGCTTGCAGTTGAGTCGCGAGGGCAATCTTGTCCGCCTCGGACGCTTCGGCCAACTGTTCCCATTGCTGTTGCTCGTCGAGAGCCTGTTGCAGCTGGGCCTCTGTGGCGCTGAGCTGCTCGGCAACGGCTCCTCCCTCGGCGCGGAAGGCATCGAGCGCACTCTGGAGAGCGGCCAGCTCCGCACGAAGTTCCTCGCTTTCATCGGCCGGGGGCTTTGGAGGACGAAAGGGACCACTGCGGAACTCAGGATCCGAGAAGGTGCGATGAAACCACACCCCCAATTGCCAGGCGATCTTGAGGGTGCTCAGGGCGCTGGCATGGTCGCCATAGAGCCCATGGGTGGCGTCATTTCCTGTCGTGCGCAGGTCATGGAAGAGAGCTGCCACCTCACGCTCGATCAAGCCATCGAACTCCAACCGCCGAATCAAGGCCAGTTGCGTCTCCTGGGCGCTGGTGAACGCTCCAAACCGGGACGCCACCTGCTGGGCTAGCCGTTCACCCAGCTGCCGCAGCTTGATCAGCGCCGTGTTGGGATCCTCTGGGAAATACCGTTCCGCTAGCGACCCAAGCCGAAACAACTGCTCGTCGTAACGGCGTAGATGGGCGAAGTTAGTGCTCACAACACCTCTACCCACTGGCGGATCTTTTCGGCCATCAGACGCCGCCGCTCCACCAGGAAGGCGTCGTAGTCCAGGGGCTCGCCATCCAACAGTGACGTGGGTAGGCAGTTCATCACCAAATTTGACTTCAGCTCAGCTGCATCGGTGATGCCGCCGTAACGCTTAGAGCCACCATTCACCTGCTCGCGCAACTCAGCGAAGTAGACCTCGGGCGCTTTGTCGCCAATGGCAATGTTGATCTCGCTCTGAGCCATCACAAAGTTGGCGATCTGGTTGTAACTGCTCCTGGAAGCACCTGCCCGCTGCAGATGCTTGCGCGGGAACACATGGTGCTTGTCGCCGCGATTGAGCAGGAGGTCAACCACCCTGATCCCCGCGGAAAGGAAGCCACGATCACCAAGCCGGGCCTGGGCCGCCTGGTAGGCGATGAAATAGGGGCTCGTCGACGACGACGTGTCCATCAGCTGGGGCAGCATCCCGGTCCAGAACGTCGAGGGCAGCTCGTTCTCGATCACGGCTTCCGCATAGGCCTGCAGACCCTGGGAATCAATCTGACGGATGTCGAAATCGAAGGCTGTTTCCGGGCTACCCGAGTAGCGGCCCCTGAGAATCGACATCGCAAACCAACGCCGCACCAGGCTCTCGATGTCGTCTGCCGGAAGGTTCTCGCGCCGGCCCCTCAGGTAGAGGATGTAGGCAAAGTTGATGGCGTTGCGGCTACGAATCAAGTCACTGGTCACAAACCCTGCCGACTTCAGGATCATGATGACCCGATCGAAGTGAGTCTTACTCATGAACGCAAGAACCCCTTGCTTCAGCTTCGCGAAGGATGTCTCGGCGATGCTTTCCTCGTATTGTTTGGTGGCAAAGTTTCTACCTGACAACAAAGCTACGAGGTCCTGCAGCTTGCCTCGCCCAAATTCCGAGGTAAATGCCACCCGCAGCATGTCGGTGTAGGTGGGGTCATAGAGATCGTCATTGACGTCCTTGAGCCAGGCCATCTTGGGCAGAAACTCCGACCTGGCGAATTCCGGATCGTTTTTCTCGATCTGGGAGTAAAAGTCTGGCGATATGGCCAGGTGACAGAAGTATTCGATAGCCTTGCGCAGTGTGTTGCCGCCGTAGGTCTCATTGACGGCAATCTTCGACATGGCGAAGTCGGCCTGGGACAGCTCTGCCCCGGCGGAGTTGACGCGAATAAAGATCTCGGTAACGGTCTCAATATCAAGATCTTCCGCCAGCTCAATCAGGCCAACGGAATTGTTGACGATCTTCAGCAGCCTTTGCAGCGACTTGCCAACCCGATTCCGATCAATCTCCGGATTCCGTGCCACATATGAATCCGTCTGCTCAAACAGATCCGCATCCGTCTGGAAAAGCTTTGAGACGTCTGGAATCCAGAGAGGGTTCTTGGCGATGGCAGGGTTGCTGACTTCAAAACTCGGCTCGTCATCGACTGCCAGTGGATTGAAGGCAATGCGGATGCGAACACGTTCGTAGTCCTTCGTGAGCACCTCCATCCCCAAAAGTGAGGCCATCAGGGCCGTCACCCTTTGCTGCCCGTCAATCAGGATGCGCTTTCCAGCGGAAGGTGTGCCGTCCTTGAGCTTGACCGTGGGGTTTCGCCAGGCAATCAAATAGCCCACCGGGAAGCCCTGGTAGAGGGAATCCAGCAGGTTGCGCACCTTGGTGGCTTCCCATACGAAGGGACGCTGGATTTCAGGGATGGCGATTTCACCGCTCTTCACCCAGGTCAGCAGGGTGTCGATGGGGTGGGGGGTGACGGAGTAACGCTGCGTGGCCATGTCTCAACCCTCCCCAAGCAATTGCTTCACAAGAGCGATCAGCTCCTTCTTCGTGAAACTCTCCAACGGGGGCGGCGGTGGGGTCACACCATGGTCTTCCAGAACTTTGGCCAAAGCTGCCTTTTGCAACTTGGATGTGCCTTTGATTCCATGCTCCCTGCACAGTCGCTTGAGACTGGCCACGGTCTGCTTCAGGAAGCTGCCCTTGCCCAGCAGGCCTTTGGGGGCCTGTGTTCCTCCTGGCTGCGCATCCTGAAGTGCTTGCAGGGCTGAACCGGAGCGCTGAAGATGGTCGGCCACCCGGCGATACACCCGAGCATCAGTGCCTGCCAGCTGCCGGTTGGTCTGCTCCAGCAAGTCGGCGATCGACGGGCCCGCGCTCATGGCTGCCCACCAAGCTGGTCCGAGGAATTGGTCTCCCCGACCGCTTCGGCGGCCAACGCAGCAGCCTTGGCTTTCACAGTGCGCCAGCGTGTCGCCTGCTCAATCAGGCGGCGGAACATCTCCACGAGCCAGAAGCCGCTTTGCCGCTCGCTCTCGTCGATCAGGCCCACCATCGCATCGCCCGTTTCCTCCAGTTCGCGGATCACGCTGCCGAGCTTCGCGTTGAGGGCATGAAGGCAAGCCTTGGCCCGCCCCTCATCGGCCAGATCCGCCTCCAGTTCCACCAGCTCCCGCTGCAGCTCGGTGATCACCACCCCCCGCCGGTCGCTCTGGGCCTTGAGCACGCCCCGAGAGCGGTTGGCCGAAACCAATGCCGCCCGGCAGTCCTGGTAGGTGCCCTCCAGAGCCTCTGGATCTGGCGTGATCGGGAATTCGCTGGCCGAGCGGAGCGGCATCGGGACTCGATTGGCTGACTCAAGGATTGCCGATTTTGAGCGTTTTGGCTGGGTCAGATGGGGGAAGGGGTGATCAGGGCTTCCGTAGGGAGTCCGCTGGTATCTGCCGCCACATCAAGACAGGCCTTGCAACCAGCTTTCCGCCCAGCTGATCGTCCTGCTCTGCGCCTTTATCAAGTGGAGCGGCCTGCGCCTGATCCTGCGCGAACTGGCAGACAAGGTCACCAACCTGGATTCAATGCGGGCCCTGGGCTTCTGCGTGAGCGTGGAGCACGCCCATTGGATGGCCCGCAAGTTCGTGGCCGCCGGCCTGCGCGCCGCCGCCACGAAGCCAACGGCTTCCGCGTAGCGGTTGCCTCCAGCCCCCGCGACGAGCGCGCCGAGCAGATCCGCCGCCTGTGCTCCGGCGAGCTGCAGATCCTGTTTGCCGTGGATCTGTTCAACGAAGGCCTCGACATCCCCGAGATCGTCACGGTGCTGTTCCTGCGCCCCACCGAGAGCGCGATCGTGTTCCTGCAGCAGCATCGACCTGCGCTACCGCGCCCTGCTGGGCGGCACCCGCGACCAGCTGGAACAGCAAATCAAAGACGGGTTTCCCTTCCTGCCGGCCGGCTGCAGCCTGCAGCTCGATCGGGTGTCGAGCGAGCGGGTGCTTTCAAATCTGCGCGAGTCGCTGCCCACGCTCCGACCCCAACTGCTCGCCGAAGCCCGCCGCCTCGGTCGCTGTTCGCTGGCGGCGTTGCTTGAGGGGCTTGGGATGGAGCTGGGGGAGTTTTACAAGGTGGCGGGCTCCTGGGCGTTGTTGCAGCGGGAGCTTGGGTGGTTGGCGGCGGGGGCGGCCACCGCCGATGAGGAGCGGCTGGGGCGTGGGATCGCCGGCGGTTTGCTGCACCTGGACGACCCCGAGCGCTTGCATTGGCTGGCGGATCAGTTGCAGCGGCCCATCGCGCCCGATCCGGCGGGCGTCGATCCCGCCACCGAGCGCGCCTGGCGCATGCTGATGGCCCAGCTCTGGGGCAGCGGCCGGCAGCACGTGCCCCTGGCCGAGGCGCTGGTGAGGCTCTGGGCTGCCGCCGACCTCCGCGCCGAACTGGTGGAGTTGTTCGCGCTGCTACTGGAGCGCACCGACCACCTGGTGGCGCCGCTCGACTGGGACCGCGCCGATCCGCCCCCCATCCCCCTCAAACTCCACGGCCGCTACTCCCGCGCCGAGGTGTTCGCCGCCTTTGGGCTGTTGAACGAGGCCCGGCCCTTCCCTGGCCGGGAGGGGGTGTTCTTCGATGAAGCCACCCAGTGCGACGTCTTTTTCATCACCCTCAAAAAGAGTGAACGCCTGTTCTCCCCCACCACCCGCTACAACGACGTCGCCATCTCTCCGTGGGAGTTCCACTGGGAAAGCCAGAGCCTCACCCGGGAAGCGTCCGCCACCGGGCAGAGATACATCCACCACCGCGAACGCGGCAGCCGGGTGATGCTGTGCGTGCGGGAGGAGAACAGGCTCGGCGGGGTGACGCTGCCGTTCCTGTGCCTGGGCTTTGCCGATTACGTGAGCCACGAGGGCGAGCGGCCGATGGCGATTCGCTGGCGGCTGCACCGAGCGATTCCGGCGGCGTTCGTGCCGGAGTTGGCGTTGGCGGTTTGAAGGGGGGCGATCCCCTTTCGACCTCTCCTATCCTTGGGGCTCTGGAGGTCTGCCATGGCCCTCGCCATTGAGCTCAACGAAGAACAGTCCCGTGCCCTGGCCGAGGTGGCTGGGCTGCTCAACGTGTCTCAGGAGGTCCTGGCCTCGGCCGCCGTACGCGATCTCCTGAGCCGACCCTCCGCAGACTTCGAAGCAGCCGCATCCAACGTGCTGGCAAAAAATGAGGAGCTTTACCGTCGTCTGGCGTGATGCGGTATCTCCGCCTCCGGGGGTTCCCCCGGATGGCGAGACCTTCGTCTCTTGGAAGGGTCACTCGCCCAGCTCCGCCAAACCTTTTCAGGCGTTGATCTCTATCCCACTCTCATCGAGAAGGCTGCAGTTCTTGGCTTTTCCCTGATCAAGAACCATCCCTTCGTTGATGGCAACAAGCGTGTCGGCCATGCAGCCCTGGAGGTGATGCTCATGCTCAACGGCTATGAGTTGACCGCTTCCAAAGAATCCACAGAAACCGTTGTTCTTGCTGTGGCCTCCGGAAGGCTTGATCGGCAGGCATGGACCGAGTGGGTCAAGGAGCAGATCAAGCCCTTGGGATGAGGTTGGCGGCCGATGGCGATTCGCTGGCGGCTGCACAGGGCGATCCCGGCGGCGTTCGTGCCGGAGTTGGTGTTGGCGGTTTGAGGAGGCTGGGGGGCGTCGTGGAAGAGGCCAGCCCCAGGCCGCTTAACCTGAACGCAGGACAGGGAGTGAGACCGGCATGAGCTACCGCATCCGGCTGTTGGAAACCGAAGAAGGCTGGTCGGTGAGCTGCCTTGATCTGCCGGGCTGCCACTCCCAGGGATCCAGCCGGGACGAAGCACTGGCGAACATCCGCGAAGCGATTGCCCTCTGGCTGGAAGTGGAAGCGGAGGAGGGTGGCGTGCGCAGTGTGGAGACTTTGGAACTTGCGTTGTAAATGCCGCGTCTGCCGGGGATCAGTCAGAAGGAAGCCGTAAGAGTATTTCTCAAGCTGGGGTATCGGATCGTCCGCGAATCCGGTCATCTGATCCTGAGCAATGGTGAGCGGCGCCTCGTGATTCCACGCCACGACCCAATCAACGCCATCACCATGGGCGCCATCGCCCGTGATGCAGGTCTGACGCCTCAGCAGTTCCGCCAGCTGCTCTGAGGGCCGAAGAGGAGCGTCTCAACGCTGCCCTCGCCCCCTGCGGCCACGACCACAAGGCGATCGGCGCGCACGGCCGCCACCGCGAAGGCGTGCTCTGGCACCAGGCCACCCAGTGCGACCTGCTGTTCATCACCCTGCGCAAAAGCGAAGCCCCTTCTCCCCCTCCACCCGCTACCGCGACCTGGCCCTCGGCCCCACCCTGTTCCACTGGAAGAGCCAGAGCAGCACCTCAGGATGCCTGGCTGCACGGCTGTTGTGTGGCACAGCAGCTGTTCCTCGCCATCTCTGGCGTTGGCGGTTTAGCGTCATCCCAGGCTACTCCTGAGCATTCACTGTCGGCCATGGACGTCAGTTCCGAAACGTTGATCAGCCGGTTGCGCCAGCACGCGCCCGACTGGAGTGAGCGTTTCGGCGTGCGCAGCCTGCGGATCTTCGGCTCCTGGGCCCGTGGCACGGCAACACCGAGCAGCGATGTGGATCTGCTGGTGGCCTTCCACGGCCCTGCCACCGCCAGACGCTTCTATGGCCTCCAGCTGTTCCTGGAAGATCTGCTCCAGCAACCTGTCGATCTGGTGACCGAACAAGCACTTCGGGAGGAGCTCAGGCCTGCGGTTGAGGCGGATGCCATCACCCTCTGACGGCAACCCGAAACGCGATTGGCGCCTCTACGCGCAGGACATGGATCGGTTTGCCCATCGCGCCGTGCGCTACTGCGCCGATCTGAACCGTGCGTAGTTCGAGGCGAATCAGCTCATGCAGGACGCCGTTCTTCGCAACATCGAGCTGATCGGCGAGGCCGCCACTCGCATCCCAGAGGAGGTGAGGCTCGCTCATCCTGAGATCGCCTGGCGGGAGATCATCGCGATGCGCAATCAACTCATCTACGCCTAACTGGGGGTCGATCTTGATGTGGTGTGGGATGTGATCCAGGTGGAATTGCCGCTGCTGATCCTTCACCTGAAGGCCGTGATGGCCTGACGGGCAGCCTGGTCGTGAGGGGATCAGGAGCCCCCTGGATCCACCGCGAAGGCGTGCTGTGCCACCAGCCGCGCGCAAGGAGGCATCGGGCCATGCATGCAAAGCGCATGCGCCGCGAGTAAACTGGCTTCACGACTGGCGCAGCCATGCCATCCCTGCAGATCCGCGACCTGCCTGAGCCGCTGCACCGGTTGCTGCAGCACCGCGCCCAGGTGCACAAGCGCAGCCTCAGCCAGCAGGCGCTGGTGGATCTGGAGGCCATCGCCGGCGAAGATGGGCGCGAGCGTCGCCGCCTTGTGCTCGATCGCATCGCCCGGCGCGGGCCCCTGGCCACAGCGCTGGCCGGAGATCAGACGCCGGAAGCGCTGATCCGCGCCGACCGCGAGCGCTGATGGCCCTCGCCTGCGTTCTCGATGCCTCGGCTGCTGTGCGGGTGATCCTTGGGGATCCCGCGGCTGCTGCCGTGGCGGAGCAGATCCGCGAGGCGGCGCTGGTGATGGCCCCGGAGCTGATGCTCACCGAGGTGGCCAACACCCTCTGGAAACTGCATCGGGCCGGTCACCTGGCTGATCTCGATCCCCAGCAGCTGCTGGCCGAGGCCCGCGATCTGGTGGATCGGGTGGAACCCGATCGCCACCTGCAGACCGAGGCCCTTGCCCTGGCCTGCCATCACGATCACCCCGTCTATGACTGCCTCTATCTGGCGCTGGCCCGGAGGGAAGCCGCCACCTTGATCAGCCTGGATCGTCGCTTGCAGCAGCTGGCCGAGCGGGTGCTGCCCTGAGCGCCCTTCAGGACGAACAGCTGTAGTGCGACACCCCTCCGGCGTTGAAGAACTCCCTGGGCTTCAGGCGGGCATACGTCGCCGCCAGCTCCGCAGGCAGCGCGTCATAGGGATGGCTGAACACCTCCTGCAGCTCCCTGACCAGGCCGTAATCACCTTGCGCCGCCTGTTCATAGGCCGGGGCGATCAGCCATTCGCGCCAGGTGACCGCGGGATTGACGCGCTTCATCGCGACAGCTGTCTCGCGGGGGTCGCCGCTGCTCGTCACCTGCCCCCGCCAGCGTTGCAGCCAGCTCGTCCATTGGGCATCGAGCTCCTCTGAGCAGGGCTGGTAGAAGCTCTCCTGCAGGGCCGAGAGCTGCTCGGGGATATCCGAAAGCCTGCGGAAGAAGATCGTGTAGTCCGCCTTGGAAGCCACCATCAGCTGCAGCAGTTCCTGCACCAGCGCGGCGTCGTAGCTGATCAAGCCAAGCTTGCTGACCCACATCGTGTCGAGCTCCTGGCCCATCGCTTCAGCGAAGCCGTCGCGGATCTGATCCAGCCGCGCCAACGCCTCTGGATTGCCCTCGAGCAGGGGCCGGAGGGAGGCCCAGAACATCTGGAAGTTGGCTTCCGCCGCCACCGGTTGGTTGAAGAAGGAGAAATGCTGGCCGCCGCCGGTCCAGGGCTGAAAGCGGGGATCGAACAGTTCGCAGAAGCCGAAGGGTCCGTAGTCGAGGGTGTAGCCACCGGCGGCGCAGTTGTCGCTGTTGAAGTTGCCCTGGCAGTAGCCCACCCGCATCCAGTTCGCCACCAGCGAGGTGAGCCGTCCGCGGAACAATCCCGCCAGCGCCACCACCTGATCACTGAACTCCAGGCTCGGATCAATCTCCTGCCGGTAGTTGCGCTCAATCAGGTGCTGAACAATCAGCTCCAGCTCGTGTAGCGCCTCCGGATGGGCACCGCTGCGGACGCGACGGGCGAACAACTCCAGCTGGCCGACCCGCAGAAAGGAGGGGGCCACCCGGGTGGTGATCGCCGCCGGGTTGTCCACCAGGATGTCGGGATCGAACGAGCGGGAGTTCGCCGAATACCAGGGGCGGCGCACGGTTTCCGATCCAGACACATAGAGCGTCAGCGAGCGGGAGGTGGGAACCCCCAGGGCGTGCATGAACTCCTGCGCCAGAAACTCGCGCACGCTGGAGCGCAGCACGGCGCGGCCATCGGCCCCGCGGCAGTAGGGCGTCGGGCCGCCGCCCTTGAGCTGCATCTCCCAGCGCCGGCCGTTGAAGGCGCCCTCGAACACGGAAATGGCCCGGCCATCGCCGTAGCCGTTGCCGGTGCCGAACGGGCACTGCTGGATGTATTCGCTGCCGTAGATCGAGAGGGCATAGCCGGTGGCCCAGCCGAACGGTCGCATCGGTGCCTGGGACGCCGTGATGTCACCGGAGAACAGACCCCGAAACTGGTCGTCGTGGGCCAGCCCATCGCCCAGGCCCAGTTCATGGAAGAGGGTGCGGCTGTGCGCCACGAGCTCCGGCGCCGGCAGCGGGGTGGGTGTCACCGGCACGTAATGGCCGGAGAAAACCTGGCGGGGCCGGTGATCGTGGCCATCGCCAGTGGCCTGGGGATCCGCCCGCAAGGAATCCAGCAGCGAATAGTCGGCCTGCTGGGCAAAGTCCGCGAAGGTTTTCGTCAGCACGGTGGTGGGCGCTGCTGTCGGCACGTTGGTGGGCACGGCTGTCGGCACGGGTCTCTCGGGTGTGGCGCGGCCTGGGCAGGGCCCTGACGCTGAGTGGATCATCCTGGCGAGTCTGTGCGCCATCGGTGTCAGGCCGGTCGAGGGTGCGATCGAGCTGGAACACGGCCGCCGGGCCGGTCCTGTTCCGCCGGGGCAGCCAGCGCACCACGCACCATGCCGAACGCGGCTCGCGGGTGGTCCCCTAGGGCTTCGCAGAACCCTGTGGTTACGTGCGCGAGAACCGCCTCAAGAGAGCAGGCGCCTGGTCACCCCCTGGCTGCCAACAAACTTCGTTACACCTAAAATGATTGGACATGTAACCGGGGCGTGTTTGATGAAGGGAGAACTGACTGCCGTGATCGAGCCTGCTCCGGAGGGTGGCTTCTGGGCGATCTGCCTGGAGATTCCCGGCGCTAATGGCCAGGGAGAATCCATGGAGGAAGCCAGACAAAGTCTGCAGGCCGCCATTGAGCTTCTCCTCGAGGATCGTGAGGCTGACATCAGTCGTGGACTGCCACCGGATGCCGTGCGCATGACCCTGCAGATCGGATGAAACGCCGCGATCTGGAACGGCGGCTACGCATGGCTGGATGTCTCCTCAAAAGGGAAGGCGCTTCACACTCCATCTGGATCAATCCCGCGACTGGAGTGAAGGAAGCCATTCCAAGACACACCAAGATTAAGGAACCATTGGCACGCAAGATTCTCGCCAGCCTCGGCGCGAGTTGAGGTCGGAACGTGCCGTAAAAGCATCAAGCACCAGCCGCGACTTGATCTCCTGGTTGATCGCTTGCCGTGTCAGCGCCTGCGGCGGATCTGCCCACCAGCGCCACATACTGCTGCACTGCACGGCGGTGATCGGCGTCGGCCCGCAGAGCGATGAAGCCATCCGGCCGCACCGCCAGCAGGGTGAGGGGGCCCAGCCCCAGGCTGGGCGCCTCCTCCAGCCGCACGATCACCACGGCCTCCACCAGCGCCGGCGGAACCATGCCGGCGGCACTGTCGGCCTCCAGCTCGGCCTGCAGGGCGGCGAGGGCGTCCGGGGGCGCCTCGGGGCCGGCCAGCAGCAGCAGCGTGTGGCCGCTGCGATGGGTGAGCGGGTGCAGCAGGGTGGCGCCGGCCTCGGGTGGCACCACGATCGTGGTGGGCAGGCGCTGTCCGGCGCCAATGGGCTGGCCCTCGCTGCCGCCGATGATCGCCGAGCTGATGTAGCTCACGTTCATCTCGGTCTCCGCCACCACCTCCTGCTGGCGGGCCACCGGGTTGGCCAGCATGGCGGCGATCGCCCGGTCGCGGGCGGCGCGCTCACCGCTCTCCTGCAGCCCGTGGGCCTGCTCGGTGGCATCGCCCGAGCGGCAGATCTGCTGGGCCACCGGACGCCGCTCCTGCTCGTAGCTGTCCAGCAGGGCAGGGGCCGCGGCCCCCTGGTGCACCAGGGCCAGCTTCCAGGCCAGGTTGGCGGCATCGTGCAGCCCGCAGTTCATGCCGTGCCCCTCGGCCGGGGAGCACACGTGGGCGGCATCGCCGGCCAGGAACACGGGTCCGGCGCGGAAGGCGCTGGCCACCCGGCTGTGGCAGTGGAAGCGGCTGGGGTTCTCCACGGCGCTGAAGCGGGCCTCCGGCAGGTAGCGCCCCAGCACGGCGGCGACCTCGGCCACCAGATCGCCCTCCTCTCCGGCGGGCCGCAGGTACACCCGCCAGCGGCCCTCGGGCAGGGCCGTGAGGATCAGGGGCGAGGCGTCCAGGTAGGCCGCGTTGACCTCGTGGCTGTCGGCCCAGCCCTCCACCGCGGCATCGAACACGGCCCAGGGGCGGGCGATGCCATGGCCCTCGAAGGCGAGGCCGCTCAGCTCGCGGGTGGTGCTGCGCAGGCCGTCGCAGCCCACCACCCAGCGGGCCTGCACGGTCTGCTCCCGCCCGTCGCAGACCACCGTGGCGGTCAAGCCGTCGCCGTGGGGGGCAAGAGCCACCAGCCGGCAGGAGCGGTGCACCGTTCCCCCCTGCCCCTCGAGATGGTCGGTGAGGATGGTTTCGGTCACCTCCTCGGAGAGGCCGAGGTTGAAGCCGAAGCGGCTGCCACACGCGGCCAGATCCAGTTCCCCCAGCCGCTGGCCATCGGCGTGGATCAGGATCCTGCGCTGCCGGCAGCCGGCCTCGAGAAACCGATCCACCAGCCCCAGCGCCTCGAAGATCTCCAGCGAGAGGGGGTGGATCACCGTGGCCCGGTCCCAGTGCAGGGCTTCGGACCGGGCGTCGATCAGCAGGTTGGGAACGCCGCGGCGCTGCAGCTCCCCCGCCAGCAGCAGGCCGGTGGGGCCCGCTCCCACCACGAGCACGCAGGTCTGGCTGGGAAGGGACGACGGCATGGCGCGCAAGCGGGTTGAACCGCCGGGGGGCACACTAAACCGACCCCAGGGACTCAGCTCTGGCCCACCCCTTCCGCTCCCTGGCCGCTGCCCTGGCCGTGGGCCTGACCTGGAGCGCGGCAGCGGTGCAGGCGGCCCCCAACGGCACCTGGCTGTCCCAGCCCCAGATCTGGTACTACGCCTCCCGGCAGTCGCTGAACGGGGTGATGGCCGACATCCGGGGCAGCGACTTCAAGGTGGTGTTCCTCGACGTCCGCAAGGTGTCGGAGGCGATGCAGCAGGAGGCGGCCCAGGCGGCGCGGCGCCAGGGACTGCTGCCGGTGGTGTGGGTGCAGTCCCCCCAGTACCGGGCCCTGGGGATCAGCGATCTGGTGCACGAGGCCCGCCATGGCGACGCGATCCAGGTGGACGATCACTTCTTCGCCAACTACTCCCTGGAGGATTTCTATCTGCTGCGTCGGCTGTACCCCAAACCCATCTTCTGCAGCATCCAGCCGTTCCAGGCCAGCCTGTTGCCCACGGCGGGCTGCAACCAGCTGGATGTGCAGTGCTACAGCGCCCCGCAGTTCCAGCAGTGCCTCAAGCTGGCCGACCGGCTCGGCGCCGTGGTGAGTCTCTCCAGCGAGAACACCCTCAAGTACCGGAGCCAGCTGGACGAGAGATCCTTCAACACTTTTCTCTGGCAGGGGCTCTGACGGGCGGGGCGTCCTGCGGCGCCAGATAGGCGCCGATCGCGCGGAAGATGTCATCCGCTGCATTGCAGTAGCCACCGCTGGCATCGAAGGCCTCTTCGTCGAAGGTGACCGCCACCGCGATCGCGATCTTGCGTGACGGCAGGTAGGCCATCACCCCGGCCTGCCCGGAGAACAGCGGGTTCTGCAGCAGCCAGGGGCCCGAGAGGACGATCCCGATCCCATAGGTGTAGAAGTCGCTGAGGGTGGCGCAGGTCGCACAGCCCTCGATCGGCCGGCCGAAGCCCCGCAGCGTCGGAGCGATCTGCAACCTGTGGCTCTGCGGCGACAACAGCCGTCCCGTACCGATCGCCTCGGCAGACGTCGCCATGTCGTGGATGGTGGTGTATTGGACTGCCCCACGGGTGAGCGTCCACGACGGATTCCAGTAGGTCGACTCCTCGTAGAAGCGTGTCCCCGCCGGGATGCCGAGGCTCTGGCGCCGTTCCGACGAGAAGGCGTGCAAAACCGGCGGCGCGATCGCGGGTGTTCCGCCGGGGTCCCGCGTGTTGCGGAGCTTCAGGGGACCGAAGATCCGCTCCTGCATCAGCACGGGCATCCTCTGGCCCGTGATGCGCTCCAGCGCCAGGCCCAGCAGGAGGTAGTTCGTGTGCGCGTAGTTCCAGCTCGTGCCGGGCTCGTATAAGAGCGTCTTCAGGTCCGCGTAGGCGAGCAGGTCCTGCACGGAGAACTGCCGGAACGGGTCCTCGAACGCAGTCTTTTCGAACGCGGCATTGCCGATCACGTAGTCGCGGTAGCCGGAGGTCATCCGGGCGAGCTGGCCGAGCGTGACCCGCTCCGCATTCGGGATCTCCGGCAGCCACCTCGCGAGCTTGTCGTCGAGGCTCACCCTGTTCTCGTCGACCAGTTGCAGCAGCAGCGTCGCCACGTAGGAGATGGCGATCGCACCGTTGCGGACGTGCATGTCCTCCGTGGCGGGCACGCCCGTCATGGATTCGCCCATCGCCTCGGTGACCACCTCCTTGCCGTCGATCGTCACGCGCACGATCACCGCCCTCAGGTGGTCGTCGGCCATGCGCTGACGAACGATCCGCAGGATGCCGGCCGCCTGGAGTGAGGTCGCCGGCGGGGCCCCGTCGGCGGTCCGGGCCCCGCCCAGGCAACCCGCCAGGAGGGCACCCAGGACCCGTCGTCCCTGTCTGGTGAACCAGCGACGATCCACACCGGCTCGCTCAGGAAGCGGCAACGCTACGCGCCCTGGCGCCTGCCGCCCCCGGTGAGGCTTCCTACCCTGCCTCTGGTTGCGACGTGCCATGCCCAGCCCCCTTGGCCTGCGTCGCTGGGCCGCCCCGCTGCTGTTGGCTGGTGCGCTGAGCGGAGCGATGGCCACGTCCGCGGCAGCCGGCCCCCCGGCGGCGCCGGTGACGCTTGATTTTTCCGGTCAGACCTACCGGCTGCGCTGGTCGTCCAAGCACCAGCACGAGTTCACCCCAGCGGGCCAGGACGACCTGAGCCGCTGGAGCGACATGGTCACCATCAACACCTACCCAGGCGTCAGCGATGGGGAAGGGCTGGCCGAGGTGGCCAACCGTGTTCTGGGCACCTACAAGCAGAACAACGCCGTGGTGGTCCGCACGTCTTCGGTGCCACGCACCGCCGACCGCCCCGCCGAGCACCTGATCGTGGTCCTCTTCCCCACCCGCGACTCCATCGAGGCCGTTTTCGCCCGATTACGGCTGGCCGACGGCCGCGGCACCGCGCTGATCTACAGCCATCGCCTCTATGGCCAGAAGGCGGGTGTGGCCATGGAGGCCTGGTTGAAGGCGAATGGTCCCAGCGTGGAGCGTCGCTTGATGGCCCTCCAGGAGATTCCTTCCCACCGCCTGCTCGAGCCGTCCAGCCCGTGACCACCAAGCCACCCGGCGCCTGGCGCGTGGAGATCCGCGAGAACGGCCGCTGCGGCAGCATCGACTATCTCGAAGGGGCCGACACAATCTCCTGCTACTGGGAATTCTGCGGCGGCGACACCGTTGCCTCCATCGCCATCGGCGACACCAGCGAATGGGACACCCGCCACCCGTGGGCCGCTGGGCGGCGCCAGCAGATCCTGGAGCGCATCGCCGCAGAAGTGGTGCGCCAGAAGGCTCCCACCTGCAGCGCCCTGATCGACGAACAGCCGGGATGGATCACGATTCAGACTGATCACGGCCCTGCCCTCTCTCCGCCTGCTGCGCCCCGATGCCGTCCCGGACTCTGACGACGCCTCGCCGCAACCGATTGGTGGCGCCCCTGCTGGGGCTGGCCCTCGCCCTGGCGGTGCCCCTGCCCCGGGCCGTCGCCGCCGACGGGTTGCCCGGCTTCGCCCCCGGCAGCGGCGTGGACGCCGCCGCGGCCCGCCGCATCAGCCGCTGGGCCCTGGCGGAGTACGCCGTGCCCGGCGCGGCGATCGCCCTGGTGCAGGACGGCCGGTTGACGCTGGTGGAGGGCTTCGGGGTGCGCGATCTGGCCACGGGCGCCCCCACCACCGCCGACACGGTGTTCCAGCTGGCCAGTGTCTCCAAGACCTTCACCGCCGCCACGGTGGCCGCCCTGGTGGATCGCAGGAAGCTGGGCTGGGAGCAGCCGATGGTGTCGCTGCTGCCGGACTTCCGCCTCCACGACGCCTACGCGGGCCGTTGGGTGAATGCCCGGGATCTGCTCACGCACCGCGCCGGCTTTCCCGCTTTCTTCGGCGACCTCTTCGACCACCTCGGCTATGGCGACGCCGACGTGCTGCGCCGGATCCGCTACGTGGAGCCCGCCACCTCCTTCCGCGACCGCCCCGCCTACTCCAACATCGGCTTCTTCCTGGCCGGTGAGCTGGCGGCGAAGGCCGGCGGCCAGCCCTTCCCCGCCCTCACCCGCAGCCTGATCTTCGAGCCCCTGGCCATGACCCGCACGGGCGTGGCCAGCACCCTGGTCGGCAGCGCCGCCGTCCCCGGCAGCCTCACCGATGTGAGCCGCTCCCATGCCCTGGTGGGGGATCGCCTGCAGGTGGTACCCCCCAACCTCAGCGCCCTGTTCATCGCCGCCGGCGGCTTCGCCAGCAGCGCCAGCGACCTGGGCCGCTTCGTCACGCTGCTGGCCCGCGGCGGCGAGATCGACGGCCGGCGGGTGCTCTCGGAGGCGGCCGTGAAGGCGATGTTCGAGCCGGTGATCGCCGAGGAGCCCGGCTTCGCCGAGTTCCCCCCCATCGACGCCGACTCCGGCTTCGACTATTCCCCCGGCTGGGGGGTGTACCACTACAACGGCCTCAAGGTGCTGGAGAAGGGCGGCGCCCTCGATGGCGTGCGCACCCTGCTGGTGGTGGTGCCCCAGAAGCGCTTCGCCGTGGCGATCCTGGCCAACCGCAACCTCACGGCCCTGCCGGAGGCGGTGCGGGCGGCCCTGCTGCAGCAGGCCTTCGGCCGCCCCGGCGAGGCCGACCTGCAGCCCCGGATCCGCGCCAAGGCCCGCGACCTCGAGCGCCTGCTGCTGGCCGCCGAGCCCCGGCCCGCCGATCCCAAGCCGCCGGCCCGGCCCCTGGCGGCCTACACCGGCACCTACGTCAACGACCTGTGGGGCACCTGGACCGTGGCCGAGCGCAACGGCTCCCTGGAGGTGCTGGCGGGTCCGGCCCGCTATCGGGCCCCGCTGAGCCGCTGGGACGGCGAGACGTTCCACCTCCTCTGGCCCGGGGTGCTCTCCGCACCGGTGCAGGTGCCCTTCCGCAGCGATGGCGCCGGCCGGGTGAGCAGCTTCGACTACCTCGGCTACGGCTTCCGGCGGGTGGCGCCCTGAAGGGTGGCAATGACTACAAAGCAATCGAATTGGCCAACTAAAGTGGCCCATGCGTTTTTCGGCGGATCAATCTCTGGTGTGGATGCGTCGTCTCTCCAGGGATTCAGTCAATCAGCTGAGCATCAAATCCAAGTTGATTCTGATGCTCCTGCTGGTGAGTGGCTTCTCCACACTGTTCACCGCAGCCCTGGGCTACCGCAGCGGCCAGATCAATCTCACCAACCGGGTCTTCAATCAGCTCATCAGCGTACGCGCTTCCAAGGCCTATCAGATCGAGTCCTATTTCAGAAATATCCAGAACCACACCCAGACCCTCAGCGAGGATCTCTCCATCGTTGCCGCCATTGAAGAGTTTGATGCGGCCTTCCAGCAGCTGGAGAAGACATCCCAGCCCGCGGCAGCAACGGCAGCTCTCGAGGGCTACTACAGCAAGGAATTCCTTCCCCGGCTCGACAAGTACCATCCTGGCACACCCAATCTTCCCGCCTACATGGCCGGTGATCCTGCCACCCGCCATCTCCAGTATAACTACATCGCCGCCAATCCCAATCCCGTCGGCAAGAAGCAACAACTCGTAGCCGCCAAAGATGGCAGCACCTACTCCAAGGTGCACGGGCGCTATCATCCGATCTTTCGCAATATCGTCTCCAGGTTTGGCTACTACGACATGTTCCTGATCAATCCAAAGGGACAGATCGTCTACACCGTTTTCAAGGAGACGGATTACGCCACCAGCCTGGAGAACGGCCCCTACAAGGACAGCAATCTGGCCCAGCTGGTGCGTGACGTGATCGCCTCGAAGGAGAAGGGATTCACCCAGCTGGTCGACTTTGCCGCCTACGCCCCCTCCTACGGCACGCCCGCCGCCTTCATCGCCGCGCCCATCTATAACGGCCCGAAGCTGGTGGGCGTTCTGGCCTTCCAGATGCCTGTCAACGAGATCAACAACGTCATGACCGGCAACCAGGACTGGAAACAGGACGGCCTGGGCCAGTCAGGCGAAACCATCCTGGTGGGCAGCGACACCCTGATGCGTTCGGCCTCGCGTTTTTTCCTTGAGGATCCCAAGGCCTATCTGGCCCAGCTCGAATCACGTGGCTTCAAGAAAGACGCCATTGAACGCCTGAGCCAATACAACACGACGATCCTTCAGCAACCGGTGGCGACACCGGCGGTGACCAAGGCCATCGCCGGGGGATCCGGCACCTTGCGCGTGGTCGACTACCGCGGCGTTCCCGTGCTCAGTTCCTATGCACCGCTGCAGATCGATGGACTGCACTGGGTGATCCTCTCCCAGATGGACCTGGCCGAGGCCTACGCCCCTATCCATGCCTTTCAACGCCAGATCCTGATCACCGCCACCCTGCTGATCCTGGTCGTCACACTGCTGGCCATGGCCCTGGCCCATCAGTTCGTCAAGCCCGTCCAGCAACTGATCGACAGTGCCCGCCGGGTCAGCTCCGGCGAACTGGCGAGCATCCCCGATCTCAATGCCACCGATGAGTTCGGCGAGCTGGCCCAGTCCTTCAATGCCATGGTGAGCAGCCTCCAGACCCAGACGGCGCTCGTCGACCAGACCAATCAGGAGAACGAGCGCCTGCTGTTCAGTGTCTTTCCCTCCGCCATCGCCAGGCGGCTGCAGCGGGGCGAAACCCAGATCGCCGAAGAAGTCACGAATGTGGCGGTGCTGTTCGCCGATCTCAAGGGGTTTTCCCGGCTCGTGTCCTCCCTCAGCGCCCATGAATCGCTGGCCATCCTCAACGACCTGGTGGCCTCCTTCGACGACCTGGCCGCCCGTTTCGGCCTCGAGAAGGTGAAGACGATCGGCGACAGCTACCTGGCGGTCTGCGGCCTCTCGGTGCCCTATCTCGACCATGACAAGCGGGCCATTGATTGCGCCATCGAAATGCACGGCATCCTGCGGCGTTTCAACCTCGAGCGCGGTTTCAAGCTCGGCATCCAGATCGGCATCCACTCCGGCGACATCGTCGCCGGCATCGTCGGCAAGAGCCGGGTTGTCTATGACGTGTGGGGGGAAACGGTGAAGCTGGCCCACAGCCTCAGCCAGGCCTGCCCCTCCGGCGCCGTGTACGTCTCCGAGGTGGTGCACCACCGGCTCGAGGATCTCTACCCCTTCGAGCGCACCGCCGCGGCCATTGAGGCCCAGGAGGCCCCGCCGGCCTGGCGGCTCACCAGCGCCGGCGATGCCCTGGCCAAGTCATGAGCATGGCTGTGCCGCTGTGGCTATGGGGCCTCGGCCTGGCCGTCGGCTTCCCGCTGCTCATCGTCGTGCTGGGGGAGGTGATCCACCGGCTCAAACGGCGCGGGCGGGCGATCGCCAGCACGGTGCGGCTGGTGCGCAATGTGCTGCTGCCGATGCTGGTGCTGATGGTGTTCCTCCAGTACGTGCTCCAGGTCGACCCCGGCACCCGGCTGTTCCGCACCATCGAGACGGTGTTCTGGGTGTGCGTGATCCACGCCGCCCTCTCCCTGCTCAACGTGATCCTGTTCGAGCAGGCCCAAGACGACACCTGGCGCTCCCAGGTGCCGAAGCTGCTGATCGATCTGGCCCGCCTGTTTCTGATCCTGCTGGGCACGGCGTTCGTGCTGGCCTCGGTGTGGAACGCCGATCTGGCCGGTCTGGTCACCGCCCTGGGGGTGAGTTCGATCGTGATCGGTCTGGCCCTGCAGGACACCCTCGGCAGCGTCATGTCCGGAATCGCGCTGCTGTTCGAGCGGCCGTTCACGGTGGGCGACTGGCTGGAGGTCGGCGGCGTGGTGGGCCAGGTGATCGACATCAACTGGCGCGCCGTGCGGCTGTTGACCCTGGAGCAGGAAATGGTGGTGATCCCCCACAAGCTGATCAGTAGCGAGGTGATCCGCAACTTCACCAAGCCCACCCCAATCCACGCCGAACGCATCCAGATCGGCTTCTCCTATAACGATCCGCCCAACCTGGCCCGCCAGGTGCTCAAGAGCACCGCCCTGGAAACCAAGGGCATCCTGCTGGATCCCGAACCGGATGTCTTCACCCTCGCCTATGCCGACTCCGCGGTGTCCTATGAGGTGAAGTTCTTCATCCGCGACTATGGCGACATCGAGCAGATCCGGGAACGTTTCATGACCCGGGTGTGGTACGCGGCGAAGCGCAACAATCTCTCGATTCCCTTCCCGATCCGCACGGTTTATAACTTCCACGGCCCCACCAGCCAACAGAAGGGTCTCGCCAAGAAGTTCAGCGAAAGCCTGCAGGCCATCCCCTCCTACGTGCCGATCAATCGCGAGGAGGACAGCGTGGCCCCCTCCGTCTCCGGCATTTCGCTGCAGCACTTTGCCGCCGGTGAGAAGGTGATCCGCCAGGGCCAGATGGGCAACGAGCTCTACATCATCGTGGCCGGCCAGGCCCTGATGACACGACGGGATGAATCGGGAGAGGATGTCGAACTCCTCTCTCTGAGAAGCGGCGAGTTCTTCGGCGAGATGAGTCTGTTTTCCGGTGAACCCAGCACCGTGACGATCGCGGCCAGCAACGATCTGGAGGTGATGAACATCTCCGCCACGGTGGTCAATCAGATGATCGACCGCCAGCCCAGCTTTGCCCGCGAAATCGGCCAGATCATCGAGAGCCGCCGCCTGGCCATCCAGGAGACGACCCAGGCCCAGCGCCGCCCCGGCAGCTAGAGGGCATTCTTTTCCCCCATGCCGCCACCCCTCGGCCGACGCCAGCTGCTCTCCCTCTCCGGCCTGGCTCTCGGGGCAGGCCTCTGGCAGCTCTGGAAACCGGCCACAGTCCGGGCCGCCGTCGGTGCCGCCACCGCCCTGGCCGCCCCGCCCCGCGGCGGCACCCGTCTGGTGCTGATCAGCGACCTCAACGCGTCCTACGGCTCAACCACCTACATCGCCGAGGTGCACCGGGGCGTGGCCCTGATCCCGCCCCTGCGCCCGGACCTGGTGATCTGCGCCGGCGACATGGTGGCGGGCCAGAAGGCGGAGCTGGGCCGCCAGCGGCTGGCCGCCATGTGGGCGGGCTTCGATCGCAGCGTGCTCGCCCCGCTGCGCAGCGCCAGCCTGCCGTTCGCGCCGGCCATGGGCAACCACGACGCCTCCGGAGCCCGCTCCGCCAGCGGCTTCCTGTTCGCCGACGACCGCGCCGAAGCGGCCCGCTTCTGGCGGGCGCGCCGGGACGCCCTCGGGCTCAGTTTCATTGACAGCGGCAACTTCCCTTTCCACTACGCCATCCGCCAGGACGACGTGTTCGTGATGGTGTGGGACGCCTCCACCGCCCAGGTGCCGGCGGAGCAACTGCGCTGGGCCGAGCGGATCCTGGCGGGCCCCGCCGCCCGCTCCGCCAGCCGGCGCCTGGTGGTGGGACACCTGCCGCTGCGGGCCGTGAGCCAGGGCCGCGACCGGCCCGGGGAGGTGCTGGCCCAGGCGGCGGCCCTGCAGCAGCTGCTGGAGCGCCATGGGGTGGAGGCCTACGTGAGCGGCCACCAGCACGCCTACTTCCCGGCCCGCCTGGGCCAGCTGGATCTGTTCCAGCTCGGGGCCATGGGCAGCGGCCCCCGCCGGCTGCTGGGCCAGACCACCACCCCCTTCCAGACCCTCACCGTGCTGGATCTGGTCGGCAGCCCGCCCCGGCTGGTGGACACCAGCTTCGATCTGCGCACCTTGCGGCGCATCGATCCGCAGCGGCTGCCCCGCTCGCTGAGCGATGCCGCCGGCCGGGTGCTGCAACGCCGGCCCAGCGCCTGAGCTGGCGGGGCCAGCGCCGGCAGTTCTATCGTCCCCCCCATCGCACGCCGATGTCATGAAGCTGCCGGAAGGCTGGCGGATCTACGCCCTGGTTCTGGGACTGAACGTGCTGGCGCTCTCGCTCTGGTGGGTCGATCGCGACGCGGTGCCCCACCCCTCCGCCGGCGGCATGGGTGCCTGGATCGCCGCCCGCCTGGGGTCCTGAGTTGCCGGTGATCACGATGAACAGCCAACACCTGGCCCTGCGGCCACTGGTCGCCCTGCTGGCCCTGCTGCCGGCGGCGCACGCCGTGGCTGCGCTGGCGGCCACACCCTCCCCATCCCCGCTCGAGGGCACCGCCTGGGTGCTGGAGCGCCTGGGGCAGCGCCAGCCCCAGAACGGCACCACCATCACCCTGCGCTTCGAGGCTGGCCGGGTGGCGGGCAGCGACGGCTGCAACCGCTTCGGTGCCCCCGTCACGGTCCGGGGGACGGGCCTGCAGGTGTCGGCCCGGGGCCTGAGCACGAAGATGGCCTGCCCGCCGGCGGTGATGCAGCAGGCGGAAGCCTTCCAGACGGCGCTCACCAGCAGCCGGGGTTTCCGCCTCGACGGCGAGCGCCTGCGGCTGCTCTCGGCCGACGGCCGGCCCCTGCTGGTGCTGGTGGCCCAGTCGCAGCGGCTGGTGGGGAGCACCTGGCGGGTGGCGGGATTCAACAACGGCCGCCAGGCGCTGGTGAGTCCGATCCTGGGCACCACCCTCTCGCTGCGGGTCGTCAAGGCCGGCCAGCTGGCCGGTTCGGCGGGTTGCAACCGCTTCACGGCGCCGATACGGCTGGAGGGCACCAGCGTCCGCATCGGCACCCCGGTGACGACCAGAAAGCGCTGCGCCGGCGCCGGGGTGATGGAGCAGGAGCAGCAGTTCCTGGCCGCCCTGCCGACGGCCGCCAGCCTGCGGCTCGAAGGGGAGTCCCTGGAACTGCGCCGGTCCGACGGCGCCATCGCCCTCAGCCTGCGGCGCGTTCCGGGGCCCTGAGAACCGCGTATGGATCTGCCAAGGGTGGTGTTCTTCGGTCGCACCGGGGCTGACGCGCTGGCGTTCTTCAACCTGGATCTGGCGGACTGGCGGGGCCGCAGGGTGCTCGATTGCCCCGGCGGACCCGGTTCCTTCACCGCCCTGGCCCGCGCCGCCGGGGTGGAGAGCGTGGCGGCCGATCCCCTCTACAGCCTGTCGTTGCCGGAGCTGGAGCGTCGCTGCCGCGACGACGTCGCCTTCACCATGGAGCGCCTGGCCCTGAGCCCGACGCTGCGGCCGGACTTTGACCAGGCCCGGTTTCGCCAGGGAAAGATGGAGGCCCTCGACGCCTTTCTGGCCGACCGCCGTGACCATCCGCAGGCCTACCGGGCCGCGGCGCTGCCCTCCCTTCCCTTTGCGGCGGCCAGCTTCGATCTGGTGCTCTGCGGCCATCTGCTGTTCTGTTACGCCCCGATCGCCGACGGCGGCCTCAGCGAACAGCCCGACTTCGACCTCGACTGGCACCGGCGCGCCCTGGCCGAACTGCTGCGGGTGAGCCGGCAGGAGGTGCGGATCTATCCCGCCCACACGATCGAACGCCACCCCCGGGTGCATCCCTGGGTGCAGCCCCTGTTGGCCGGCCTGCCGCCGGAGTGGCAGGGGCAACTGGAGCCCACCACCTACGACGAAGGCTTCGAGGGCGAGACGCCGATGCTGCGGCTGCGCCGCCACATCGCCCCTTCCCCCAGCGGGCCAGGGGCCCATTGATCACGAATCCCACACCAATTTTCGTGAATCTCGATACAAAAAGCGGGGAATGTAACGGGTCGTGGCTGGTTTCCGCCACGCGAGACACACTGACAAAAAACTGCACCAGGAGTGAATTCCCATGACGTATCTGACCTGGAGGCGGGAGCTGGTGCGCTCCGCCATCGATCAGATGCTCGCTGCCACCGATCCCGACCGCGGCCCCTTCGGTGATGGGGGTGTGCTGTTCAACGCGATGATGCAGGACCTGAGCCAGAGCCTGCCGGCCCTGGAGATCGTGGCGGCCGCCGACGACATCCTCACCGCCCACCGGGGCTTCTGCGAGGGACGCAGCTGCGAGGTGGCCCAGGCCCTCAAGGTGTGCCTGTCGATGCCCGCCGAGAAACAGGGCCTGGAACGAAGGCTCGTGCTCGACCGCGAGCGGGTGGAGCAGAACGCCCTCGGCCATGACGCCAACCTGCTGCTGGTCTGGGATGGCCGGCGAACCAGCGCCATCGAGGAGCTCGGCGTCGCCGCCCTCAGCGAGCGCTTCCCCTGCCAGGGGGGCGAGGCCCGCTGGACCACCGGCGAATTCGTGGCCCTGCTGGAGTCCCGTGCCCTGCAGTGCCGCCGCACCCGGGTGGCCCAGGAAATCGTGGCGGAGGATCCCGCCACTGCCCCCTCCGGCGGCACCGTGGTGCTGGTGTTCCCCACCGATCCCGGCACGCGCCCCTGGGTCGCCACCGTGGCCGTGGCCCTGCCCACGGAGGAGCTTCCCGAGAGCGAACCCCCCACCCTCGACGGCTACCAGGCCATGCGGGTGCTGGTGGGTCCCACCAGAACGTCGGCATAACGGCCGAAGGCCTCCCCCTCGCTGAGGAACAGCCGGGGGATCACCAGTTCGCACTCCAGCAGCAGCAGCTCGCCGCCCTCGTCGCGGATCCCGTCGATGCGGGCGTAGGGCAGTACGCCGAAGCGCCGCCGCAGCCGTTCCTCCACCGCAGTGGCCCAGCCCTGTTCCGCCGCACTCGCCTGCCGCAGCCGGTTGCGGCCCCCGAACCCTTCGTGGGCGATCCAGCCCCCCGCCGCCACGCTCTTGGTCACGGCGTGGGAGAAGCGTCCGCCAAGGAACACCGCGCTGAACTCCCCCGCCCGGCAGACCTCCGGCAGAAAGCGCTGCAGGCACACCTCCCCGTCCTGCGCCAGCCGCTCCAGCCAGCCATCGGCGTCCGCGGCCTCCACAGCCGTGGTGCCATCGGCCGCGGTGATCGCCAGGCGCGGGCCCTCACGGCGCACCCGGAAGGTGTGCCAGCTCCTGGCG
Source organism: Bordetella parapertussis (assembly GCA_943370335.1). Classification (GTDB taxonomy): domain Bacteria; phylum Cyanobacteriota; class Cyanobacteriia; order PCC-6307; family Cyanobiaceae; genus Cyanobium. Next base: position 5,582 of record CALRQM020000015.1, on the reverse strand, counting down.
CCGATCGCCGGCTTGAGCACCGCCTCGCTCCAGCCGCACACCTCCAGAAGCCCCACCAGCGAACCGCGCCAGCCGGCTGGAAGCCAGCGGCTGGGGATCAGGGCCACCCCCTCCCGCTCCAGCTGAGGCAGATAATCGCTCTTGGTGTGGCCCCCCAGAATCACCGGCAGCGGATTGGCCAGCGGCACCTTGAGGCTGGCGAGATGCTCCGCCAGAGCGCCGATGCGGGGCAGGAAGTCGGGGTGGCGATGGCTGTCACGGCAGTCACGCACGCTGACCCGATCGAAGCGCCCCCAGTCGGTGGCGCCCCAATCCGTAGCCCCGCCATCTCCCAGCGCTGGCAGGGACACCAGCTCACTGGCGATGCCGCGATCGGCGAGGAAGGCCCGCAGGGCCGGCGTCTCGTCGTGGATCCGCCCCAGGTGCAGCAGGGCGATCAGGCCGGCAGGATGCCCCACTCACGCTTCACTTGCACGCTGGTGATCTCCCAGGCCTCCTCGGCCGCCACGACCGGACCATGGTGGTCGACCGGGGTCAGGCCCCGCCTGGCGAATTCGTTCTGCAGCAACAGCTGGAACAGAACGCTCTGGGAGACCAGCCCGTTGAGACGCTCCTCGCCCCCCACCCGGTCCATCAACACCGGATGGCCCTGGCAATCGCGCAGGGCCCGCAACTGCTGCTCCAGCCAGACCCGCTCGTACTGGAGCATGGCGTCGTTGCAGCGGGACAGGTTCTCCCGGTAGCAGCTGGCATGGCACTTGATGGCCCCTTCCGACAGGCCCGCCGCAGAGCCGGCCTCCTTCAGGAGTTGCATGGCTTCACTCAGAAAACTCATGGTCGCTCACTGATGGCTCAACAACGCTAGAAACGGCACCTTCCATTGCCCACGGACGCCGGGCGGCGGCAATGATCCTTAGCGCAGGGGAAGAAAAGCCAAAGCCAGTGGCGGTTGCTACATCCCTTTGGCCAGCGCTGGCCCCGAGCCTGAGAGCCATTCTCAGAGCCACTCTTCATAGCCACTGCTTGCGGCGGAAATAGAGGTACAGGCTGACGCCGATCAGGATCATCACCACCCACACCGAGTAATACCCACCCCGCCACTCCAGTTCGGGCATCTCCTTGAAGTTCATGCCATACACGCCGGCAATGAAGGTGAGAGGGATGAAGATCGTGGAGATGATCGTCAGCACCTTCATCACCTCGTTCATCCGGTGGCTGAGGGTCGAAAGATAGGTGTCATGCATGCCCCCGAGGATGTCGCGGTGGGTTTCAACCAGATCGATGATCTGAATGCTGTGGTCATACAGATCGCGCCAGAACACCCGGCTCTCCGCTGTCAGCAGGGGAGATTCACTCTTGACGATCATGGCCAGTTCCTCCCGGATCGGCCAGACGGCCTTGCGCAGGCTCAGAATGCCCCGCTTCAGACCATGGATCTCCTTGATGTCGCCGGGGTGGGGATCCTCCAGCAACCGGTCGTCCACCTCCTCGATGATGTCCCCCATCCGCTCCACGGCGAGGAAGTAGTTGTCAACAACGGCGTCCATCAGGGAGTAGGCGAGGTAATCGGCCTTCATCCAGCGGATCCGGCCGCTGGCGGAGCGGATGCGATCACGCACGCTATCGAAGACATCACCATCATCCTCGAGAAAGGAGACCACAAAGTGATCACCGAGGATCACACTCACATGTTCGATATCAATCGCCTGGCGACCTTCGTTGAAGGCGATCATCTTCAGCACCATGAAGATGTAGCCAGGGAACTCCTCCACCTTGGGGCGTTGGGTGGTGTTGGCGATGTCCTCCAGCGTCATCGGATGGAGGCCGAAGCACTCGCCGAAGTGCTCCACCAAGGCCACGTCATGGACACCGCTGACATTCATCCAGGTGATGCTGTCCTCGCACACGAAATCGGCGCAGCTCCGCACCGACACATCCAGCTGCTCCGACCAGTCATGGCCGTCGTAGTGGATGACATCGATCTGCACCTTCGCCAGCCGCTGCTCACCTACGAAATCGATGGCACCGGGGATGGCCCCGGGCCTGATCCGCCTGGGGCGGATGCCACCGGTGCCGGCGGTGCTGCGAAGGCGCGGTGGTTTTCTCGACGGCCTGGTCTTCATCGCCCGGCCCGGATGCAACAGGGTCGCAGGGAGCCTATCGGCATCCCAGGCTCAGAGAAAGTCGGGCCGCAGCCGATGGCTGCGCTCCAACGACTGCTGCAGCTCCGACCATTGCTCTCCAGCCACCATGGCTTCGAGGGTCTCCAGGGATCGCCGGTAGTGCCCCAGGGCCTCCAGCAGCGCCGCCCGGTTGCTGCGCGCCATCAACATCCCCAGCTCCGGATTGCCACCACCGACGCGGGTGGTGTCTGCAAAACCGCTGGAGGCCAGGGCCCGCACCAGACCCGCCCCTTCAGCGGCCTCGCCGCCCCCGGCCTCGGCCGCCTGCAGCAGGGCCGCCCCCACCAGCACCGGCAGATGGGAGATGAGGGCCACGGCGCGGTCATGGGCCTCGGCGTCGCAGCACAGCCAACGGGCCCCGAGGGCCTCCGCCAGCTCCCGCACCGCCTGCAGCGCCACCGGATCGGTGCCGGGCTCCGGGGTCGCCACCCAGGGCCTGCCGCGGAACAGACCGGGCTCCCCCGCCTCCACCCCGGCCCGGGCGGTGCCCGCCATCGGATGGGAGGCCACGAAGCGGGACGCACCAGAGCCGCCGCCGGCTGCCAGCAGCAGCTCCCGCCAGCGGCGCAGCACCGGCCCCTTCACCGAGCCCACATCGGTGATCACCGCCCCAAGCGGCAGGGCCGCCAGCAGGGCGGGATCCGGATCCAGCAGGCGGTCGAGGGGCAGGGCCAGCACCACCAGGCCGCAGCCTTCCAGCACGGCCGGATCGGTGCTCACCTCGGTGGCCAGCCCGCGTTCCCGGGCCCGTGCGGCGGTGGCCGGCCGGTGCACCAGGGCCCGCACCTGCGCTCCGGTCGCGATCAGGTCCAGCCCCAGGGAGCCCCCGATCAGCCCCAGGCCCACCACGCCCACCGGTTCGCGCTGCCAGAGGGGTGTCATCGTCGCTGCGGATCGGCTGGGGCCAGCTTCCTACGATCCAGCCATGTTGGAAGCCCGCGCCCACCACCACCTCAAGGCTCTCCTGCAGCGAGAGGGGGTGGAACGCTGGCCCCATCACCTCACCTTGAGCCGGCTGGTGGCCCGCAGCCTGCGCCGCGCCGACCACACCCTGGTGCGCCTGGCCCCCGGCACTGCTCCGAGCTGGTGGATCAGCCTGCTGGTGCCCCTGGCCCTGAGCGAAACGCCCCTGGCCCTGGTGGTGACGCCAGCCCTGCGCCAGCGGTTGCTGCTGGTGGAATGGCCGCGGCTACGCAGCGTGGGGCTGGAACTGGCCTGCTGGGAAGGGCCCGGGGCAGCGGCCGGCACCCGGCTGTGGCTGCTCGACCACCGGGAGCTGGTGGCGGCCTGGCGCCACGGCGAGCTGGGGGACCGGCAGCTGGTGATCCCCGAGGCCGAGTTGCTGGAGGTGGCCCTGCGCCAGGCCCTGGAGGTGGAACTGGAGCCCCGGCACTGGGATCAGCTGCGCCGCGCCCAGCCCAGCGCCGAAGCCTGCCTGCTCCAGCTGCATGAACGGCTCAGCCGCCGGGTGCTGGCCCATCCCCGCTCCCCCCACCGGCTGGTGGCCCTGGCCGATGACGACGAAGCCCCCCTGCGCCACCTGCTGCGCCTGCTCGAACCCCTGCCGGACCCTTGGCCCCGGTGGCTGAGCGCCGGCGCCGGCTGGAGCAGCTGGGCCCGGGTGGAGCCGTCGTTGCTGCAGTGGAACCTGCTGCGCCAACCGCTCGAACCCCTGGGCGAACTGGCCGGCCTGCTCGTGGGTCGGGGGGCGGTGCTGATCGGTGAGCTGGCCACCGGCCGGGCGGCGGAGGGCCAGCCCGCCGCCGCGGCCGCCCTGGGGCTGGAGCCGGCGGTGGTGGTGGATCTGGCCGATCCCCCCCCTGTCCGACCCCCTGCCCCTGTTCGCCCCCCTGCGCCAGCCGCTGCCCAACAGCCCCCACTACGCCCAGCACCTGCTGGAGCAGGGCCGGCGGCTGGTGCTGGGCCAGAGCGGCCTGACCGTGGTGCTGATCGACGATCCGGCCCTGTGCCTGGGTCTGGCCAGCGGCCTGGCCGCCGAGTTCGGCAGCCGGGTGTGCCACCAGAACACATCACCGGAGAGCAACGGTGTGGTGTGCTGCAGCTGGAGCTGGTGGCTGGAGCACCAGCCGCGGCTGCCCCTGCCCTGCCAGGTGGTGGTGGCTCTGCTGCCGATCGCCAGCCTGGAGGATCCCCTCACCGCCGCCCGGGTCGGGGTGCTGCGCCAGCAGGGCCGCGACTGGTTCCGGGAACTGCTGCTGCCGGAGGCCCTCAACCGGCTGCAGCGGGGTGTGGCCGGGCTGCGGCGCAGCGGCGGGCGGCTGGCGGTGCTGGATGGCCGCCTGCGGGGCCGTAGCTGGGGACGGCTGGTGTTCACCGCCCTTGAACCCTGGGTGGAGCTGGCCCGGCTGCGGCCCGACCCCTAGCCTGCCTCCAGTTGCCGTCTCAACCCTGATGGGGGAAGCCAAACGCCGGGCCGAACAGGGACTGCCGCCCCGGGACAAGCCGCGTGTCAGCAAGGCCAAGGACGTGGACACCTCGCCCCGGATCGTCGACTGGCTCCCCCTGACCCGCAACCAGGCCTCCCGCTTCGTGGCGATCACCACCAAGGGCGCCTGGATCGGCATCGGCGGCCTGGCCCTGTTCTGGGTGACGGTGCGCTTCATCGGCCCCGCGGCCGGCTGGTGGACCCTGTCGGACGGCTGAGGGGCGGGGTGCCGGTCTCCACATATGAGCATTTGCACCTAGCGCGAATCGGAAGAAATCCTTATGATCTGCGGATCGTGATGGACACCTTCCATGTTTCTCCGGCTGGCTGAGCAATACCGCTCGGCCGTTGAGGATCTGATCCTGAGCCTGCAGGCCCTGGCCGTGTCTCTGAAGAAACAGGGCCATGTGGCCACCTGCTACACCTGCGGCGATGGCCGCGACGGCCATGGCGCCTCCTTCGTGGCCGATCTGGGCGACAACCACATGGTGCGGCTGCTGGTCTCCGATTTCGGCATCAGCTGGGTGGAGTCCCGCAACGGCCAGGAGCTGGTGAAGCTGGAGGGCGCCGACGCCATCCAGGAACTCCAGCGGGTGGTGCTGGTGTTGCAGCCCTCCACCGAAACCGTCGCGGCCCCCATGCGAACCAGCCATACCGCCCTGCCGGCCCAGCCCTGAGCCGGGCCCTCCACCCCTGGAGCCCGATGCTCAGCCGGCGGCGGCCAGCTCCTCCAGCTCAGCGGCGTCCTCGCCAGCCTGGGGCTTGGCCGCCGCCAGCTTGGCCGCCGCCGCCAGGGGCTTCATTGAGTTGGCGGTGACCTCGGAACCCTCGGTGAGCTTCTGGCGGGTGAGCTGCTCGATCACCTCCTTCGGCCCGGGGTTCTGCTCCAGCCAGGTGATCGTGTTGTCGCGGCCCTGGCCGATGTTGTCGCCCTCGTAGCTGTACCAGGCGCC
>CALRQM020000014.1:0-51709 GCA_943370335.1 Bordetella parapertussis | reverse complement strand
TTCTGCGTTTGCCCCGGTCCTGGAGCATGGCCAGCTCCTGGGCGAGCGTATCGATCCGGTCCAGGGCCGGAAGATCTAGGGACCGGGTCACCCGTTATCGACAACCAACGAACTGAAACTAGCAGCGCCCTCAGGCATGGACCGCCAGGCGCAGCCGGCCGAACAGCCGTTCGAAGTGGCAGTTCTCCTCCACCAGGCGGATCGCATAGGTGGCCTTCACCGCTTCATGCAGCCGCACGTGGCCGATGGCGGCATCGATCACCTCCACGGTGGTGAGGGTGTCGTGGTCAACCTTGAGCACCGGCACCTCCAGTTCCTCGGCCCGGCTGATCAGCTGGGGCAGGGGTTCGCCGGCCCCCGTGAGGATCAGGCACTGGGTGGAGGCCTCCAGGGCCGCCAGCTGGATGTCGGTGCGGTCGGCGCCCGTCACCACGGCCATGTTGCGGCGGCGGCGGAAGAACTCCATCGCCGAGTTGACGTTCATGGCGCCGATCGAGAGGGTCTCCACCAGCAGGTCGAGGCCGTCGTGGCAGCAGAGCACGGTGGCCTCGAGGCGGCGGGCCAGCTCCTCCACCGTGACACTGCGCAGCAGGGGGCTGCGGGGCATGACGCCCAGCACCGGGATGCCGAGCCGCTCCAGGGCCGGCAGCACCGCCTCCCGCACGTCCGGCACCATGTCGGGCAGCACGGTGTTGAGCACGACACCGGCCAGCAGATCGCCCAGCTGGCGCCTGGCTTCGAGCAAAGCATCGACGCTGCGGCTGTCACTCCAGGGATGCACCAGCAGCACAGGCGCCTGCAGGGCGTGGGCCAGCTGCACCAGGCCCAGGCCGTAGAGCTGACCCTCGCTGAGACTGCCGGCCCCTTCCAGCAGCACCAGGCGATCGGCGTCGTCGTGGATGCGCCGCTGCAGCAGCGTCAGGCCCTCCCCGGGGGTCAGGTCCCCCGCCAGCAGGCGCTCCCGGGCGTCCGCCGGCTCCAGCACATGCAGCGAGGGGATCAGCTGGTCCTGGGACAGTCCGAGGGTGTCACCGATGAAGCGGACATCGGGATCGAGCAGGGGGTGGCCCGGCGCCGCGTCGGGAAAGTTGTCGAGCGGATCGTCCATGCAGGTGACCAGCGGCTTGCCGAAGGCGAGCGGCACGCCCCCGCGTGCGAGCTGGCGGCCGAGACCGAGCACCACCGCCGACTTGCCGCTGAAGGGTTCACAGGAGCCGATCAGCAGGGGGATGGACATGGGTTGACCTCGCCGGGTCCTGCAGGTGGGGGGCAATCTAGGCAGCACGTCCACCGCAAGCCCATGCCGGACCCGTCGACCGACTCCCTCACCGTGGCCGTCACCGGGGCCAGCGGCGCCCTGGGCCAGGCCCTGCTGCGCCGCTGGCACGGCCGCGGAGCGCAGCTGATCGCCCTCTGCCATGGCCGCGCGCCGCTGCAGCTGGCCGGCCCTGACGGGCAGCCGATCCCCCTGCGCCAGGTGCACTGGCAGGTGGGCCAGGAGGCGGCCCTGGAGCCCCTGCTGGAGCAGGTGGACGTGCTGGTGATCAACCACGGCATCAACGTCCATGGCGACTGCAGCGCCGAGGCGACCGGCCGTTCCCTGGAGGTGAACGCCCTGAGCGCCTGGCGCCTGCTGGAGCTGTTCGCCGCGGTTGCGCAGGGGCGCGAAGGGCGCCGGCGGCCGGAGGTGTGGGTGAACACCTCGGAAGCGGAGATCCAGCCGGCCGTGAGCCCCCTTTATGAGATCAGCAAGCGGCTGCTGGGCCAGCTGCTCAGCCTGCGGGCGCCGGAGCTGGCACGCGCCCTGCGGCTGCGGCGGCTGGTGCTGGGACCCTTCCGCTCCGCCCTCAACCCCGTGGGGGTGATGGGGGCCGACTGGGTGGCGGGCGAGATCCTGCGGCAGGCCGACTGGAACTGCAGCCTGATCATCGTGACGCCGAACCCGCTCACCTACCTGCTGATGCCGCTGGCCACCCTGGGCCGCTGGGCCTACGTGGGCCTGCTCAGGCGGCCGTGAGGGTCTAGAAGTCCCGGTCGGTGAGGATGTCGCAGCCGTCGGAGGTGACGACGATGGTGTGCTCCCACTGGGCCGAGAGGCTGCCGTCCACTGTCACCACGGTCCAGCGGTCCTTGAGGGTGCGGCAACCCTTGCTGCCGGCATTGAGGATCGGCTCCACCGCCAGGGTCATGCCGGCCCGCAGCTGCATGTTGGGCAGATCCCTGGTGCGGTAGTTGAACACCGAGGGTTCCTCGTGCAGGTTGCGGCCGACGCCGTGGCCCGTGTAGTCCTCGACGATCGCGTAGCCGTGGGCCTCGACGTGGTCCTGAACCGCACCGGCCAGCTCCAGCAGGGTGCTGCCGGCCTTCACGGTGGCCAGGCCCTGCATCAGCGATTCCTGGGCCACCCGGCTGAGGCGGCGGGCCTCGTCGGGCACCCCCTCACCGACGCAGAGGGTGACGCAGCTGTCGCCATGGAAGCCCTCGAAATAGGCGCCGGTGTCGATCTTGACCAGGTCGCCGGCCTTGATCACCCGCTTGGCGCTGGGGATGCCGTGGACCACCTCGTTGTTGATGCTGGCGCAGATGCTGGCCGGGAAGCCGTGGTAGCCCTTGAAGCTGGGGGTGGCCCCCATGGCGCGGATGCGGGTTTCGGCGTGGCGGTCAAGGTCGCCGGTGGTCATGCCCGGGGCGGCCATGTCGATGATCTCCCGCAGCACCGTGGCCACGATGCGGCTGGCCTGGCGCATGATCGCGATCTCCCGCGCCGATTTCACCTCAACACCGCGGCGTCCCTTCTGGATGCGGGGGCCGGCCTGGGTGAGAGGGGTGCCGCCGCCCTTGACGCCGTTGGTGCTGGCCAGCAGATCGGCGAACAGGTTCATGCGGTGGGAGTCGGAGCCGGACATTCAAGTTATCAATGGCGTCCCTCCGGCTGTCGGTTCCCCGTGTCCAACCCCACCCCGACCGCACCCCCACGGCCCGCCCCACCGTCCTGGGGCGTCCGCCTGCGGCAGGCCCATGCCTGGCTGGCGCCGCTGGTGCTCACCCCCCTGCTGCTCTCGGCCGTCACGGGGGTGGGTTACCGGCTGCTGCGCGACTGGGGCGGGCTGAGCCGGGACCAGGCCCATCCGCTGATGGTGCTGCACGAGGGCGAATGGCTCCAGGGATGGGTGGGCGAGGTGGGCGAGACGGTTTACGTGCTGCTCAACGGGCTGGGATTGCTGTGGATGCTCATCACCGGAGGCTTCATGGCCTGGGAGCGGTTGCAGCGGGGCTGGCGGCGGGGTGGAGGGAAGGGGGTCACCTGAGGCGGTAAGGTGTTGGTTTGGCCTGGCGCTCCGAGAACAGGGATGGCAACCGAGATCGATCCGTCCACGGAAGTGGACCCACAAACCCCAGACGCGGAGCCCCAGTCGGTGGAAGCGGAAACTGCAACGGAAACCGTGACGGCCACGACCGCCACGACGGTGAAGGTGACCACCGGCAAGCTCAGCGCCCGGGCCCTGATCGACGAATTCGAGGCGGCCCAGCTGAAGAGCGACCTGCCCGAGATCTACGTGGGCGACACCGTCAAGGTGGGCGTGCGGATCCGGGAAGGCAACAAGGAGCGGGTGCAGCCCTACGAGGGCGTGGTGATCGCCAAGCGCCACGGCGGCCTCAACCAGACCATCACCGTGCGCCGGATTTTCCAGGGCATCGGCGTGGAGCGGGTCTTCATGCTGCACAGCCCCCAGGTCGCTTCCGTCAAGGTGGAGCGGCGCGGTAAGGTGCGTCGGGCGAAGCTCTTCTATCTGCGTGACCGGGTGGGTAAAGCCACTCGCGTCAAACAGCGCTTCGATCGCTGAAGCCTGGTTTCTCGGGATTTCATTGCCCGCGTCTCCCTTTCACGCTTTCCAGGGACCATCGCCTTGCGCCGTTAGTTCAGCTGGTAGAACGCAGGTCTCCAAAACCTGATGTCGGGGGTTCAAGTCCTCCACGGCGCGTTCGATGGTCCCATTTGTAGTCTCGTGGTTCCGGACATGGAGTTGGATCTACAACCCGGTGATGTGGTCAAGGTGCTGGAATCAGCCGCCCTTGGCTGGGTTCGGGCCCGGGTGATCCGGGTCAAATCCGGAGGTCGGGTCGTGGTCCAGAGCGACCAGGGGCGGGAATTCACCGCCCGGGGCAACCAGGTGCGCCTGATCGAACCCGCCGGCTTCCGCCCCTGAGGCCAGGTGCCTTGTGGCGCCATCGCGCCCAAGCTCCATGCCTGCCTTCCCAGCCAAACATCTCAATCTGCCCCGTGCCCTGCACTGGGCTTTTTGTGTGGCCGATCGGCGTCCTGACCCCACCAGCCGCGTTGACAGGAGGCGTTGACGGGCGGCGTTGACGGGGGGACGGGTGACGATGGATACTTCCTTGGTCGGCGTTCGCGCCGTCGCGATCGCCCATCGGCGCCGGATCCACCCCTCGGGGCGATTCGAGCCTCGAACCTCGGTCTGGGACTGTAGTTCAATCGGTTAGAGCACCGCCCTGTCACGGCGGAAGTTGCGGGTTCGAGCCCCGTCAGTCCCGTTCTCACCATCTGGAGCCGCTTCCGTGCCCGCAACGGTTCCAGTACGCGTTCGGCTGGCCCCCAGCCCCACCGGCACCCTTCACATCGGCACCGCCCGCACGGCGGTGTTCAACTGGCTGTTCGCCCGCCACCTCGGGGGCGCCTTCCTGCTTCGGATCGAGGACACCGATCGGGAAAGGTCCAAGCCGGAATTCACCGCGAACATCCTCGATGGCCTGCGCTGGCTGGGCCTGACCTGGGACGAGGAGCCCGTGGTGCAGAGCGAGCGCATCGAGGCCCACCGGCAGGCCATCAAGCAGCTGCTCGAGGGCGGCCACGCCTACCGCTGCTTCGCCAGCGACGCCGAGCTGGCAGCGATGCGGGAGCGCCAGCAGGCCGAGGGCCGGGCCCCCCGCTACGACAACCTGCACCGCGACCTCACCCCCGAGCAGCAGCAGGCCTACATCGACGAGGGCCGCGAGGCGGTAGTCCGCTTCCGCATCGATGACGGCGCCACGATCACATGGAACGACCTGGTGCGGGGTGAGATGCGCTGGGCCGGCAGCGACCTGGGTGGCGACATGGTGATCGCCCGCCGGGCGCCCGCCGATGCCATCGGCGACCCCCTCTACAACCTGGTGGTGGTGGTGGACGACGCCGCCATGGCCATCAGCCACGTGATCCGGGGCGAAGACCACATTGCCAACACCGGCAAGCAGCTGCTGCTCTACGCCGCCCTGGGGCTGACGCCGCCGGTGTTCGCCCACACCCCTTTGATCCTCAACCAGGAGGGACGCAAGCTCTCCAAGCGGGATGGCGTCACTTCCGTGGGCGACTTCCGCGCCATGGGCTACACCGCCGAGGCCCTGGTCAATTACATGACCCTGCTGGGCTGGTCGCCGCCGGAGGGGGTCGGCGAACGCTTCAGCCTCGAGCAGGCGGCGGCGGTGTTCTCCTTCGAGCGGGTGAACCGGGCCGGGGCGCGCTTCGACTGGGACAAGCTCAACTGGCTCAACGCCCAGGTGCTGCATGGGCTGGCGGCCGGCGAGCTGCGCCAGCGGCTGCTGCCCCTCTGGCAGGCCCGGGGCTGGGGCGAAGCGGCCGGCGCCGATGCCACCTGGCAGGAGGATCTCTGTGCCCTGCTGGGGCCCTCGCTCAGCCTGCTGGCGGACGGGGTCGACCAGGCCGCCCCCTTCTTCGAAACGCCGGAGCCCGACGGGGCGGCCCTGGCCCTGCGGGCCGACGCCGGCAGCCGCGGCGCCCTGGGCGCCCTGCTGGAGCGGTTGCCCGAGGGCCCGCTCGACGCCGAGACCGCCCAGGGGCTGCTAGCGGAGGCCGCGACGGCCGCCGGCGTCAAGAAGGGGGTGCTGATGAAGGGGCTGCGGGCCGCCCTGCTGGGCAGCCTCAAAGGCCCTGACCTGCTCACCACCTGGCTGCTGCTGCACCGGCTGGGCACCGACCGGGAGCGGATCACCGCCGCCCTCTGAGGATCAGCCCGGGGGGCCTGCTCAATCGTCGAGGGCGCCGTAGATCGGCTCCACCCGGATCGCCTGAACGCTGCCGGCCCGCAGCACGAGGAATTCGCTGGTCAGGTCGCTGATCGGCACGTTGACGAAGGCATCGAGGGCCGCGGCGTTCAGCACCCCGCCGTACCAGGCCTGGAAGTCTTCGAGGGTGTTGAAGTGCACCTCCTGGTGGTGACCGCCGATCAGGAACAGGTGGATGGCGTAGCGACGGGGGGTGCGGGCCATGGAGCAGCGGCTGCGGCTGAACGCCCACAGGATGGCCCATACGGCCGCAACAGGCTCGCCGCCGGTTGGTAGAGGGGATGGAGCGGGGCGCCCGCAGCGGTGAGGCCGAGGCAGGCCAGCCGTGGCTGGTGGGGGGCCAGCAGCTCCAGCACCCGGGCGTCCTGGCCCAGCCGGCGGCCGCCGTTGCCCCAGCCCAGCCAGATCAGCCCGGGGCTGGAGCACCGATCAGCGGCCCGCAGGCGCCGCCGCAGCCAGGCCCCGTTGGCGGCGCCCACCGGATCGGCGGCCTGGGCCAGGGCCGCCGGGCTCGGGCTGATGCGGGCGAACAGGTTGAGCACCTCCAGGCCGCCGTAACCCCAGCTGGCGGCGAAGGCCACCAGCCGGCGCAGGGTGGGGTCGTCGCGGTGATCGTCGGCGCGGGAGGGGTTGAGGCCGATGAACAGCAGCCGGCTGCCCTGCGGCTCCCAGACCCGCTCCAGCCACCAGCGGTACTGGCGGCAGCGGCTGAAGGCGGCCCGGCCGGTGGCGGTCACGGCGCTGTCGGGCCGCCGGATGGCAGGCTGTGGCGATCGGCGGGCAGATCCCAGGGACGGCCATGGAGCGGGACAAGCCCCTGTTGCTGCTGGTGGATGGCCACTCCCTGGCCTTCCGCAGCTTCTATGCCTTCGCCAAGGGCGGTGAGGGGGGCCTGAGCACGAAGGACGGCGTGCCCACCAGCGTCACCTACGGCTTCCTCAAGGCCCTGCTCGACAACTGCAAGGGACTGGCCCCCCAGGGGGTGGTGATCGCCTTCGACACGGCCGAACCCACCTTCCGCCATGAGGCGGATGCCGCCTACAAGGCCCACCGGGAGGAGGCGCCGGAACACTTCTTCTCCGACCTGGCCAACCTGCAGGCCATCCTCAAGGATTGCCTCGACCTGCCCCTGTCGATGGCGCCGGGCTACGAGGCCGACGACGTGCTCGGCACCCTGGCCAATCGGGCGGCGGGCGAGGGCTGGCGGGTGCGGATCCTCTCCGGCGACCGCGACCTGTTCCAGCTGGTGGACGACGACCGCGACATCAGCGTGCTGTACATGGGTGGCGGCCCCTACGCCAAGAACAGCGGGCCGACCCAGATCCGCCGCGCCCAGGTGATCGAGAAGCTGGGGGTGCCGCCGGAGGGGGTGGTGGACCTCAAGGCCCTCACCGGGGACAGCTCCGACAACATCCCCGGGGTCAAGGGGGTGGGGCCCAAGACGGCCCTGACCCTGCTCAAGGCCCACGGCGACCTGGACGGCATCTACGCCGCCCTCGACGAGCAGAAGGGGGCCCTGAAAACCAAGCTGGAAACCGACCGGGAGAACGCCTTCCGCTCCCGCATGCTGGCGGAGATCCTGGTGCAGATCCCCCTGCCCCAGGAACCGCGCCTGGCCCTGGGACGGGTGGACAGCGAGGGGCTGGGGGCGCGTCTGGCCGAGCTGGAGCTGTTCAGCCTGGTGAAGCAGACCGAGGGCTTTGCCCGCCTGTTCTCGGCGGAGCCCCCCGAGCCCATCGCCACCGCCGCTACCGCCACGGCCGCCCTCGCCAGCGATCCGGCGGCGCCAGAGGTGCCCGCAGCAACAGAGCCGGAGGCCGAAGGCAGCCTGCCCGCCCTGCGACCGGAGCTGATCACCACCCCGGAGGCCCTGGCGGCCCTGGTGGGGAGGCTGCTGGCCTGCACCGATCCGGCGGCGCCGGTGGCCCTCGACACCGAGACCACCTCGCTCAATCCCTTCAAGGCCGAGCTGGTGGGGATCGGCGTCTGCTGGGGGGAGGGGCTGGCGGATCTGGCCTACGTGCCCATCGGCCACCACAGCCCGCCGGCCGCCGATCTGCTCAGCACGCCGCCGCCCGCGCCGGTGCAGCTGCCCCTGGATGCGGTGCTGCTGGCCCTGGGGCCCTGGCTGGCCAGCGCCGGGCACCCCAAGGCACTCCAGAACGCCAAGTACGACCGCCTGATCCTGCTGCGCCATGGGCTGCCCCTGGCCGGTGTGGTGATGGACACCCTGCTGGCGGACTACCTGCGGGATGCCAACGACAAGCATGGCCTGGAGGCCATGGCAGAGCGCAACTTCGGGCTGCATCCCACCGCCTACGGCGATCTGGTGGCCAAGGGTCAGACCTTCGCCGACGTGCCGGTGGAGGCGGCGGCCCTCTACTGCGCCATGGACGTGCACCTCACCCGGCGCCTCGGGGCCTTGCTGGCGGAGCAGCTGGCGGCGATGGGGCCGGAGCTGCCCCTGCTGCTGCAGCAGGTGGAGCTGCCCCTGGAGCCGGTGCTGGCCCAGATGGAGGCCACCGGCATCCGCATCGACGTGCCCTACCTCAGGGAGCTGGCCGAGGAGCTCAGCGGCACCCTGGTGCGACTGGAGCGGGAGGCCCAGGAAGCGGCGGGGGTGGACTTCAACCTGGCCTCCCCCAAACAGCTCGGGGAGCTGCTGTTCGACACCCTGGGGCTCGACCGCAAGAAGTCGCGCCGCACCAAGACCGGCTGGAGCACCGACGCGGCCGTGCTGGAGAAGCTGGAAGACGACCATGCGGTGGTGAAGCTGGTGCTGGAGCACCGCACGCTCAGCAAGCTGCTGAGCACCTACGTGGAGGCCCTGCCGGCGCTGGTGGAGCCGGAGACCGGGCGGGTGCACACCGATTTCAACCAGGCGGTGACCGCCACCGGGCGCCTGTCGAGCAGTAACCCCAACCTGCAGAACATCCCCATCCGCACCGAGTTCAGCCGGCGCATCCGCAAGGCCTTCCTGCCCCAGGAGGGCTGGCGGATGATCAGCGCCGACTACTCCCAGATCGAGCTGCGCATCCTCACCCACCTCTCGGGCGAACCGGTGCTGGTGCAGGCCTACAACGAGGGCGATGACGTCCACGCCCTGACGGCCCGGCTGCTGCTCGAGACCGACACGGTGACGCCGGAGGAGCGGCGGCTGGGCAAGACGATCAACTTCGGGGTGATCTACGGCATGGGGGCCCAGCGCCTGGCGAGGGAAACCGGCATGGGCCAGGCCCGGGCCAAGGAGTTCCTGAGCCTGTACAAGCAGCGCTACCCAAGGGTGTTCCTGTACCTGGAGCTGCAGGAGCGGCTGGCCCTCAGCCGCGGCTATGTGGAGACGATCCTGGGGCGACGGCGGCCGTTCCACTTCGATCCCGGCGGCCTGGGGCGGCTGCGGGGCAAGGACCCGCTGGAGATCGACCTGGAGGTGGCCCGCCGCGGCGGGATGGAGGCCCAGCAGCTGCGGGCGGCCGCCAATGCCCCGATCCAGGGCTCCAGCGCCGACATCATCAAGCTGGCCATGGTGAGCCTGCAGCAAGCGCTCACGGCGGCGGGCCTACCGGCGCGCCTACTGTTGCAGGTGCACGACGAACTGGTGCTGGAGGCGGCGCCGGACGCACTGGAGGAGGTGCGGCAGCTCACCCGGCGCACCATGGAGCAGGCGGTGCAGTTAACGGTGCCACTGGCGGTGGACACCGGGGTCGGCCCCAACTGGATGGAGGCGAAATAGCCACGCGAAGGTAGGCTGCGCCTGAGCTTTTCCCCCGCCATCGATGCCTGAACCGGTGCGGGTGCTGCTGACCGGCCGCCACGGCCAGCTGGGTCAGGCCCTGGTGGCCTCGGTTCCCGCCGGCCTCGAGTTGATCGCCACCGGCCGTGGCGAGCTGGATCTGGCCGATGCGGCCGCCTGTCGGGCGGCGGTGGCGCAGCACCGGCCCGACTGGGTGCTCAATGCCGGCGCCTACACGGCGGTGGATCGGGCCGAGTCGGAACCGGCGCTGGCCGAGGCGGTGAACGGCGGCGCCCCCGGAGCCTTCGCCGAAGCCCTGGCCAGCGGCGGCGGGCGGATGCTGCAGGTGAGCACCGATTTCGTGTTCGACGGTGAACAGGGCCATCCCTACGCACCGGAGCAGGCCCTGGCGCCCCTGGGGGTGTACGGCGCCACCAAGGCCGAGGGGGAACGGCGGGCGGCGGCGGCCCTGCCGGACGATCGCCTCTGCCTGCTGCGCACCAGTTGGGTGTACGGGCCGGTGGGCGCCAATTTCTGCCTCACCATGCTGCGGCTGCACCGGGCCAAGGCCGCCGCCGGCGAGAGCCTGGGGGTGGTGGCCGATCAGGTGGGCTGCCCCACGGCCACCTCCGGGCTGGCGGCCGCCTGCTGGCGGGTGATCGGCCGGGGGGTGAGCGGGCGGCACCACTGGAGCGACTGCGGTGCCGCCAGCTGGTACGACTTCGCCGTGGCCATCGGCGCCCAGGCGGCGGCGCGGGGGCTGATCGACGCCCCGGCCCGGGTGCGGCCGATCACCACCGCCGACTACCCCACCCCGGCCCGGCGCCCCGCCTACTCGCTGCTGGAGACCAGCACCACCCG
Organism: Bordetella parapertussis; assembly: GCA_943370335.1. Classification (GTDB taxonomy): domain Bacteria; phylum Cyanobacteriota; class Cyanobacteriia; order PCC-6307; family Cyanobiaceae; genus Cyanobium. The sequence goes on along the minus strand of CALRQM020000014.1, from coordinate 41,034 downwards.
GCACGCGCTGGAGCTGGAGGGCCAGCACTGGCAGGCCGCCCTGGCCGAGGTGCTGGCTCAGATCCCCCTGCCCCCGGCCTGAACACCCCCCTTTTTGTAGTTTCGCCCCATCCCGATGCTCCCCAACCACCCCCTCGACCTGCCGGTGCTGCTCGCCGGCCGTCGCCGCATCCTGGTGACGGGGGGGGCGGGCTTCATCGGCGGGGCGCTGGTGCGGCGGCTGCTGCGGGACAGCTCTGTGACGGTGTTCAACCTCGACAAGATGGGCTACGCCAGCGACCTGCTGGGCGTGTACAACACCATGGCGGAGCTAGGCGAGGCGGCCGAGCGCTCCGACGGCCCGCGCCACCGGCTGCTGCAGGTGGATCTGGCCGACGGGGAGGCGGTGGCGGCGGCGGTGCGGCAGGCCGATCCGGATCTGGTGCTCCACCTGGCGGCCGAAAGCCACGTCGACCGCTCGATCGACGATCCGGGCGCCTTCCTGGTGAGCAACGTGATGGGCACCTACAACCTGCTGCAGGCGGTGCGGGCCCACTGGGAGGGGCTGGAGGTGAAGCGCCGCGAGCAGTTCCGCTTCCACCACATCAGCACCGACGAGGTGTTCGGCTCCCTGGGAGCCAGCGGGCGGTTCTCGGAAACCACCCCCTACGACCCGCGCAGCCCCTACTCGGCCAGCAAGGCGGGCAGCGACCACCTGGTGCAGGCCTGGCACCACACCTACGGGCTGCCGGTGGTGCTCACCAACTGCAGCAACAACTACGGCCCCTGGCAGTTCCCCGAGAAGCTGATCCCGGTGGTGATCCTCAAGGCCGCCGCCGGCGAGCCGATTCCGCTCTATGGCGATGGGGCCAATGTGCGCGACTGGCTGTATGTGGAGGACCATGTGGAAGCGCTGCTTCTGGCCGCCACCAGCGGCGAAGTGGGGCGCAGCTACTGCGTCGGTGGCCATGGTGAGCGCACCAACAAGGAGGTGGTGCAGGCCATCTGCGCCCTGATGGACGAACTGCGGCCCGCCGGCTCCCCCCACGCCGGCCTGATCACGCCGGTGGCCGACCGGCCGGGCCACGACCGGCGCTACGCCATCGACCCGGAGCGGATCAGCACCGAGCTGGGCTGGCAGCCCCGCCACGACTTCCAGCAGGGCCTGCGGGAAACGGTGCGCTGGTACCTGGAGCACGGCGACTGGTGCACCAACGTGCGCAGCCGGGCCGGCTACGGCGGCGGCCGCCTGGGCCAGGCGACGGCGGGAGCGGGGCGTTGACCCTGCGGCTCACCAACACCCTCAGCCGCCGCTGCGAGCCGTTCGAGCCGCTGCAGCCGGGGACGGTGTCGATCTATTGCTGTGGGGTCACGGTCTACGACCTGTGCCACCTGGGCCACGCCCGCAGCTACATCGTCTGGGACGTGCTGCGGCGCTATCTGCTGTGGAGCGGCTATGCCGTCACCTTCGTGCAGAACTTCACCGACATCGACGACAAGATCCTCAAGCGGGCCGAGGAGGAGGGCAGCTCGATGGCGGTGGTGAGCGAGCGCAACATCGCCGCCTTCCAGGAGGACATGGCCGCCCTGCACATCCTTCCCCCCGACCGGATGCCGCGGGCCACCCGCAGCCTGGACGCGATCCGGCTGCTGATCGGTGAACTGGAGGCCAAGGGGGCGGCCTATTCCGCCGATGGTGATGTGTACTTCGCGGTGATGCGGCAGGCCGACTACGGCAAGCTCAGCGGCCGCACGCTGGAGGAGCAGCAGGGGGGCGCCAGCGGCCGCACCAAGGAGGCGGAGGAGGCCCGCAAGCGCCATCCGTTTGATTTCGCCCTTTGGAAGGGGGCCAAACCGGGGGAACCCAGCTTCCCGTCGCCCTGGGGGCCGGGGCGGCCGGGGTGGCACATCGAATGCTCGGCGATGGTGCGCGAGGAGCTGGGCACCACGATCGACATCCACCTGGGTGGCGCCGACCTGATCTTTCCGCACCACGAGAACGAGATCGCCCAGTCGGAGGCGGCCAGCGGCCAGCCCCTGGCGCGCTACTGGCTGCACAACGGCATGGTGAATGTGGGCGGCGAGAAGATGTCCAAATCGCTGGGCAACTTCACCACGATCCGCGCCCTACTGGAGAGCGGCGTCAGCCCGATGACACTGCGGTTGTTCGTGCTGCAGGCCCACTACCGCAAGCCGCTGGACTTCACCGGCGAGGCCCTGGCGGCAGCCGCCACCGGCTGGAAGGGACTCGACGCCGCCCTGGGCCTGGGCGAGCGTCACGGGGCGGCCCTGCGCTGGGGGGCCACGCCCGCCGGAGAGATCACCGAGGCGTTGGCAGAGGCCCGCGGCCGCTTCGCCGCCGCCATGGACGACGACCTCAACACCTCGGCGGCCGTGGCGGTGCTGTTCGAGCTGGCCCGGCCGCTGCGGGCCCTGGCCAACCGGCTGGAGCGGGGCGACAGCGAAGCCGAGGCGGCGGCGCTGGAACCTCGCTGGCGGCTGCTGGGCGAACTGGCCGGGGTGCTGGGGATGGCGGCGGAAAAGCCCGCCGCAGCGGTGGATGAAGGAGCGATCCAGCAACGCATCGAGGCGCGCCGGGCCGCCAAGGCCGCCAAGGATTTCGCCACCGCCGACCGCCTCCGGGCCGAACTGGCCGCCGAGGGCATCGAACTGATCGACCGGCCGGGCGGCGTGACCGACTGGGTGCGGAGCTGAGGCGATGGCCAGCGTCTCGGTGGTGATCCAGTTTTTCGAGGACTTCGATTTCATCGAGCGGGTGGTGGAGCGGCTGGCCTGGGTGGACGAGATCGTGGTGAACGACGGGCCGTTCCAGTTCACCCGCGAATTGCTGGAGCCGCTGGTGGGGCGGGATCTGGCGCAGCCCAGCCCGCGGGCGGCTGGGATGTTCGGCCTGCTGGGCCGGCGGCTGGGGGTGCCGATCCACTACCACCACGGTGTGTTTGCGGGCGAACGGGAGAAGCGGATCCACGGCTACGGGCTGGCGAGCGGCGATGTGGTGCTGTCGGTGGATGCCGATGAACTGCTGCTGCTGGAGCGGGAGGCGGTGGAGCACTTCTGGGCCAGCGCCGCCGTGGTGGCCAGCTTTGATTGCGTGAATTTCACCTACCTGAGCCTGGTGTGCGGCAAGGCGGGCAGCCCGCTGGTGGCCCGCAAGCCCTTCGCCTTCAAGCGGGAAGCGGTCTCGGCCGAGCACCACCTCGACTACCTCTGGCTGGTGGGGGTGGAGCAGGAGGCGGTGGCTGCGCAGGATTTCCTGCCGGAGGCCCTCTGCGGCGGTGCCCACCTCACCACCGTGCGCAGCTCCTACGGGGCCAGCATCAAGTTCGGCTTCTACAACTGCCTGTACTTCCACCTGCACGGCGACGCGGGGCTGCAGGGCAGCTTCCTGGCGGCACGCCAATTCTTCGCCCAGGGGAGTTTCGACGCGGAGGCCCAGGCGGAGGTGTACGGCCGGGCGATGGCCGATGCGATCGGCTTCCCGAATGAACAGCGGTTCCGGCGGGCGGAAGCACCGGAGGTGCCCGAAGCGATCCGGCACGTGGCGGAGGAGGCTTGCGCGCCGTTCAACCATTCGCTGCCCCACCGAAGCCTCAACGGCCGCCTGGTGCCGGGGGTGCCGCTGTATGCGCTGATGGCGGCCGGATCGACGCTGCGGGTGTCGCTGGCGATCGCCGGCGAGGCGCGTCTGCGGGTGCTGCCGCTGACCGTGGACGGCCCACCGCTGGACCTGGGCCAGGCTGCCCTGGAGCAACGCTGGACGGCGGAGCCCCTGAAGACCCACGAGGTGCACCGCGAGGTCGGTGACGCGGAGAGCGCCGGTGAGCGGATCGGCGATCTGGTTGAGCTGCTGGTGTGGAGCGGCGAGGACACGATGGCCGCCTGGGCGGGGGCGTCACAGGCGCCGCCGTTCAGCCTGCAGGTGCTGGATCCTGGGGGCGCTGGGCCATGAACACCAGGATCCAGGGGATTTCGGCGCCGACGATGCCGTAGGTGGGGGAATGGATGGCTTCGATGCGGGGGTCTTCGAAGCCGGCGTCGCGCAGCTGATCGAGGAACTCCCAGCCGGGAATGCGGTAGACGAGGGAGCCCTGTTTCGGTTGCACCGGATCGCCGTGGTACTCCGGCTCGGTGAGGAGCTGGGGCTCCTGCGCCCGGCCGACATGCAGGGCCTTCACGGTGGAATCGGCCTGGCCGTAGGCGAAGGGCACCGTGCCGAAAAGGGAGCCACCGGGCACCAGCACCCGCCGCATCGAGCGCAGGGCGGCCGGCAGGTCGTAGACGTGCTCGAGGATCTCGTTGCAGATCACCGCATCGAAGCTGCCGTCCTCGAAGCGGAGATCGCAGAGATCCTCGTGGTGGATCTGCTGGCGGCGGGGATCCTGGGGGTCGGGCAGGTATTCGCTGCCCTGGTAGTGGGCCACCAGGCCACCCAGGCGCTGGGCGAACGGGGTGATGGCCTCCGGGCAGTAGAGCCGCAGTGCCTCCAGGCGCGGCAGCTGTCCGGCCTCGATCAGCTGGCGCAGCAGCAGCAGCACGGCCCGCTGGCGGGACACCAGGCCCTCGTGCTGCAGGCTTTCGCGGAAGTTGGTGCCCAACACCTGGAGATCGGTGGCAGCGATGGGGGTATCGGTGAGGGGGTCTTGAATCCCATTCAGGGCCATCAGGCGCAGGCTGGTGCGCACTTGCCGGTCGAGGTCGCCCCATTGGGCCTCGAAGTCGCGCTGGAATTCCGCCTGCTGGCGGTAGGTGCGCTGCTCAAGGAACGGGGAGGCCAGGGGCACGGCGCCGGGGACGACCACCCGGGCACGCTAAGGGCGGCCGCGACTCGACGCCGCCGAAAAGGCCCCCTAAGCTCCCCACGATGGGCGAAACACCTGCCACCACAGCAGATCCCCAGGCGCTGGCCGCCGAGATCACCAGCCTTCAAGGCCAGTTGGAGGAAGCTCGCGACGAAGCCGAACTGAATCTGCTGCAACTGCAGCAGGTGCAGGAGGAACTGGAGTTTTATTTCCTGGCGCACCAGGAGCAGCAGCAGCTCCTGGAGCAGCATCAGCAGGAGGAGCGGCGGGCGGAGGTGCTGATTGCGGCCCTGCTGGAGCGGATCGAAGCGGCCGGGGGTTGAGCTCAGGCCTCAGGCCCCCAGGGCGAAGCGGGCTTCGGCGTCGCTGAGGAAGCCAGAGAAGGCGCCCAGCCGCTGGCGGGCCGCTTCCGGATCCAGGGCGATGCCCTTCGGGACAGGGGTGGCGGCGGGGAGCGCAAGGCCGATGCGGGTGGCGGCCCGCTCCAGGAGCTGGCCAAACCGCTGCGGTGCCTGGGCGGCCAGCGCTTCGCTGCCGCGGCCGGCGGCGGCCGCAGTTTCGGCCTGCTGCAGCAGGGCACGCAGGGGCTGCCACTGGGGATCGTCGGCCACCAGCCGCTGCAGCAGTGGCAGGGCGGCCCCTGATTCGCCGCGCTGCAGCAGAGCGTGGGCCTGGAGCACGCCGGGGCCGCGCCGGGCCTCGCGGCGCCGCTGGCGGAACACCTCGGCCAGCTCCGGCGGCGCTTCGGCCAGGGCCTGGCCCCAGTGATCCAGGGCGGTGGTGATGGCACCGGCTTCAAGGGCCGCGCGGGCGGCGATGTCCCAGTACCAGGGGTTGCCCCGCACGTCTGGGGAGGCGGTGGCGATCCAGCCGGCACAGCGCTCCGCTTCCGCACAGGCGAGGGCCAGATCGGCGGCCTTGAGGCGGGCGTGGATCCAGTCCGGCCGCAGGTCGGTGAGCAGGCCCCAGAACTGCAGGGCCTGGCGGGGGCTGGCCGCGATCAGCTCCTCCCCCACCAGTTCGGCGAGAAAAGGCTCGATCGGCGACTCCAGGGCCGGCCCGTGGCAGAGCAGCAGGACCAGCTCCTCCAGCCCGGGGCTGGTGAGGGCGTACGTCCAGTCGGCCTGGGCCCGCTGGCGCCAGGAGGCATCGAGAGCGGTGGGATCCAGATGCCGCCAGCGGCGGAGGCGGGCTGCCAGCGCGCCGATCTCGGCTGGTTGCTCGCCGGCGGGGGCCGGCCACAGCCCCCACACATCCGGCACCAGAGCCAGGGAGGGATCAAGAGTGTCGGCCTCCAGAAAGACCAGGTCGGCCCGGTGGGCCTGGCCGGCCAGCATCCAGGACTGGCTCACTTCCAGCGCCAGTGGGGCGTCCCAGTGGGGGGAACTGCGCAGGCGCGCCACGACCGACTCCAGTTGCTGCACCAGGCCGTAGAGGCCAAGCCAACGCAGCTGCTCGAGTCGGTCGGCGCGGGAATCGGGGGGGGCGGCGGCCAGCTCCTGGAGCAGGTCCGATGCGGTGGGCCAGCCGTTGCGGTTCACAGCCTGGAGATGACTGGCACCATTGTGGGGCGGCGAGCAGTTGCCGTCATCGAAGCGGAACGGATGGAACGCGGCGGCCGGGTGGTGATCGTCGATCCGGCCTACGCCAGCGACGTGGGGCACCACGGCGATGTGAACACCCAGCTGCTGGCGGCGCTGGAGCGGCAGGGCTGGCCGGCCGAATGCTGGGGCGATGAAGCACTGAGCGCCCGCGGCTGCCGGGGGGTGTTCCACGGCTGCGGCTACGTGGATCCGCGCCACTGGGCCGATCTGGGCGGGATGGTGCATCTGGCAGGTCTGCTGGAGCGGCAGCTGCTCGGCGCCCTCGAACAGCAGGCGGCCGAAGGGGCGCCGCCCGTGGGCGGATGGGTGATGCACACGGCGCTGCCGTTCCAGCTGCTGGGGCTGGCCCGGGCCCTGCGCCAGTGCCCGGCGGCCACGGTGGTGGTGAGCCTGATGTTCCCGCCGGGGGAAACCCTGGAGGGGCCAGGGGGAGAGGCGGACGCCAGCAGCAACTGCCGGGCGGCCCTGGGCGCCCTGGCGCGGGCGGTGGGCCAGGGGGGCCATCGGCTGCGGCTGCTGCTGCCGAGCCAGCAGAGCCTGGAGCTGTATGAGCCCCTGCTGGCGGCGACGGGGCTGGCCTGCGCCGGCCTGCATCCGGCCGTGGTGGGGGCGGGTGTGCCGGTGCTGGAACCTCTGCCCGCTGGGCTGGCCGCAACCGATGGCCGGCCGCGGATCCTGCTGCACTGGGGCGACCTCAAACCCGGCAAGGGCCGCCAGGAAGCGCTGGAGGTGGTGAACCAGCTCCTGGGCGGAGCCCCGCTGCCGCCGGCGCTGCAGCAGGCGGAATGGCTGTTCCACCTGCACAGCGAGGAACCATTGCCGCAGGAAGAGCGCACCAGCCTGGAGCGGGCACGGGAGCGGATCGGCGGATTCCGGTGGCTGAACGAACGGGTGGAGGCGGGGCGGATGCAGGCGCTGCTGGCCTGCTGCGATGGGGCCCTGCTGGCCTACGACCCGGTGCTGTACCGGCAGCGCAGCTCAGGCCTGCTGTGGTGCTACGGGGCCGCGCGCCTGGCAAGCGGCCAACCGGCGGCGGTGCTTGGCCGGGCGGGGGGCTGGCTGGAGCGGGAGGCCAGGGATCTGGGCCTGGGCTGGCACAGCGGCAGCGATGGCGGCTGGCTGGAGGGCCTGGCGGCGATGGTGAGGCAAAGCCCTTACGCAGCACGAGTCACGGACTACGGCCAACGCATGCTTGGGGAAAGCTTCGCGGCGCATGTGGCCCAGGTGCTCGTTGGTGCCGAGCTCCATACCGACGGGTAGACGATCGCCATGGCCCTCGCCATGCTGTGGCCCATCGGCCCACACAACGGAGCCCATGCCCAGAACCGCCCTGATCACCGGGATCACTGGCCAGGATGGCTCCTATCTGGCCGAACTGTTGCTGGAAAAGGGCTATGTGGTGCATGGCATCAAGCGGCGGGCGAGCAGCTTCAACACCCATCGGGTGGATCACCTCTATCAGGATCCCCATGAGCTCGATCCGCGGCTGGTACTGCACTACGGAGATCTGACGGACTCCACCAACCTGATCCGCATCGTGCAGCAGGTTCAGCCCGATGAGATCTACAACCTCGGCGCCCAGAGCCATGTGGCCGTGAGCTTCGAGAGCCCGGAATACACCGCCAATAGCGATGCGTTGGGTACGCTGCGGATCCTGGAGGCGGTGCGGATCCTGGGGCTCAGCGGCAAGACGCGGATCTACCAGGCCAGCACCAGTGAGCTCTACGGGCTGGTACAGGAAATCCCCCAGAAAGAATCAACGCCGTTCTATCCGCGCAGCCCCTACGGGGTGGCGAAGATGTACGCCTACTGGATCACGGTGAATTACCGCGAGGCCTACGGGATGTATGCCTGTAACGGCATCCTGTTCAACCACGAGAGCCCGCGGCGCGGTGAAACCTTCGTGACGCGAAAGATCACCCGTGGACTGGCCCGCATCGATGCCGGCCTCGACGACTGCCTGTTCATGGGCAACCTGGATTCTCTGCGGGACTGGGGCCATGCCCGGGATTACGTGGAGATGCAGTGGCGGATGCTGCAGCAGGAGCGCCCAGAGGATTTCGTGATTGCCACGGGCCGGCAAGAGAGCGTGCGGCGCTTCATCGAACTGGCCGCCCAGGAGCTGGGCTGGGGCGGCATCGAATGGAGCGGCGAGGGGCTGGAGGAGCAAGGCCGTCGCGCTGGCAGCGATGAAGTGGTGGTTCGGATCGATCCGCGCTACTTCCGGCCTGCCGAGGTGGAAACGTTGCTGGGCGATCCCACCAAAGCCCGCGAGACGCTGGGCTGGACACCCACCACCACGCTGGAGGAGCTGGTGGCGGAGATGGTGGCTACCGACAAGGAGGAGGCGAAGAAGGAGTCCCTCCTGCGCCTTAAAGGGTTCAACGTGGTGGGCTCAATGGAAAACCCGCCGACGCATCCACATCCAGCCAAAGACCACACAGGGAGGGCCCCGAATGGTTACTAGGCTCAGGATTAGACATCTATTTGAGGAGGATCAATTGACTGGTGAATCTGGTTGCGTCAAGAGTCAAGAAGCATAGAATCTAATGGCAAAGCTCAGAAAGAAAAACCGTATAAACGCAGTCAGACCATGAATCACGTTCTTCAAGTCCTATCATTTGATCATCTGAGCGTCTGTGCTGAGATTTCGCTGGAAACGCTAGCTGCTTCCAGGATTGTGTCACGCATCACCTAATTGCAAGCAAGGTAAAGGAGAGCCATGCATCGCCTCAAGCAACCAACCTCTTTTTACCGGCTAGCTCATCTAGCCACCAGCACGGGCAAAGCCGAGGATCATCAAATAGCGCAAACAGGCGCTCCACTATGCATACATGGTCACACGATCATCTTGCCGCTATTGGCAGACTTCCCCAATCCCAGGATCGACATCAATCCATATACAGATAATTGTGAATTCTTGGCTGACTACGACTGGAGCAAACGAGTTATAGACATCGACAACGTCCTAAGCTGTGCTCGGAAGTCGCATAGATGTAACTTAGTAGTCATTGCACTTGATTCCTTCACCATAGGGAATATCAAGCCAATTAGGCTCGAAGACGTTGACTTACAGAAAGTTCTACTCGTAGGCGACACACAGCATGGGCCAGCCCAAGGATTTATCGAGCTTATTGAATTAGCCAGGTCAGGTCATTTTTCCAAGATTATTTCAGCAAATAATCCCCAGCATCTAAATCTCTTCCGAGCCTATGGAGTGCCGAAGTCGAAATTATTCTATTGCCCTCTTGGAGTATCCAATCTACCTCCATGGATTGATAAGATAAAATATGAGGAATTTATTTTTCCAGCAAGAGTTGCTACATCATTATCGAGGCAACCATCATTTGTGGGATCACTAACCGATCACCACCCTAGCAGAAGAAAGCTAATTAATCACTTATCCAAGATGGGCTTGACAAGAGTCGTAAAGACTCAATCATTTAAAGAAGCAAGTTATTATCACAATCAATCTCTAGCCTCAATAAATGTAAGCTTAAACTCTGACATAAACTTTCGATTCGGAGAGGTCCTTGTCTCTGGAGGAGTTTTGGTAACTGATCAGCTACCAGCGATTCAGTCAGATTATATTTCTAAGTTTTTTGGATCTGATGGAGTCCATTATTTCAAGGGTCTTCAAGAAGTCCAGACTCTACTGGCTTCGTTGCAGCGAGAAGAGCGCCTTCCTAACATATTGGAATCGAGGCATCTGGACACTCCATTCGTTAGCCTTTGGAACCAAGGGAAGTTGCTAAGAACCATTGATGACCTTGAAGATTACTTGATCGGCTATTCTGATGATTGGCGCGAATCGGCCGAGAAGCAGATTTTTAAGGATTACCCGGATTCCATCAAGACAAAGGACACTTGGGATAGAGTTCTCAGATATGTTGAGATTAGAGACTTTTGCCGATCACAAAATAGTAGCCTCAGCCCAAAACGACTAATTGTTCATGACGAGATGTGCCCATTAACACTGCTTGATGCAGCCGATTTGCAGTTCGACGAAATCGAGTTAAGGACTGCACGATCAGTCATCAGATTTGTTGTTGATGTTATATCACGCAATGAGCCCAACTATTTTGCTGTCAAGATCTGATCCAATGACAAATAAGAAGACAAGCCTTACGCTGCTGACTCGCCTATCTTTAGAATGTCCTTCTTGCTCAAGCGAAGAACTTGCAGAGACGTTTCAGAGTTCAGTGAAATCCTTGGGAACATACAAAAGGACTTTGGACTATATTGAGCGTCTGAGGTCTTCTAGTAGTTTTAGGAAGCGTGAAAGCCTTTTTCGGCAAGGATGGCAAGTCGATTTCTACCACCAGTTCATCAACCATAATCATCAACTTGATTTTTCTCATCCAAATCTAAGCACAGTAAGTCCAAACAACCTAGTTTCTCTCTATCAGAATACTGGATGGCTCAACCTTCATCCGTCAAGGCATATCGAAAACATTCCTGGCAGACCCAAGAGAGTAACTTTGATAACTTCCATGTTTCGTTGTGCCGACTGGCTAAAGATCTGTTTGGACAATATCACTAGTCAGTCTGCATTTTCCGAGTGTGAGGTTCTTTTATTCGACTGCGAAAGAAATCATGAACTGTTTATCGCATGTTATCCGTATCTTGTTCAACATGAGAATATTCGATACTTCCGGCTGAAGAGCGATCCGGGACTTTATGGTGTGTGGAACATTGGCATTCAGATATCCGAAGGATGCTATATCGGAAACATGAATACCGATGACTTGAGATCCCCATATCAAATTGAAACGTTAGTGTGCGAACTTGAATCTAATCTTAACGTGGGCATTGCCTCCACCGCAATTGTTCCTTATCAAAAAGAGGATGTCGACTATATCTCATCACTTGGCCTTTCCTTTGCTCACTCTACAACCCTTTGGCCAAAGCAAGACGAAGCGTGGTTTACCTATCTTCAAGGGTGCTATACCTTAAATCAGCTTTTCAAGCTTGATGTGTCAGGCAAGGCAATTGAATCTCAATGCATTCCACATTGTGCGCCGCTATGGAAAAAGTCACTCCACGAAGCTCTAGGATTTTTCAACGAGACATTTTATTCTTCAGCAGCTGATTGGGGATTTTGGTGCACAGTCCTTTCACGCGGATATCAAGCATTTCTTAGTGGTCAGCCCTACACTTACTATTTCGTTAACCCGTCATCTTACATGCGCAGAGACTTGGCAGCAAACGAAGTAACACGAAAACTCTGCGATGCCTATAACGATAAGAATGTATTAAGGATAACCGAAGAAGGCATTCTGCGCAAATGTGCCATATCTCCATCTGAGATTGTTGATTTTTTAGTCAACATTCCTTAGCAACACTTCTGATCAGTATTTTCAACTCACTTTTTTCATTAAAATGAGATTAATTGCCATTTTCCATCCCGGTCGTTGCGGCTCAACATTCCTCGAGAAGATTCTTGCAGAGGCAGGAGTTCTACATTTTGGCGAAATCTTTTCGCCAAACAATTTATACAATGCAGGCTTGCTGAATGGAAACTGGAGAGCCTACTCACGAGTTGAAGACTTTTTATTGGCTGTTGCACAGATTGCTGACCTGCAGCTCAATCATAAAAGTTCTGCTTATTCGCACAGCAATAAAGCTTTTATTGAAGTTAAGTTAAACAATTACGATCTACACCCATTCTCAGGAATGTCTGACATTGCGTCCTCTAAATTGATATGCGGTGGGGTCTTTTTATACTCATCTAACTATTTGAGAAGATATCTCTCCTTATTCCGTGCCAAAGAATCTGGGACCTGGCATGCAGATGCCTGCGATACATCATATCGCCCATTAACGATTTCTCCAGATTTTTCTATGATTACTGATCATGATATTTATAGGCTTAATGAGCTAAGACTAGAGCAGGCCGTTAAGCGGTACAGATATTTACTAGAGATTCAAGCAGGAATTATCAGAGAGCTATGCCATGAGCAGTGCATGCCTTTCATTCCAATAAAATTTGAAGACTTAACCTCTGACAACGACTCCACCGCCCGCATTGTTTTTGACATCATTCAAAGATTTGATGTTTCATGCGACGGCACTCTAACTCCCGATTCAATCAAGGAAGCAATTTTAAGAGTGCCCTTGCGGAAGACTGGGTTTTCTGATCTCTTAGAAGGCTTATCTCAGGAAAGCCAAGCTAGTTTAAAATTGATTGATGACTATATTGATTATCTTCCAGGCGGCAAGTATGACATCACAATTCCCACATGGTGTTAGCAACTTGAACATGGAAGGTTTAGCATGTCACTTTAGCTTCTATCGGCGCCTGCACATTCGACTTTAAATTAATCAGCCATTACGAGCATATCCCAATATTCTATGCGCGAAAAATCATTGAGTTCCTACAAAGTCATTTACATGCCAACCTTTTTCTTTGCAACATTGCCAAGCGCCAGTCTAGCCCACAAGCATAAGAAGTCCTATTTATTTTTCTATTTTTGAAGTATATAGCCTTGTGGATAACATTTTCGATGAGATTCGTAGGCTTTCGCTTACTGGGAATCCTCAAGCAGCCCACCACCAGCTGAAGATAAAGTCAACTGGGATGCATGACAAAGATCCGGCTATTATACTGTTGGGTGCAGAGCTTAGCTGGTGCTTTGGAAAGTGCGGAAAGGCGCGTGATCAGCTAGCCAAGCTTCCCCTAGAGATAGATCATCCGATTGATATTACTGAGCTATTCCCTGCAGGAATCGAGATAGCGTATCGCCATGGTGGGGAAGACTGGATGAAGGAATTATATTCATTCCTTCGCAAGAATCTGCAAGTTATTGCTGCTGAGCAGCTGCGCCACCAAGTGGGCAAGAACTGGGCACCCCTTGAACCCCCCGTTGTGCGCACACTGCACCATGTCGCCTGCAGCGGTGGCACTCTGATCAGCCGCTGCCTGGCCGCGCTGCCGGATGTGGTGGTGCTCAGCGAGTTGAACCCCACAAACCGCTACGGCCCAGCCTTCAACCCCAGCCATCCCCTGGCGCTCTACATGCTCCAGGCCGATCCCCTGCCGCGGGAGGTGGTGCAGGCCGAATTCCTCGGCCAGATCGCCCAGGTGCTGGACCTCTGCACTACCCGTGGATCGGATCTGGTGATCCGCGACCACAGTCATTCCGACTTCTTTCTGGGCGCGGCCGTCGCGCCACTTCAGCCCGTGCGCCACTGGTTGTCGCCTCGCCATCCCCTGCTCTCGGCGGTGACCCTCCGCCATCCACTCGACAGCTGGCTTGGGCTGAAGGCCGCCGGCTGGCACGACCAGCTCGAACCCGCCACCTTGCGCTGCTATTGCACGCGCTACCAGGCCTTCCTCGAGGCCTACGACGACCTCGACTGGTTCCACTACGAAGACTTCTGCCGGCAGCCTGAACCGGTGTTCCGTCAGCTCTGCGACGTCCTCAGCCTTCCCTGTGACCCCTCGGCACTGGAGCGATTCGCCTCCGTGAAGCTCAGCGGCGACAGCGGCCGCAGCTCCGATCGCATCGAGCTGCGACCTCGGCGGCCCCTGCCCGAGGATGTGCGCACAGAACTGGCCGATCCTGCAACTGCACGGGAGCTACGAGAGCTCTGCGAGCAGATGGGCTATGCGGCGAGCACTTGGTGACGCAACCCTGCCAAGGTCCATGGCACCGGGACAACCTCCCTCAGCAGGAAGCAGCTTCACGATAGGCAATAGTCTGAAAGCCAAATGGATCGGATGGCAGAAACAATGACCCAGGAGGCTTTCGAGAGAGGCGACTGGCAGGCAGTTATCGATACCCACTCCCTGGAAAGCGACGATCCCCATGCATGGATCTGCTATGGCATGGCGTTGGTCTTCAGAGCCCAGCTTGGGCCAGAGCAGAACCGGCAATTGCAGCAGGCCGCCTTGGCGTTCCTGCAGGCACGGAAAGAAGGGGCGAGTGATATGGCCGTGAAGACAGCCCAGCTGGAGCTCTTGGAGGCCACTATTCAGGAGACCCTTGCGGTGGCAGGCCTCAATGACGCCGCTGATGCCATCAAGAAAAGAAGCGATGGCACACGCCGCTGGGACCATGTTCGATCCAGAGCCTGCGCTGCCTTGCTGAGCGGAGAATGGCAAGCTGCGCAGGCGCTGATCAGATCATGGCTACAAACCCAGAATGAAGACTCAACTGCAGCTGTAAGCACGGAGGTCCTGACGGAGCTCTACCTGAACGCCTGCTCCGCAGATGATCGGCGCCTCCCAAGCATGTGGCTTGTGGAATGCCGATCACTCCCTCGAAGCGGTCACCATTTTCTCAAGTCCCTCCTTTCCCAGGTCTGCGCTGAGCAGTTCTCCTATTGCGAGGGTTATCAAGAACCTGGATGCTGCCAAGCAAGTCCTTGCACCGTGGCCGCCTATTGGCACTTTGCCAGAGATCACCATCAGCCACATCTCAGGCTACTTAAATCACACGACTTTGATCTCAAGGATGCGATCTTCTATCCGCCTCCAGGGATGGTACGGCTCATCCTGGTGCGCAGGCCGCTCCATGCGTTGGTTTCCTGGCTAGAGCTAGAGCAGCTAGCACTCAATCAAGAGCTCATGCAGCAGTCGAGCCTTGCGCTTGAGAGGATTTATCTCTATCACGAGCCTGAAGTGCTTGAAGAAGCCTGGCGGGTGATTGATCAATCAGGTGTCGTAATGACAACCGATCAGGTACAGGTTTGGCTGGATGAAAAGGTCCAGTACCTCATCAGCTTTTTGCGGAAGTGGCTGCCATTGACAAGGCCATTTCCCTTCGGAGAAGGCCTGCTTGGCGGCAACTTTCTGCTGCGTTATGAGGATCTTGGCCGCTCCGATGCGCTCCTAGAGGCGTTCGGCCTAGCCAGGCCAAAGGGACATGCCATGCGTGCTTTCGCTCCTCGCCATCCGGATGTGATGAAACGCCGCTCAACCATGGTGGCGGAACTGGTTCAAGCCAGCCAGGAAGCCTTGCAGAAGGCTGATGCCCTCGTGCTCGCCGAAGTGCCTGCCATGCAAGCGCTCTACCCATTAGCTGCCCGCAACTAGACAATCGCGCCCCAGCCCCCCTCAGCCGATGCTCCTCCCCGGTGGTTCCCGGCTCACCTGGCTCTGGGCCCTGCTGATCGGCCTGTCCGTCCTTCGCGGCTCCAGCCCGCTGTGGCTGCCGCCGGGTTCACCGCTGCACCAGCCCCTCTGCCGCCTGATGCCGGGTCTGCCCGCCTGCGGGCGATGACGGTGGCGGCGGTAAAGCCTTGGCGAGCAAGGCGCTGGCTGCTCAAACCGATGCAAGCAGGCTGGCGCTGTTCCATCCGCCGAACCCACCCCACGCCAGCCCCATCCCAGACATGCACGCCACACGCTCATCAAGACGATTCGGGGTGCTTGGCCTCAGTCGCTCTCCTACCGCCGTGGGCCCTGATCCTCAGCCGACGGCCGGGAACGTCATCAGGGCGTCGTGCTCGCCGGGGCTGAGCGAGAGCGCGTCACAGCTGAGCCACTTCCGACACCCACACCATGCGCCCCCACGCCCTGGGTGGTGACTCCCCCGCAGCACCGGGCTGCCAGCAACGTGCTCGGCTCGAAGCGGAGAGCTGAAGGCGATCCGGTCCTCTTCGGCAGGCCAGATCCCAGGCCTGTACAGAACGCCGGGACCATCCCCCTAACACCACGACGTGGAACCACGGACGCGCTGGACAGTAGTACTGACATACCATGAGTCGATCAGATCGGACTTGGCGCCGCTACGGTCATGACAGAGAACGAAGTGCCAGTTTCCGCGAATCAGGCCAATCCGTTTCCTTTCTGATCACGTTCTGTACTTCCTACAGCCATGTCGATGTCTTTGGAGTCCACTTCAACGTCAATCAGCAAATCGGAATTCCTTGCCTCTTTGCCGCCTTGGCGACGTTGGTTAGCGAAGTTAAACTGGCATCCAACGATCGATGCGCAGATCAGAGAGCTCGAGAGCGAGAAGCGAACGAAGTTGCTCGAGAAAGAGGACAAACGACTCGCCGCTATCGAATTCAAGCTCGATGCGTCGTTGCTCAATGCCGATTCCTCCTCACAGGCACCGCCCTCAACCGGCTCCAACTGAACGAGGGCTTGGCTTTGTTGATGGAAGCAATCAAGCTTTCTGAGCTCTGAGATCGGCGCGCCACTACCAGCCGCCATCAGGACGTTGTTCTCGCTGGGGCTGAGCACGAGCGAGTCATAGCTGAGCGGTAACAGCACCAGTGGCCAGCTACTCGCTCGAGCGAAGGGGCCTGCTCACCCACACTGGCCCCGATGTCGCCAACATCGGTCGGCCAGATCCCAGATCTATACAGCCTGTACAGAACGCCGGATCCATGCGCCGAACTCACCCCAGCTAACGCACTACCACCACCCGCAGCCCCGGCACCTGCCGAAAGGACGCATCTCCGGTGATCATCACCGCCCCATCACCCAGCTGCAGGCAACAGGCGGCCTGCAGCGCATCCGGCGTGCGCAGGCTGTGACGCCCGCGCAGGCCGGTGGCCAGCTCCACCACAGCAGCAGTGAGCTCCACCCAGATCAGATCCGTGCGAGAGAAAAAGGCATCAAAAGTCGCCAGGGTGGCTGGATCGTGGCGGCGCAGAGGTCCGACACGGCATTCCAGCCAGCTGAGACGGCTCACGGCCGTACCCATTCCTGGGTCTGTGGCCACCAGCTCGGCCAGCGCCTGCTTCACGCCATGAACCCACGGCTCGCGGCCCTCCAGCACATCGATCAGGGCACTGGCATCAAAAAAAGCGATCACCAGTCGCGCTCCTCCTCCAGCGCCGCATCGATCTCCTCCTTGCTGCGGCCCTCCGCTGCCACTGGGCAGCTGAGCAACCACTCCAACGCCGAAACCTCAGGCGGCGGGGCCAGGGCGGCTCGCTGACACAGCTGCTGGTACTGGCGTTCGCTAAGCACGACCGCGGCCGTGCGGTTGCGTTTCATCAGCTGCACCGGCCCCCGCTGCAGAGCCTCTTCAATGGCGGCGATCCCTCGCCGCTTGAGCTCACTGGAACTGAGCTGGCTGCCATCCACCCGATCCACCTCTCGCCAAGGCCATCATTTGCTCCACAACCTAGCCGTGATTCAGTACTGAAAACGGTGCTGAAGCCCGTGTGGGCCATCGCGGCTTGAAGCTGCGGGCGCGATCCGGTCCTGTTCGCCCGGCCAGAGCCCAGACCTGTACAGCCTGTACAGAATGCCGAATCCACTCCTGCGGGCCCACCAGCAAGAGCCGGCGCTTGGCGACAGCAGGCCTCGGTAAGGGCAGAACGCCATACAGAGCCCCTGTTGGTGGTCTGGATCCAGGACCCATCTCACCGTCACCGCCAAGGGCTAGGTCACCCTGCGCCGCGTGGTGCCGAGCAGATCGCCGTGGCGCTGCCGTCCCCCTGTGCGTTCGTCTGGGTACTGCGACGGGTGTACGCCTTCCCGGTGGCTGACATCACCGCCGCGATCGGGCTCTGATGGCCGCCAGCAACGTCAACCTCGATCGCGCTGCCGTGGAGGTGGGTCTGTGGCAAGGCGGCGACACGTTCCTCTCGTTTGATCGGCAGGCCGTGGCCCCGCTCAGGCAACAGCCGGCCAGGCAGGCGGCGGAGAAACCTTGGCATTCGTGCCGCACGAAAGCTAGACTTGCGTGCAGCACCAAGATGCAGCATCGCCATGGCCAGGACCACCCGTGCCCCTGCGGTCAAGCTGGTTGGGGCCAATGGACAGATCTCCCTCGGCAAGCAGTACGCCGGCCGCCAGGTGTTGGTTGAAGAGCGCGAGCCTGGCTGTTGGATCGTGCGCACCGCCACCGTGATCCCAGACAACGAGCGCTGGCTGCACGAACCGAAGGCCGCCGACGCGCTGGAAGCCGCGATGGCCTGGTCGGCCAGCCATGCTCCTGCCGATGCCGACCTGGACGAAACGCTGAGCCGTCTTGGCCATGCCGCGTGATGACACGAGGGTAAGGCTGGACCTCAACAACCCCGTCTTTCAGGAGCATCTGCTGACACTGCAGAAACCAGAGCGCCATGCAGCTCTCGACACGCTCAACAAGATTCGCCAACTCACCTGGAATCAGCTCTATCGCGACCCAGGACTCAAGTGGGAAAAGATCACCAGCATCAATCCGCCCAAAGGGATCGATCGCCTGTATTCACTGCGCATCAGCAGGGCTCGCCGCGCCACTGCCCATTGTGATGGCGACTTCATCCGTCTGCTCACCATCGCGCCTGATCACGACGCCACCTACGGCAAGAAGTGAAGCTGATCCAGACCCTTTACTCCGCCTCCTGGCCCCGGGCGGAGCGGGTGTTGCCCTGAGCTCTCACGCCTCCACCAGTTTCCAGAAGCCCCACCGCCCCCCCGAAGCGCTCCTGCAGCCGCGCCACGAAGGCGGCATGGTCGGGGTGGCCTTGCCAGTCGTCGAGGCGGTCGGCGAGCAGATCACAGCTGCGCAGGTGCTCGGCGGCATGGCGGTAGCGCTGGCTGCGGCCCATCTCCAGCGCCCCCCACACCATCGCCCGCAGCAGCAGCGTGGCCGCCAGGGGGTGGTCGGCGCTGAGCCGCTCGGCGGCGGCGCTGTGGATGGCGTAGGCCTCCCCGTCCCACGCGGTGGCCCGGGCCAGCACCAGCCGGGCGGCCCGGGCGAGCGCCCCCCAGGCCACCAGGAACTCCAGCCCCAGCAGGCGGCTCGGGTGCTGCTCGGCTAGCCCAAGGGCGCGCTCCTCCGCCTCGCCATCTTCAAAGGCCTCGAGGCGCCGCAGGTAGTCGCGCAGGTGGGGGATCGAGAGGGTGCGGCAGAACCACTGCCAGCGCATCTCCTGGGCTTCGGCGGGGCGATCCAGTGCCTCGAGAACGGCCAGGCGACTGTCCGGCCAGGCGCCATCCAGCAAGCCGGCGTTCTCTGCTGTGGCGCCATCGAGGATCTCCAGGGCCTGCGCCGCCCGGCCGTTGGCCAGCAGGAACCGGGCCACGCCGGCGGCGATGGGGCGCCGGCGCAGATCCGCGGCGCTGAACTGGCCCAGGTAGCCCTCCACATCCCCCCGGGCCTCGGCGATCTGGAGCAACAGCCGGCTGCCGCCCAAGGCGCCGCGCTCGCGGCAGCAGCTCTCCAGTCGCTGCAGGCCTGTTTCGCCGAGGGCCTCCGCCAGGGCTGGCACCATCCCATCGAACGGGCCAGGGTCGTTCTCCAGCAGCAGCTCGGCGACGTGCTCGGCCAGGGTCTCGGGCGCCAGCTGGGCCGCCACCGCCAGCGGTCCGAGCTGAGCAGCGGCCCGCTCGAACACCCCGACCACCACGCCGGTGCCGTCGGAGCAGCGCGCCAGCACCCCGCCGGCGATCTCCAGAAAGCGCAGCAGCAGTGCGGAGGCCTCCCGGGAGTCTTCGGCCGCGATCGGGCCGGTGATCGCCTGCAACTGGGCTTCCAGATCGCTGAGCAGCGCCGGGCGCCGGGCGGACCCCACCCAGGTCCGGGCCCGATCGATCGCCGCCAGTCGCTTGCGCACCTCCTGGGCGGCGCCGCCAGCCCCCTCCGCCGCCGCCAGCGCCAGCCGCAGCCGCCGCTGGATCACCGCCTGGCCGCTCGACACCTCCATCAGCAGCTCCGCCAGCGCCGCCGCCCCCAGGGCCTCCAGGTTGCGAGCGTTGAGGGTGCGCTTGCTGGCCACGGCGTCCGTCAGAGGGTGTAGGGACAACAACACCGGCCAGCTCCTCAGGAAAATCCCGGGGTGAACCCGGTGGGTCCGTGGGGCAAGACGCCAGACATGTACAGCATGTACACAACGCCACATCCCGCCAGCAAGCCCCCTCCTGTGCCCGCACCAGCCGCCCATCACGGCCAGTCGGCCAGGCGCCCCAGAGCCGCCGCTGCCGCCCCGGCCCCGGCCAGTTCCAGGGCTTGGGCCAAGCCCAGCAGCGTCGCCTGCCGCTGGCTCAGGGCCACAGCCTGCTTCGATGCCCCCAGCGCCTCGGCGTGGGCAAAGGCCAGCCCGGCCTGCTGCTGCTGTTGGCGCTCCTGGGCCGAGGGCTCAATCAGCTGGCTCAGGGCCACCCCATACCGCAACCACGCGGCCGCCTCGTGGCTTTCGAGCGGGTGGGCCGCGATCACCGCCCGCCAGTCCGTCTCTCTGCCTGTCTGTAGGCTCATCGGCCCAGCTCCGGCGCCGCCTCGGCCCCCAGCCACGCCGCCAGACCCGTGGCCCCCGCCACCGCCAGAACCCCGTAGCGGCTGCCGATCGCCTGGGCCAGGGGCAGCCGGTAGGCCCCGCCCCCGGCCAGCAACACCGTGAACGGTCGCTCCGCGTAGAGCGCCTCCACCGCCGCCACCAGGGCCTCCAGGCTGGCCTCAAAGCCGGCCGCGGGCCGGTGGGGGTGGCGGCTCTGGGGCACCGCCAGGCAGCGCAGGCCGAACGCCCCCCCCGGGAACAACCGACCGGCCCGGTGGGCCGCCAGCAGTGCCTCGGTGGCGTCGGGGCCCTCGCCCACCAGCAGCACCTCACCACCGCCGAGCCGCTCCAGCAGCCCGGAGCCGCTCGGCGGCTGGCGCAGCTGGCCCGGCTGCCCCCAGGACCGCAACAGCTCCTGGGTGGCCGCAGCGTTGCTCCACACCTGGGCCTGCAGCAGGGCCTGCAACGCCGGTCGGGCCCACTGCCGCAGGCTCTCCAGCGGCGCCTGGGTGGTGGCGTAGAAGCCGGCCTCCAGCTCGAAGCGCCGCAGCAGCTCCAGCGGGTCAGGCTCCGCCGCCAACGCCTCGACAGCCGCCGCGCCCCAGAAGTCGCTGTCGTGGTGGCGGCGGCGCAGCTCGGCCAGGGCCTCCTCCAGGATCTCGGCCGGCCCTTCGGCGTGGCGCAGCAGCTGCAGCTCAAGCGCATCCAGCTCCACCACCAGAGCGCCGGGGCGCCACTCCACCGCCGGCAGGGAGGGCTCCGGGCCCGGAGCCGCGACGGGCGCGTCGTCGTCCTCCTCCAGCCACTCCGCTTCGAGCACCTCCAGGCCCTCGGTGGCAGGTCGGCCCACCGTGCCGCGACCCTGCTGCAGCAGCTCCAGGCTGAAGCGGGCCCGCAGCAGGGCGGCCTCGAACGCCGGCCGCTGCTCCGCCGCCACCGGCAGCCGGCCCACCCGCTCCACCAGCCGGGCCAGCTCCGGCTCCGCCAGGGCGCCGGCGGGCGGCAGCGCTTCGATCACCTGGCCCATCGCGGCGCGGCACGCCAGGTCCACCCACGCCGGCACGGGATCGAGCAGCTGGCTCAGCCGCAGGAACAGATCCAGGCAGGGCCCGGCGGCCTCCGCCTCCCCCTGGAGCCGCTGCTGCCAGGCCAGGGCGCCGTGCTGCACCAGCTGCTGTTCCAGCACCGGCAGCCAGTCGGGCACCGCCCAGGGCTGGGCCGCCGTGCGCTCCAGAATCGCCGCCATCCGCAGGCAGATCGCGCCGTCGCCGGCCCGTTCGGCGAGGCTGAAGTCAACCGGCTCGCCGTTGCGGGGGACCAACCGCTCGTGCACCTGACCCGTCAGCTGGCCGAGCAGATCCCCGTAGCGCTGCCACAGCACCGTCTCCACCTCCGGCCGCGCCGCCGCCAACTCGATCACATGGACCAGCAGATCGTCGTGGGCGGCCAGGGCCGCCTCCAGCTCTCGCTGCTCCAGCGCCTCCCGCAGGGCCAAGGCACTGGCTTCGGTCAGCTCCGCCAGCAGGGGATCCCCTCCAGCGCCGCCCGCCTCGGCCCGCAGCGAAGCGATCAGCTGATGATACGCCGGGTAGGGCAGCGCCAGCTCCCGCAGCAACCGCAGCGGCACCCGCAGCGTCGGTTCACCGCCTGCCGGGTCCATGCCGGAACGAGACAAAGCGGGACAGGGGCAATAAGGTTCCGCCAACGATTCCAGCATGGCTGCGATGCTCGCCGAGCCGCCCGGCACCCTGGAACCCTCCACCGCCTCCCTCGCCGCATGGCGTCGCCCCGGCCTGGTGGGCCGGCTCGAGGGTTGGAGCCCGCAGGGCGGCCTGACCGGCTGGGCCTGCCCCTGGCCCCTGCAGCCCCAGGCCGGGCCCCTGCGCCTGCAGCTGGTGCTCGACGACCTGCTCGATCCCGGCCAGCGCCGGCTGATCGCCGAGCTGATGGCCGGCCAGGACCGGCCTGACCTGCTGGCCCTGGGCATCGAGCAGCCCTGCGGCTTCCGCTTCTGGTGGGGTCCCTCCCACCCCTTGCCCGCCTATTCCCAGGGGCTGGTGCTGCGCGTGCTGGTCGAGGCCAGCGGCACCGAACTGTCCGGCAGTCCGATGCGGCTCGATGCTGACACCTACGCCCAGATCGACCAGCAGCGCCAGCACGGTCCGGTCCGTGAAGGTGCCATCACCCAGTTGCAGGCCCCGCTGCTGCACGGCTGGGGCCGCGGCCCCGAGCCCCTGCGGCTGCGCCTCGACGGCGGCACCAGCCTGCCGGTCGCGCCCCCCGAGCCCCTGCCGGAGGGGCCCTGGCCCTTCCAGCTGCTGCTCCCCACCGCCCTCGCCGACGGCACCATCCACCACCTGCAGCTGGAAACCGCCGCCGGCCAGGTGCTGGATCAGCGCTTCGAGCTGCTGCCCTTCCACCTCACCCCCTGGGCGGCCCTGCAGCAGCACGCCCGTCCCCCCTTCCCCGACGAGCTCGCGCCCCTGGCCCGCGAGCGCTACCGCAGCCTGCGCACCTGGCTGGCCTGGGCCGACGCCGACGGCACCCCCCTGCCCGCCGACCTGCCCCTGCTGCAGCGCCTGCTCGAGCACCCCCTGCCCAGCGGCACCTCCGACCAGGAACCCGGCCCCGACGGCGGCGCCGTGCCGCGCCAGCCCCTGCACTTGCCGATCGCCGCCGATCCCCTGGTGTCGATCGTGATCCCGGTCCACAACCAGTACGGCGTCACCCGTCGCTGCCTGGCGGCGATCGCCTACGCCCCCACCCGCGTTCGCTTCGAGGTGCTGGTGGTCGACGACGGCTCCTCCGACGGCACGGCGGAATTCCTGGCCGCCGAGGCCCCCGGCGTGCGGCTCATCCGCCACGACTTCGCCCGCGGCTTCAACCAGGCCTGCTGCAGCGGCGCCGCCGCCGCCCGCGCCCCCTTTCTGGTGCTGCTCAACAACGACACAGAGCCCTGCGCCGCCTGGCTGGAGGAGCTGCTCGACCCCTTCGAGCGCTGGGGCGACACCGGCCTGGTCGGCGCCCAGCTGCTCTACCCCGACGGCAGCCTGCAGGAGGCCGGCGGCATCGTCTGGGGCAACGGCGACCCCTGGAACTACGGCCGGGGCCGCAACCCCCACGACCCCCGCGTCGCCTACGGCCGCCAGGTGGATTACGTCAGCGCCGCCGCCCTCGCCATCCGCCGCGAGCTCTGGAACGGGCTCGGGGGTTTCAGCCCCGAATTCTCCCCCGCCTACTACGAAGACACCGACCTGGCCTTCAAGGTGCGCCAGGCCGGCCACACGGTGCGCTACGCCCCCCTGGCCCGGGTGATCCACCACGAGGGCAGGAGCTGCGGCACCGACACCGGCACAGACATCGGCCTCAAGCGCTTCCAGGCGGTCAACGGCCCGGTGTTCCAGCAGAAATGGGCCGGCGCCTTCGAGGCCAGCGGCGAACCCAGCCACGCCGGCGCCGAAACCATCAAGGACCGGGGCATCCTGGGCCGCGCCCTGTTCATCGACCAGGAAACGCCCCGGCCCGATCGCGATGCCGGCAGTCACGCCGCCCTGGTGGAGATCGAACTGCTCCAGGCCCTGGGCTGGAAGGTGACCCTGCTGCCCCTCAACCTGGCCTGGCTGGCCACGTACAGCGACGACCTCCAACGCCGCGGCATCGAGCTGCTCCATGCCCCCTTCGTGCTCTCCCTCGAGCAATTCCTGGCCGAACGGGGCACCGAATTCGACCTCATCTATCTCACCCGCCACACCGTGGCCGCGCCGGCCCTGCCCCTGATCCAGCGCCACGCCCCCCAGGCGCGCCTGCTCTTCTGCAACGCCGACCTGCACCACCTGCGTCAGCTGCGCGCCGCCCGCGCCGAGGGTCTGGAGGGCGAAGCGGGCCGCCGCGCCCTCGACGCGGTGGAGGAGGTGAAGCGCCAGGAGCTCGCGGTGATGCGCCAGGTGGATCTCACCTTCAGCTATTCCGAGGTGGAGCGGGCGGTGATCGAGGCCGAAACCCTCGGCGAGGCCGCCACCGCCCCCTGCCCCTGGGTGGTGCACGGCCCGGAGGCTCCCGCCCCCCTCGAGGGCCGCAGCGGCCTCGCCTTCCTGGGCAGCTACGGCCACCCCCCCAACCGCGACGCCGTCGAGGCTTTCCTGCTGCAGGTGTGGCCCGAGCTGCAGCGGCAGCGCCCCGAGCTGCGTCTGCACCTCTACGGCAGCGGCCTTGATGCTGGGCTGGCCGCCCGCTGGGGCACCGAAGCCGGCGTGGTCGTCGAGGGCTGGGTGGCCGATCCCGCCAAGGTTTACGCCCGCCATCGCGTCTTCGTGGCGCCGCTGCGCTCCGGCGCCGGGCTCAAGGGCAAGGTGGTGGCCGCCGCCGCCCATGGCCAGCCCCAGGTGCTCAGCCCCCTGGCCGCCGAGGCCACCGGCCTGCGCCACGGCCAGGAGGTGCTGATCGCCCGCACCCCCGACGACTGGTGCCAGGCGGTGCTGCATCTGGTCGACGACGACGACGCCTGGCGGGCCATGGGCGCCGCCGCCTTCCACTACGCCCGCGCCACCTGGAGCCGGGAGCGCGGCCTGGCCCTGATGGCCGACGCCCTCGAGCGCCTCGCTCTGCCCCACCGGTCGCCCGCCCCATGAGCACCCCCCGCGACACCCTGCCCGAACCCCTCGCCGGCCTGCCGGAGCCGGCGGTGGTGGAACTGCCCCCCGGCCGCCCCTGGCTGGCGCTCTCCGAACTCAACCGCCTGATCCGCCAGCAGGCCCAGGCCCGGCCCCTGGCCCGCGCCTGGGTGCTCGACCAGCTCGTCCATGCCATCCCCCTGCCCATCGAGGAGGAGAAGGCCCTGATGGCCGCCTTCCTGGAGCGCCGTGGCATCAGCGACGACGACCACGTTCCCGGCTGGCTGCAGGAGCGCGGCCTGGTCTTCGATGATCTGCGCATCCTCGCCACCCAGAAGCGGCGCCTGCAGCGCCTGGTGCGCTGCCGCTGGGAGGACGAGGTGGAAGTGCGCTTCCTGCAGCGCAAGCCCGAGCTCGACCAGGTGGTCTATTCCCTGCTGCGCGTCGACAGCGAGGACCTCGCCGCCGAGCTGCACCACCAGATCGCCGAGGGGGAGGCCGACTTCGACAGCCTCGCCCCGCTCCATTCGGATGGCCCCGAGCGCCACTGCCGCGGCCAGATCGGCCCCCTCCCCTTGGCCGCCGGCCACGAGAGCCTGGTGAGTCGCCTGCGCCGCGGCCGTCCCGGCCAGCTGTTCGAACCTTTTCAAGCGGGCGAGAGCTGGGTGGTGCTGAGGCTCGAACAGTTCCTGCCGGCCGAGTTGAACGAACCCACCAGGGAACGCATGATGGGCGAACTCTTCGAGGAATGGCTCGAGCAGCGGGAGCGGCTCCTCCTCGAAGGCCAGCCGCTGCCGCCCCTCGACGCGATGCTCGCCCTGCTGCAGGAGGACGCCAGCCCATGACCTCCTCCCCCGGAGCCATCAGCGGTCTGCTCAACGACTTCGCCCCCTTCGACCGGCTTCCCCCCGCCCGCCGCGACGCCATCGACCCGCTGCTGGAGCCCCTGCGCTTCCGCATCGGCCAGACAGTCCTGCGGCCGGACGTGCTGCCCGAGGGCCTGCTGCTGCTCTGCAGCGGCCAGCTGCGCAGCCTCGGCCCCAGCCCCAGCGGCCGCGGCCTGCGCACAATCGAGCGCCTCGGCCCCGGAAGCCTGGCCGGCTGGGCCGGCCTGCTGCGCCGCGACCCCTGCGAACACCTGCGCGCCACCACCGAGGTGGAGGCCCTGCAGCTCCCGGCCGCCGCCTTCCGTGACCTCCTGAGCGGCCATCCCGATTTCGCCGCCTGGTTCGCCAACCAGCCCAGCGCCGCCGAACTGCACACCCTGCTGCTGGCCCTGGCCCAACGGGATCCCCACGGCGAAGCCCTGCTCGAGGACTGGCCCCTGCCCGCCGAGCAGGTGCGCCTGCGCAGCCTGCGCCCCGGCGCCCCGGGCGAGCTGGGCCTGCCCCCCGGCTTCCGCTGGTACGCCAGCAGCGGCCTGCCCCTGGCCGAGCCCTGGTCGGACCGGCCCTTGGTGCCCCCGGGCCCGGAAGCCCCCTGGCTGCGGCTCGTGGGCCTGGCGATCCCCCGGGAGGCGGAAGCGCCGATCACCCTTGGCCCCGAGCCCCTCACCCCCACCGTGCTGGCCGAGGAGGCCGGCGGCACCTACGCCCCCGCCCTCGAACCACCGCCACGCCGCGCCGGCGACCGCAGCGGCGAGCTCGCCCTGGCCCGCGCCAGCGGCCCCCGGGCCGTGCCCATCGCCCTCTGCCAGGCCCTGGCCGATTACTTCGGCCTGCCGCTGAACCGCGATGCCCTCGCCGATCAGGTGGACGCCATCCTGCAGCGCCAGGACCAGCTCAACCTGGTCAACATCGGCCAGATCATGGACACCCTCGGCCTGCGGGTGGTCCTCTCCCGCGTGCCCGCCAGCCGGCTGGCTCGCGTGCCCGCCCCGGCCCTGCTGTTCCAGAACGGCCATTTCGGCCTGCTCGATGGCGTCGAGCCCGATGGCCGCGCCCGCCTGCTGGAAGCCGAGCTCGGCGCCCTGCTGGTGCCGGCCGAGGAGCTGATCACCCACGACGGCGGCCTGGTGGAGCTGCTGCTCTTCGACCGCAAACCGGACGCCAAACAGCAGCGCTTCAGCTGGAGCTGGTATGTCCCGTTCCTGCGCCCGCACCGCCGCGAGCTGATCGAGGTGCTGGTGGCCTCGGTGCTGATCAACGCCCTGCGGATCGTCTTCCCCCTCGGCCTGATGGTGCTGATCCAGAGCGTGGTGGCCAGCCGCAACCTCGGCGCCCTGGTGACCATCGCCAGCGTGATGCTGCTCGCCACCCTGTTGGAGAGCATCTTCAAAACGCTGCGCAGCTTCCTGTTCACCGATCTGGCCAACCGCGTCGACCAGGAGGCCAAGGCCACGATCCTCGACCAGATGGTGCGGCTGCCCCAGGGGTTCTTCGATGCCCGCCCCGTGGGCCAGATCACCTTCTACTTCTCCCAGCTCGATCGCCTGCGCGATTTCCTGCTGGGCCAGACCCTGCCCACCCTGGTGGATTTCGGCTTCAGCCTGATCTACCTGGCCATCCTCTTCGCCATCAGCCCCCTGCTGACCCTGGTGACCCTGGCCACCCTGCCCCTGATCGCCGCCGTGGGCCTGGTCACCAATCCCCTGGTGCGCAGCCAGATCAACCGCACCATGGCCCAGGCGGTGCGGGCCTCCAGCTTCCTCAACGAGGCCATCACCGGCATCCAGACCATCAAATCCCAGAACGCCGAACTCAAGACCCGCTGGGAGTTCCAGAACCGCTATTCCGCCTACATCGGCGAAGACTTCAAGCTCAAGGTGACCCGCGAAGCGATCGCCAACCTCTCCAGCTTCCTCAGCAACGTGGGGCAGCTGGTGGTGATCGCCGTGGCGATCTGGCTGATCATCCAGGGCCAGCTCAATGTCGGCGCCCTGTTCGCCTTCAACATCCTCTCCAGCTACATCCGCCAGCCCCTGGTGCAGCTGGTGGGCACCTGGCAGGACTTCCAGTTCAACACCCAGTCCCTGCGCATGGTGGCCGATGTGGTCGACCGCGACACCGAGCAGACCAGCGAGCAGGCCAGCAACATTCCTCTGCCGCCGCTCCAGGGCCGGGTGCAGTTCGTCGATGTGGGCTTCCGCTTCCGCGACCAGGGACCCCTGGTGCTCGATGGGGTGGATCTGGAGGTCCCCGCCGGCTCCTTCGTGGGGCTGGTGGGCGGCTCCGGCAGCGGCAAATCCACCCTGCTCAAGCTGCTCTCCCGCTTCTACGCCCCCCTGCGGGGCAGCGTGCTGATCGATGGCCTCGACATCGGCAAGGTGGAGCTCTATTCCCTGCGCCGCCAGATCGGCGTGGTGCCCCAGGATTCGCTCCTCTTTGACGGCACCATCCGCGAGAACCTGCTGATGGTGAAGCCCGATGCCACCGCCGCCGAGATGATCCGCGCCGCCCGCATCGCCTGCGCCCACGACTTCATCATGCAGATGCCCCAGGGCTACAACTCCAACGTCGGCGAACGGGGCGCCGGCCTCTCCGGCGGCCAGCGCCAGCGCCTCGCCCTGGCCCGGGCCGTGCTCCAGAACCCCCGCCTGCTGATCCTCGACGAGGCCACCAGCGCCCTCGACGCCAGCACCGAGCGCCAGGTGTGCATCAACCTGTTCGAGGCCTTCCGCGGCCGCACCGTTTTCTTCATCACCCACCGCCTCTCCACCGTCCAGCCCGCCGACCTGATCGTGCTGATGGACAAAGGCGCGGTGATGGAGCAGGGCAGCCATCGCCAGCTGATGCAGCTGCGCGGCTGGTACTACGCCCTCTACCGCAGCCAGAACCAGGAGGGTCTCAGCTGATGGCCACCCCACCCCGCGCCTCCGATCCCGCCTCCCGCCTGGTGTCGTTGCTCGACGGCTGCGTCGACTGGCTGCGCTCCCCCCGCTCCAGCCGCCGCCACCCGGTGATTCCGGTGCGCGTCGATCTGGTGGGCCAGGGTTCCCTTCCCGCCGGTGCGCCTGCCGAAGAGGCCCCGCCCCCCGGCGACCCCAGCGACCCCTCGGCCGTCAGCCACCCCTTCGGCAGCGGCCTCGCCACCACCGGCTCGGACACCGCCCAGGAGTGGTCGTTCCGCGACACCGTGGTGCTGCGCAAGAGCCGCCGCAGCTCCAGCCTGCTGGTCTGGGCGGGGGTGGGGGGAGTGGCCGCCCTCGGCCTCTGGAGCGTCACCGCGCCGATCTCCGAAACCGTGGCCGTGCCGGGCAAGCTCGAGCCCACCAGCACCGTCAAGGACGTCGCCTCCCCCGTCCCCGGGGTGGTGGAGGAGGTGCTGGTGAAGGAGGGCCAGTCGGTCAAAAAGGGCCAGCCCCTGATCCGCTTCGACCTGCGCGAACCCCGCAGCAAGCTGGCCGCCGCCGAGAGCATCCGCGAGCGGCTGCTCAACGAGAACCGCGTCGCCAAGGCCACCCTCGGCGAGGAGGCCGCCACCGCCGGCCTCACCGCCAACCAGCAGAGCCAGCTGCGCGACCGCGCCCGCGAGCTCAACAGCCGCCTGGATGCCGCCCGGGAGGAACTGGCCAAGAGCACCACCCGCCTGGCCGGCTACCGCGATTCCCTGCGCATCTACGCCGACATCGAGCGCCGCTACCAGTCGCTGGTGCGCGATGGCGCCGTCAGCGAGGTGCAGCTGCTCGAGGCCCGCAACAAGATGCAGGACCTGCGCACCAGCGTGGCCGAAGAGGAGCGCGAGATCGCCCGCCTGCGCTCCCAGCTGGTCAACACCGGCTCCGGCACCGACGTGGAGCTGCGCACGGCGATCGAAGCCAACCTGCGCCAGATCAGTGATCTCGACGCCCAGATCCGCCAGGCCCGCCTCCAGATCCAGTACGGCCTGCTCACCGCCCCCGCCGATGGCCTGGTGTTCGACGTTGAGGCCAGCGCCGGCAGTGTGGTGGGCGCCGGTGTCACCACCCCGCTGCTGAAGGTGGTGCCCCAGGAGTCCCTGCGGGCCAAGGTGTACCTGCCCAACAAGGCCATCGGCTTTGTTCAGGTGGGCCAGAGCGCCGAACTCTCGATCGAGACCTTCCCCGCCAGCAGCTTCGGCTACCTGCCGGCCACGGTGGAGCGCATCGGCTCCGATGCCCTCACCCCCGAGGAGCAGACCCAGGTGCTCGGCACCCAGGCCGAGGGCCTCCACTTCCCGGTCATCCTCAAACTGGGCCGCCAGACCATCCCCTTGCCCGACGCGGGCAGCGTGCCGCTGCAGGCCGGCATGGCCCTCACCGCCGACATCAAGCTGCGCGAACGGCGTGTGATCAGCCTGCTCACCGGCCTGTTCGAAGACCAGCGCCGCAACCTCCAGCGTCTGCGGCCCCAGTGAGCGCCCGACCCCAGGGCGACTGGTGGCGCTTCGTGCCGCCCGAGCAACGCCGCCGCCGCCGTTTCAAGGCCTGGCGGCTGCGCCTCAACGAGCGCCTGCGCCAGCGGTGGATGGGCATCACCCTGGCCTTCCTCGCCTATGGCCTGGTGCTGCTCTGGCTGGTGCTGCACCTGCCGCCGGTGGTGACCCTGTTCGCCCTGGCCCCGATGGTCCTGCTGCCCCTGCTCGGCTACCTCACCTACTGGCTGCTGTGGAAGGAGTTCCACGAGTGAGGCCCCCGTCTTGGCGGCCAGCCGCGTTCAGCTCTTCACGTACAGGCTGGGCAGGGCCCCCAGCAGCCACTGGGGCATGAACTGCTCGCCGCCGGCGAAGCCGATCTTGCCGGGGGGATAGAAGGGCAGCACCGCCAGCACCACCTGGGTGGCCTTGGGGCGGGTCATGTTGCGCACGTAGTGGGCCAGCTGGGCCCGCAGCTGCCGGTCCTCCTCCGCCAGGGGGGTGCCGGCGTAGCCGCTGCGCAGGAACTTGCGGTAGAGATCGCCGAACGGGCTCTCGAACAGGGGCTGCAGTTGCTCCTCGGGGGTGTCCAGCCAGATCTGGCCCAGCTGGCGGCGGAAGCTGCCCAGCTCCTGGAGGATGGCCCCGTCATCCGGGTCGATCTCGAACAGATTCACCAGCCCGTTGAGACGGGTGAGAAACTCCTCGCTGCCGGTGAGCTGCAGGGCTTGGGCGCCGCTGAAGGCGGAGAGCTGGGGCAGCGGCGGCAGCTCCGGCTCTGCGGACACCGGAGCCGGTGCCAGCGCCCGGCGCTCCAGGGGACTGGGCTGGCGCAGCCGCGGCAGCAGTTCAGGTTCGAACAGGCTGGCGTAGTCCTCGAGCAGCCAGTCAGGAAGATTCTGTTCGCAGTTGCGCACTTTCATCTTGCCGGGGCGGAAATAGGGCATCACCGCCAGCAGCACATTGGCCATTTCCGGCCGATCGAAACCGCTCTGGAGCCGCTCGGAGAGATGGTCTCTCCAACTCTCTTCATCACGCAGCAGCGGCTGGGAGGCCAGCTCAGTTCCGATCATCTGGCGATAGCTCTGGCCCACCGCCGAGCCATAGAGAAGCTCCAGCGCATCGATCGGCGCACTCAACCAGAACTTCGACAGGCACTGGCGTGCCAGCCGCGCCTCCGCCAGCCGCGTGGGGGTGGCTTCGTGGGCGAAATCCATGAAGATCGTGCCCAGCCGCGCCGCCGACCAGGGGGTGATCTGGGGCCGGCGATCCATCTCCATCGGGATGGTGCCTGGATCGCTCACCAGCGTATCCAGAAGACCACTATCTTTCTGCAGCTTTCTTTCACCCCAGCTCACCGTATCCCGGCGTCCGAACAGACGGCTCCAGAGCGACATGACGCAGGTCAGTTCAGGCAGCGGGATTGTAATAGCGTTGCCGGATGGAACTGTTGCTGATCCATCAGAACCATCCCGGCCAGTTTCGTGATCTGACCCCCGCCCTCGAACGCCGCGGCCACCGCGTCCTCGGCCTGGGTGCCACCTCCCGCGGCCAGCGGCTCGACTACGCCTGGCAGGCGCCGGCCCTGCCGGCGGGGCTGGCCGATCCGCTGCTGGAAACCAACCTGCACCGGGCCGTCCGCGTCCAGGAGCGCTGCCTGGAGCTGCGTGGGCAGGGCTACCGCCCCCAGGCCGTGCTGGCCCACAGCGGCTGGGGGGAGCTGCTCTACCTGCGCGATGTCTGGCCTGAAGCGGTGCTGATCGCCTACCCCGAGCTCTATGCCGCCCCGCTCCTGCTTGGCTACGGCTTCGATGCCGACCTGGGCGAACCCGCCCCCGCCCTGCGGGCCCAGTGGCGCCGGGGCAACCTGATGGGCCTGGCGGCGGTGGCCGACGCCAACGCTTGTGTGGTGCCCACCCGCTTTGCCCGCGACACCTTCCCCCCCCACCTGCGCAGCCGCTTCCACGTGCTGCACGAGGGCATCGCCCTGCCACCCGCCGCCACCGGGAGCACCCGCCTGCGGCTGGAGGGCGGCCCCACCCTGATGAAAGGGGATCCGGTGATCACCTTCGCCAGCCGCAACCTCGAGCCCCTGCGCGGCTTTCGTAGCTTTCTGCGGGCCCTGCCGGCCGTGCTGGCCGGCCGGCCGGACGCCCGGGCGGTGATCGTGGGGGGCACCGACAGCGGCTACGGGGCCCCCTCGTCCCATCCCGGCGGCCACAAGGGCGAACTGCTGGCCCTGCTCGGCCACCGGCTGCCGATGGAGCGCGTCCACTTCCTGCCACCCCTGGCCCACGGCGATCTGCTGGCCCTGTTCCGCCTCAGCACCGTCCACGTCCACCTCAGCTATCCCTACGCCCTCTCCTGGAGCCTGCTGGAGGCCATGGGCTCCGGCGCCCTGGTGGTGGGCTCCGACAACCCGCCGATCAACGAGGTGATCCAGCACGGCCACAACGGGCTGCTGGTGCCCTTCAACGACACCGATCGCCTGGCCGAAACCCTGCTGGCGGTGCTGGCCGACCCGCCGGCCTTCGCCGCCCTGGCCGACACCGGCCGCGCCACCGTCGCCGCACGCTACGAGGTGAACCGGGCCGCCGAGGCCTTTGAAGCGCTGATCCGCAGCCTGCAGCTGCTGCGCTGAGCGGCCCCAGCCCGCAGGCTCAGCGGCGGCGCAGGCGTGGCTCCAGGGCCCGCAGCACCGCCTCCACCACCGGCCGCCAGTCCCGGTCGGTGTCCTGGCGGAACAGCCGCAGGCTCGGGTACCAGGGGCTGTCGTCCCGCTGCCTCAGCCAGCGGGGATCGGCGCTGAAGGGCAGCAGCACCCAGGTCGGATGGCCCATGGCGCCGGCCAGATGGGCCATGGCGGTGTCCACCGTGATCAGCAGGTCGGTGCCGGCCAGCACCCGGGCCGTGGCGAGAAAATCTCCCGTTGGGTCGATGGCCCCGCCGAACAGGTTGGCCACCGGCTCTGCCAGCTGCCGGTCCTCCCCCTGCTGCAGCAGCACCGGCTCGCAGCCAAGGGCCACCAGACCCTCCACCAGCCGCACCAGGGCGGCGGCCGGCAGGCTGCGCTTGCGGTACTCCCTGAGGGTGAAGCCATCGCTGAGCTTCCGGCCGCTGGCCCAGGTGAGCCCGATCCGCGGTGGCCGGCCGTAGCCGTCGGCGGAGGGGGCGGGGTCCAGGCCCCGCAGGTAGGTGCCCCGCCCATCCGGCCCCGGCGGCTGGGGGCAGGGGGCGCCACCCAGGGCCACCGGCAGCGACAGCAGGCTCACCAGGCTGTCGCCATGGGATTCGGCCCGCTCCCGCACCTCCGGCGGCTGGGGCAACCAGGCCAGCCCCACCTGCAACAGCGCCACCAGCGACGGCTCCACCTCCAGCACCACCTGCTGGCCCCGGGCCGCGGCCTGCTCCATCAGGGGGGGGATCCAGCGCAGGTACTGCAGGCCATCCCCCAGGCCCTGTTCGGTGCGGACGTGCAACCGCCGAGCGCGGGCCACCACGGCCCCCACCCCACCCTTCGGTCCGGGGGCGTGGCTGGGGAGTTCGAAACGGCGCTCGGCCAGGGCGAAGGCTTCGCCGTAGGCCTCCAGGCCGATCAGCACCGAAGCGTGGTTGCAGGCCACTTCCGGGCCATCCCGCAACTGACGGCTGGCCCGGAAGGCGCGGTCGGCCGCCTCGAAGCGGTTGAGATCCCGCAGGCTGTTGCCGAGGCCCATGAGGGGGGCGGGGCTGGACGGCAGCTGCAGGGACGCCCGCCGGTAGAGCTCCAGGGCCTCCTCCGGCTGATCCGAGAGCCAGAGGGCATTCGCGGTACACAGGATCAGCGGCCCATCTGCAGGCTGCGCCTCAATCAGCTCCTGGTACATGCAGGCGGCTTCACGCCATTCCTGCCGGCTCTCCGCCTGCCTCACTTCCTGAAGGACCTGCTCGAATTCTGAATTACTGGAAAGCGCTGGCATGACAGGAATAGTGACCCAGCAATAGCACTGCGGCAACAATGTTTTTCCTGAGAATCTGCCTGTAGATCGCGGGGCGACAGCAAAGGGCTGGCAAAGACAACCTTAGGTTTTGCTCATCGTGGGTGAGATGTTTAAGAGGGTTAGTTGAAAACGTTACACGGGATACACGTAGGTTCAATTACAAGTCCATAAGCTTCGGCTCAACAAATAAAAGGCATTTTTCTCGAAATGGCTTCTTCCGATACCCTTTCGATCTTCGTGCCGGACCCCGCCGGCGGGACGATCTCCCAGACCACCACATCCGGTGCCAAGGTTCTCACCAGCCTCAACGGTGACACGGTCAACACCCGCGTCTTCCCCAACAAGGGCCGCACCATTGACGACGTGGGCATCAAGGAGCCCACCAGCGGTGACACGCGCACCACGTTCTCGGGAGCTTCCAAGGACACGTCCTACACCGGCAACGCCGACGACAACACCGTCACCTTCACCGGCAACGCCCGTAATACGTCGATCAGCACGGGCGCTGGCGACGACACCCTGATCGCCACCGACATCACCAGAGGCACCATTTCCCTCGGCAATGGTGACAACACCGCCATCACCGGTGCGCTCAAGGACACCACCATGACCGCCGGCACTGGGGCCGACAGCGTCACCATCACCGACAAGGCCGATGGCGTCAGGATCAGCACGGGCTCCGGTAATGACACCCTGATCTTTGGTGGCAAGGTCAGCGGTTCCACCGTCCTTCTTGGCCAGGGGGCCGACATTCTCGACTTCTCCGCCAAGGTGCAGAACACCTGGATCGATCTTGGCAACGATGCCCATATCGACAAGGTCTTCTTCAACCTCAGGATAGATCTTGGTAATGGCACCCAGATCTTCGGTGCCGGAGACGGGGATCTGCTCATCATCGGTGGCGATGAATACACTTTCAACCCCAGCCAGACGGCCTTCATCTCCTTCCAGGGCGACTCCATCACCTTCGGCTGATGATCCCAGCCACCGGTGGCCCGCTTGGAACAGAACCGCTTCGCCCGTAACTACATCACCTGTCTTGAGAAGGGGGACCTTGCGGCGGCAAAGTCCCTCCTTTATCTCTGGACCAGGACCTATTTCTCCACGCTGCCCCCCTCCCCCTGCCGCGGCGACCTCACCAATCCGGACCTCTGGGGCTGCCTGGCCCAGTACGCCTCCCTCAGCGGCGATCGCACACCAGTTGACGACTTCTGGCGACAGCTGGATGGGGTCTGCCCCCGCACCAGCACGCCCACAGCCATCCCTCTGCTGGGCGTTCCGATCCTCAACCGGCCCGATCTCCTGCTGCGTCTGCTCGACAGCCTCGACCACCCCGTCGAGACCCTCGCCATCGTCGACAACAGCATCGCCTCCGGCCTCCCCGACAGTGCGGCCCTCAGCCGGGTGCTGGCCCAGCTGGAGCGGGAGCCCCCCGCCGGCATCGGCCAGGTGCGGGTGGCGCGGCCCTTCGCCAACCAGGGTGTCGCCTCCAGCTGGAACGCGATCCTCACGGCCTTTCCCGAGGCGCCCTTCGCCCTGCTGGTCAACAACGATGTCGTCTTCGCCCCGGGCGTCCTGGCCCGGCTGATTGAGCGGGTCGACCCGTCCCGTCCCCAGTTCCTGCCGCTGCTGCCGGCCCCCCAGGAGTTCTCCGCCTTCGCCATCACCCCGGCCGCCTGGGATCGGGTGGGTCTTTTCGATCCCAACTTCCACCCGGCCTATTGCGAAGACCTCGACTACGCCGAGCGCCTGCACGCCAGCGGCGCCGTCGAATGGATCACCCCGGACGACCTCCAGAGTCTGCAGCTGCGAGCCAACCCCACGGCCAGCGCCACCATCACCAGTGATCCCCGGCTGGAGGCCTGCAACCGCACCACCTTCCTGCTCAACAGCCTCTGGCTGCACAGCCGGCGGCGCCTGGAGCAGCCCCAGCGCGGCACCTGGATGCGCCGCTGGCTGAGCCAGTGGGTGCTTGAGCCGGCCGCTCCCGTCGGCGCCGGGCCGCCATGAACACCCTCCCCCGCCTGATCCGCCGCTTCCAGGACCAGGACCTCGGCCCCCGGCCCCGCATCGTGGTGCTCGGAGCCCCCAAGCTGGGCAACTACGTGGTGCTGCAACCGCTGCTGCGGGGTCTGCGCCACAAGTACCCCGAAGCCCGGCTCACCTACGTGGGCAGCCAGCGCACCTTGGAGCTGGAGCGGCTCA
This sequence comes from Bordetella parapertussis, assembly GCA_943370335.1. Classification (GTDB taxonomy): domain Bacteria; phylum Cyanobacteriota; class Cyanobacteriia; order PCC-6307; family Cyanobiaceae; genus Cyanobium. Next base: position 4,357 of record CALRQM020000014.1, on the reverse strand, counting down.
ACCCCTGGATCGATGCCAGCCTTTCCCTGGCGGAGCAGGGCCCGGCCGCCCTGCCGGCCCTGGCGCAGTGGCGCCGAACCCTGGCGGGCCGGGGCCAGGACGGCGGGGTGGATCTGGTGATCAACGCCGACGGCCACAGCCCCCACACCGCCGCCTGGGCCCAGGCCCTGGCCCCCCGGTTCGTGGTGGGAGCGGCGCCGATCCCACCCGGCGACCATCCCCTGCAGGCCCTGGCCCTCGATCCCCACTGGGCCAGCCCTGCCCTGGTGGAGCGCTACGGCGGCTGGATCGGCAGCAACAGCATCCGCGAACTCCACTGCCGCGTTGCCTTTGTCGACACCGACTTCGAACGGGTGGAGCTCCCCTGCGAGCCCGCACCGCCTGGCCTGCCACCGGTGCTGATCGCCGTGAACGGCGAGCGTGCCGCCAAGCTCTGGCCGCTGCAGAACTGGCTGGCCCTGCTGGAGCGCCTGCGGCACGAGATGGGCCTCGCGGCCGGGGCCATCGGCCTGATCGGCGGCCCTCCCCCCGCCGAGCCTCGCCAGGCCGGTGATCGGCTCGAGCGGGCCCTGCTGGCCCGCGCCGGCCTGCGGGACCTGCGCGGGCGGCTGAGTCTGCCGGCGCTGGTGGGGGCGCTGGCCCGCAGCCGGCTCTGCATCGCCGTCGATTCCGGCCCGCTGCATCTGGCCGCGGCCGCCGGCTGCCCCACCGTGGCGCTGTTCGGCACCGACGCCGACGGCATCGGTGCCAGCCCCCGGGATCTCTGGGCCCCCCGGGCCGACCATGTCTGGATCAGCCGCAGCCAGCACCGCTGCAACGTCTGCCAGCAGCTGCGCTTCGAGAACCCCACCTGCCCCCTGGAGCCCCACGCCTGCATGGAGGGGCTGCCGCCCGAGGCGGTATGGCCCCTGGTGCAGCGGGCCTGGGAGCTGGGCGGCCGGCGCTCCTGAGGAGCCTTCGGGTCAGGGTTTCTTGCCGGCCATCATCGTCTCTATCTTGCGGATCCGCTGCAGGGTGGTCTGCCACACCTCCAGCTGGAAGGCCCGCTCGCGATCGCCGGCGGCCACCGCCCCGCGGCACTCCTCCACCAGCGCTTCGAGATCCTCGCGGCGCTCGAAGGCTTCCCAGAGCTGGCGTTCGATGCGGGCGCGCTCGATGAAGTTCCAGCGCTGCAGCCAAGACATGAAAGCGGTTCGGTGTCGACCCAGTTAAGCCAGCGGGACCGGCGGCTGGAGATGGGACACTGGTACGCCATGAATCCCACTGGGGCCAGCCTGTGAAAGCCATCGCCGTGCTGGGCTCCACCGGGTCGATCGGCACCCAGACCCTGGAGATCGCCGAGGAATTCCCCGATCGCTTCCAGGTGGTGGCCCTCACCGCCGGCCGCAACCTTGATCTCCTGGTGGAGCAGATCCTCCGCCACCAGCCGGAGGTGGTGGCGTTAGCCGAGGCCGACCGGATCAGCGAGCTGGCCAGCCGCCTGGCGGCGCTGGAGCCGGCCCGGCGTCCGGCCCGGCTGCCCGAGCTGGTGGGCGGACCCGAGGGCCTCTGCGTGGCCGCCGCCTGGGCCAGCGCCGATCTGGTGGTCACCGGCATCGTGGGCTGTGCTGGCCTGCTGCCCACCCTGGCGGCGATCCGCGCCGGCAAGGACCTGGCCCTGGCCAACAAGGAGACCCTGATCGCCGCCGGCCCGGTGGTGCTGCCCGAGCTCCAGCGCAGCGGCAGCCGGCTGCTACCCGCCGATTCGGAGCATTCGGCCCTGTTCCAGTGCCTGCAGGGCACCCCCTGGGCCGATACCGCCCGCCTCTCCACCGGCGTGCCGACCCCTGGCCTGCGGCGGATCCAGCTCACCGCCTCCGGCGGGGCCTTCCGCGACTGGCCCGCCGCCGATCTGGCCAAGGCCACCGTGGCCGATGCCACCAGCCACCCCAACTGGAGCATGGGGCGCAAGATCACGGTCGATTCGGCCACCCTGATGAACAAGGGGCTGGAGGTGATTGAGGCCCACTACCTGTTCGGCCTCGACTACGACCACATCGAGATCGTCATCCACCCCCAGAGCATCATCCACTCGATGGTGGAGCTCGCCGATTCCTCCGTGCTGGCCCAGCTGGGCTGGCCCGACATGAAGCTGCCCCTGCTCTACTGCCTCAGCTGGCCGGAGCGCCTGGAGACCCCCTGGCGCCGCCTCGATCTCACCGCCGTGGGCCAGCTCACCTTCCGCGCCCCCGACCTGGAGAAATACCCCTGCATGGCCCTCGCCTACGCCGCCGGCCGGGCCGGCGGCACCATGCCCGCCGTGCTCAATGCCGCCAACGAGCAGGCCGTGGCCCTGTTCCTGGAAGAGGCCATTCCCTTCCTGGCCATCCCCGAGCTGATCGAGCGGGTCTGCGACCGGCACCGCGTCGACCACCACGGCACCCCCTCCCTCGACGACGTGCTGGCAGTGGACGGATGGGCCCGCCAGGCCACCCGCGAGGCAGCGATCGCGCTCCGCCGCCAACCGGCCCCGGCCCTTCCGGCGTGAGCGGCGTCCAGCACCACCTGCTGCTCTGTGCCACGCCCACCAAGGCACTCTGTGGCGACCCGGCCGTCGGGGCGGCCAGCTGGGACCGGCTCAAGCAGCTCGTTCGGGAGCTGGGGCTGGAGGAGCCCGGCCGGCCCCAGGGGGTGGTGCTGCGCACCAAGGCCGATTGCCTGCGCGTCTGCTGCGAGGGCCCGGTGCTGCTGATCTGGCCGGAGGGCCTCACCTACGGCGGCGTCACCCCCGAGCGGATCGAACGGATCGTGCATCAGCACGTGATCGGCGGCGTGCCGATCGAGGAGTGGATCGTGCGCCGCACCCCCTTCAGCCGCCCCCTTCCCCCCGGCTGAGTCGCCGCAGCCAGGCCACCACCAGGCGATCGGCCCAGCAGGCCGGCCCGTCGCCGGGGGCATGGAAGCCGTTGTGGCCGCCATGGGGCGTGATCACCACCGTGGGGACCGATCCCCCGCCGGCCCCAGCACGGCCGGGGAGGGCCGCCGCCAGCTGCCGCAGCGGGCCCACCGGCACCCAGGGATCGTCGCCGGCATGGAGCAGCAGGGTGGGGGGCAGGGGCCGGCCGTCGAGCAGAGGAGCCAGGGGGCTGGCGGCGGCGTAGTACTCAGCCACCGAAGCGAAGCCCCAGCGCGGCGCCGTGATGGCGGCATCGAAGGCCCGGATCGTGCGGGCACGCCTTGGCCCCACCAGCGCCTGGTGCTCCGCCTCCCGAAGCCCACCCGGATCGGTCAGGGCCTGCTCCCGCAGGCGCTGCATCAGCCAGCGCTGGTAGACACGGTTGCGGCGGCGCTCGAACTGGACGGCGCAGACCCCCAGATCGAGGGGACTGCTGACGCTGACCAGGCCATCGAAGTCCAGGCCAGCCAGGCCAGCGTTGAGCAGCACCGTGCCCCCCAGGGAAATGCCGGCGCCATACAACGGCAGGTCGGCGGCCAGTTGCCGGGCCCGGGCCACGGCCGGCCGCAGGTCTTCGTTGCAGCGGGCGCAGTAGGTGCCCCGGGCAAGGGGTCGGCCGCGGCCGGCCCCCCGCAGGTTGAGGCGCAGCACGGCGAAGCCCTCGGCAGCCAGGGCCTGGGCCAGGCGCCGCGGGCCTGGGCCATCGCTGGAGCCCCCCAGACCATGCAGCACCAGCACCAGGCCGAGCGGTGCTCCCCCGTCGGGACGGTCCAGCAGAGCCACCAGCTGGTCGCCGTCCGCCAGGGGGATCGGCAGCGCCTCGGCGCGATCGGGGGGAAATTTCAGGGGCCGCAGGGTGTCCCGCAGGGTCTGCAGATCGCCGCCGATCCAGGGGGAACGCTGGCGGAAGGGGGGCAGGCCGAGATGGTGGGGAAGCTGGCTCACGACCCCGGCCCCTCCCTCAGGCCGCCACCTTCGCCTTGCCCACGCCCATGGAGCGAAGCTCGCTCAGCAGGCCATTGAGCACCGCCTTGGCATCGCCGAAGACCATGGCGGTCTGGGGCATCTCGAACAGGGCGTTGTTGATGCCGGCATAGCCGGCCCCGAGGCTGCGCTTGACGACGAACACCTGGCGGGCCTGATCCACCTCCAGCACGGGCATGCCGTAGAGGGGGCTGGTGGGGTCGTTCTTGGCCTGGGGGTTCACCACATCGTTGGCCCCCAGCACGATCACCACATCGGTGCGGGGGAACTCGGGGTTGACCAGGTCCATTTCCAGCAGCTGCTCGTAGGGCACGTCGGCCTCGGCCAGCAGCACGTTCATGTGGCCCGGCATGCGCCCTGCCACCGGATGGATGGCGTAGCTCACCTCCACCCCATGGCTTTCGAGCAATTTGGCGAGCTCCCGCAGGGAATGCTGGG
>CALRQM020000013.1:0-52874 GCA_943370335.1 Bordetella parapertussis | reverse complement strand
TTCGATCAGCTTGTTGAGGTTGGTGACGTAGGCGGCGTGGTGCTTGCCGTGGTGGAACTCGAGGGTCTGCCGGGAGATGTGGGGCTCGAGTGCGTCGAGGCCGTAGGGCAGTTCGGGCAGCTGGTGAGCCATGGGAGACGGTTGGGGTTACGCGGCATTTTAACGATCGTCACCCGAATCCCGGCTGCCCGGGGGCCGTGCCTCAACCCTTCACCTCCAGCAGTTCCACCTCGAACACCAGGGTGGCGTTGGGGGGGATCACACCACCGGCGCCACGCTCGCCGTAGGCCAGATCGGGGGGAATGACCAGCTTGCGCTTGCCGCCCACCTTCATCCCGGCCACGCCCTCGTCCCAGCCCCGGATCACCCGGCCGGCACCGAGGGGAAAGCTGAACGGACCACGGCCATAGCTGCTGTCGAACTCCTTGCCGTTGGTGAGGGTGCCGCGGTAATTCACCACCACGGTCTGGCCGCTCTTGGCTTCGGCGCCTTCGCCCAGGGCCAGGTCGGTGATGCGCAGACCGCTGGGGGTGGTGCGCTCGGTGGGGGAGACGAGCTCACCGCCCAGGGCCGAAGCGCCGCTGGAGGCCATCTCGGCGCTGGAGGAATCGGGAGCCATGGTGAACAGGGTGGGGTTGGGGACGTCGGGGTCGAGTTCAAGGGGCGCCGCGACAGCAGGGCTGGCCTCCGGTGCGGTGGGGGCAGGGCCGGAGCGGGCCAGGGCCTGCTGCACGCCGGCATCCACTGGGGCCGGCGACGCCGCCTCCACCACGGAGGGGGACACCAGCTGGCTCACCAGGGCCAGCATCAGGCAAGCCACGCAGACGAACGAGCTGATCAGGATGTCGCGCATGCGGAAAGTCCCTGGATGCGGCGATTCTGCCAGTGTGATCAGTCGCTGGTCTCGCCGTTCGCCTGCCGCTGCCGCAGGGCCTGCTCGAGCCGATCGATGCGGCCGCGCAGTTCGTCCAGTTCCCGCTGGCGGGCCAGGCCCAGGTCCTGCAGCAGCTGATCACGGTTGCGCTCCAGCTGGCGTTCCGCCTGCTGTTCCACCTCCGGCGTCTCGCCCCGCAGGGCGCGCATCACGTCCTCAACCAACGCGGAGGCGTGGTTGGGATCAAGGCGGCCACTGCTCACCCATTCCTGGCTGACGTACTTGAGCCGGTCGGCCACCAGCGAGGTGGTGCCGAGGCCGCGCAGCAGCAGCATCTGCAGCAGATTGCCCTGGTCCATGAAAGAGGTTTCCTTGGGGAAACGGCGTGACTCTTTATTGACCTTGGCGCCTCCGGCGCCGGGTGGCCATGGGCAATGACCGGCGTGCTGGTTGGGTCATCGCCGGGGCCGCCGGGCTCCTGGCGGGGGTGGCCCTGCCGCCCCTGGGCTGGCCCTGGCTGCTCTGGCCGGCGCTGGTGGTGCTGTGGTCGTTGACGGGGAGTCGCGGGGGTACGGCGTCGCCAAGGTTCTGGCGCGGCGGGTTGTGGGGGCTGGCGGCGGTGCTGGTGAGCCACCGCTGGCTGCTCTGGCTCCATCCCCTCGACTGGATCGGCGTTCCCGGCCCCCTGAGCCTGCCGATCTGCCTGGCGCTGTGGCTGGCCATCGGCCTGGCCGCCGGTCTGCTGGTGGGGGCCTGGACGGTGCTGGTGGGCCGGCTCGATCCCGGACGGCCCAGCACGGCGCTGCTGGCGGCAGCCGCGTGGGGGCTGGCCGAGGTGCTCCTGGCCCGTGGTCCCCTGTTCTGGCTGGGTCTGGGGGCCGCGGCGCTGCCGGGGGATCGGGCCCTGGCGGGTCTGGCGGCCCTGGGGGGAGCCGGGCTGCTGGCAGCTGTTCAGCTGCTGATCAGCTGGGGCCTCTGGCGGGCCCTGCTGGCGGTGCCCCCCCGCCGTAGCCGCTGGCTGTTGATCACGCTGCTGCTGGTGGCCGCCTGCCATCTGGCCGGCGCGGCCCTGCTGAACCAGGCCGCCGTCCCCCACGGTGGCAGGGCCGAGCGCTGGCTGGTGCTGCAGCCCGCCATCCCCACCCGCCAGAAGTTCGAGGCCGATCAGCAGCGGCGGCTGCTGCAGCGGCTGGCCTTCGCTCAGCGCCAGGCGGCCACGGCCGAACCGCCGCTGCAGGGGGTGCTGCTGCCCGAGGGTTCCCTGGCCCTCGGCCAGCTCCTGCCGGAGGCGGCGCCGGTGGAGGTGCTCAGCGGCGGCTTCCGCCGCCAGGGCCTGGAGTTGCGCAGCAGCCTGCTGCGCTTCGAGCCCGGCCAGCTCCAGGCTGGCGGCTGGGTGGACAAGCACCGGGTCGTGCCCCTGGGCGAATGGGTGCCCCTGGCCGACCTGTGGCGCTGGAGCGGCCTATCGGCGGTGGGGGGTGTGGAACCGGGCCCCGCCTCCCGGCTTCTGTCGCGGCCCCGGGGGGATGTGGGCGTGGCCATCTGTTATGAGCTCTCCGACGGGACGGCCCTGGCCGCCGCCACCCGGGAGGGGGCCCGTTGGCTGCTGGCCAGCGCCAACCTTGATCCCTACCCCCTGCAGCTTCAGGGGCAGTTCTCCGCCCTGGCCCAGCTGCGCGCGATCGAGACCGGCCGCTGGCTGGTCAGTTCCGCCAACACCGGGCCGAGCCTGCTGGTGGACGCCGCTGGGCGGGTGTTGGAGCAACTGCCCGCCGGCCGTCCCGCCAGTGGCTTGCTCACCGTGCAGCAGCGGGCGCATCTCACCCCCTACGATCGCTGGGGTGAGGGTCCCCTGATCGGCCTTGCCCTGTTGGCGGCCGCCTGGCGCTGGATTGCTGCTGCCGGAGGTGGCCATTCCGTAGTCCCCGATGGGACGGACGTTGTCAGCCGGGAGGGGCGCTGAGGTGGGCTGCCGGAGGGTCCTGGGGAGGGGCGGCGAAGGCGATGCCCTGCGACTGGAACGCCTGCAGGATGCCCAGATTGATGGCCTGCTGCAGGTTGAGGTACACCACGACGCTGCTGTCGGGAACGAAGAACACGAACTGGAATTCGAGGGCGCCGTCGGCGAAGCGGATGAAGTGGCACCGGTCGAAGCTGGCTGGCGGATGGGCCCGCACCACCCGCTCCACGAGCTCAGGGATGGCGGCGGCTTGCTCCGCCGGCAGCTGGTCGGACAGGCGCAGGGTGTGGGCGACACGGCGCCTTGGCAGATCGCCGAAATTTCGGATGGTCTTCTGCAGCAGTTCCTCGTTGCCGATCACGATCCGCTCGCCGCCCAGGCTGCGGATGGAGGAGGAGCGGATCCCCACCCGCTCCACCGGCCCAAGGACATCGCCAAAACCGATCAGATCGCGATCTGGAAAGGTTTGTCGATGACGATGGTGAGGTAGTTGATGAAGTGGCTCAAGGGCCCCCTCAGGGCCAGCCCCAGGCCGATACCGGCCCCCGCCAGGGAGGCGTAGATGGCGCCGAGTGGCACGCCCTGCTTCTGCAGGAACACCAGGCTGCCCAGCCCCCAGACCAGAGCCCGGATCATGGGAGCCAGGGCCCGCAGGGTGCTGGTCTGCTCCTCCCGACCCAGGCGCTGCAGGGAACGCTCCAGCAGCAGCAGCAGGCTGCGGTTGATCAGCCGCACCACCACCACGATGGCCACCAGCAGGGCGGCGCCCTCCACCAGCCGATCGGGACCAGGATCGATGCGCAGCACCTGCCAGCCGCGCACCAGGGACCGCCAGCCCCAGACCACCATGGCGAGATAGCCGAGCGAAGCCAGGCTGTTCAGCAGCAGGGGCGCGATCAGGCCGTCGGGCAGGGTGTCGGGGCGAGGCGCGGCGCGGCGGAGCCAGCGGCGCAGCAGCCGCACCAGCAGCCACACGGCCAGCGAACCCAGCAGCACCCTGGCCAGGGCCATGAGCAGGGCGACTCCTGCGGCCTGCAGCGATGGGTTCAAGGGTGGGCCCGCCAAGGCAAGGGAGTGGATGGTGCTCGGGTGACAGCTGGATTCATGGTGGCTGCTGAAACCTCCGAGACCCAATTGGCCAAGGCTTTCTGTTCATGCTTCGATCCACCTCGTCATCGCGGGTGATCACGGGCAGGTTGTGGAGTTCCTCCCCGCCGCGACAGGACCTGGTGCGCCGCGGCAGGGCAGGGCTCAGCTGAGGACCGGTTGGGGGTCCTGGCTGGTGGAGCGGGGCACCAGGATCTTGCGCAGGGAGAGGCGCGCGGCCGCGTCGGCCTGCTCCACGTCAGCAGCGATCGCGGGGTCTGCACCATCCCCCTCGTCGTCCAAGGGGTCGAGCAGATCCAGCACGGCCTGACGCACCCCGGAGAGGCGTCGCTCCAGCCTGAGGCGTGCCCCTCGCTCCTGCTCCAGCTCCTGGCTCAGCACCCGGCACTGCCGGTCAGCGGCCTCCTGGCGCAGGCGATCCCGTTCCCGCTCGGCCTCCTCCAGGGCCGCCTGTTCCTGTTCGGCGATGGCCAGTTGCTGGCGTACGGCCTCGTGGAAGCGCTCCACCTCCGCTTCGGCCAGGCGTCGGCCCTCTTGGGCCTCAGCCAGTTCGGCCTCGAACCGTTCCCGCACCCGACGGGCTTCCTCCTGCTGGGCGGCCACCTCATGGGTCCTGGCGGCGGCGTTGGCCTCCAGGTGGCGCCGGAAGCGCCGCTCCTGCTCCAGTTCCTCGCGCAGGGCGTCGATTTCGCGGCTGGTGGCGGCGATCAGCGTCTGGGCCTGGGCGGTGAGGGCCTCGACCGCCTGGGAGAAGGAGGGGGACATCGGCGTGCGCAGGGGAAGAACGGTGTCAACCCTCTAAGTCTGCGAGGGGTGCCCTGTCGGTAGCGATGGGCTCCTCGCATGGGTGGCACCGTTGCTGCAGTCGCCTTGGTCGGTGCTGGCCCCCAGCGGTGGACGCCCCCCCGGCTTGGGGTTGGCTGTGAAGAATGTGCCGAGCCGCACTACGAGCCAGCGGCGCGCTCGCTTCAGGGCCCCGCGGCCCCGTGCTTGAGCCAGCCCATCGATCCGGTGCCAGTCCCCCGTCCAGATGCCCTGCCGTGGGCGATCCTCCTGGTTCTGCTGACCTTGGGGATGGGCCTGCTGGTCCTGGGGCCCGCCCCTGCCTGGGCGGCGGCGGCCTCCGTGCGGCTGCGGCCCTTCTGCATCGGCCGCAGGGAGGTGACCAACCGCGAGTTCGGCGCCTTCGTGGCCGCCACCGGCTACCGGACCCAGGCGAAGAGGCCCTTGCCGGAGGACCAGTTCCCGGAGCTTTCCGCCGCCGAGCGCCGCCCGGGCTCGGTGGTGTTTCGGCCGCCCTCCGCTGGTGCAGGCGTCGCTGGCGGATGCCGAGGCCTACGCGGCCTGGGCAGGGCGACCGCTGGCGTCCGGGTCAGGCCACTACCTGGCAGGGGGAGTTTTCCCGCCAACGGCTACGGCCTGCGCGACAGGGCCGGCAACGTCTGGGAGTGGACGGCGGACTGGTGGGTGAAGTCCACTCCTTCACGATCAAGCGCATAGGCCCAGGGGATGGGTTTGGAAACGGACTGAATCGAGTGGTAGATATCCACATCGACGATCGGCATTCGCGCCACTGTGATCGCCAGCGCCATGGACCTAGATGGTCTGACGATCGCAGCTCAAATCGTCCGCCGTTAGGCCACTTTCGATCAAGCGGGCCTGAATCCTGGCGGCGTCGGTCGCGCCGTTCTCCGACACACTGGCGAAGAGGGCCTGCATCCCATCCATGGGGGCATCTTGAAAGCCAGGAAGGGGCTATCCGCCCTCATTCCCAGTCGAACGTCACCAGGCGTTCGCCGGGGAGCATGGACCTGGCCTCGTCCATCAAGAGACGCACCGCCTCGGTGCTGGCATCGGGGTGGCTGCGCATGCCCTCGATGATGTGCCTGATGTCGTCACTGGTGAGCCCGACCGTGGCGACCCGCTCCTGAAGATGTTTCCGGAACGTCTCCAGCAGAGCCTGCTCCTCGGGTGTCAACGGCTTGGCACCAGGGTGGTTGATCTCCATCGGGGCTGAGCAGCGAACTCCCATCCTGGCGCAGCCTTTCCCACCGGTCGGAGCCCATTGCCGCAGGATGAGTGATGCTGCCGCAGGGGTCCGATGGCCATGACCACCGCCAGGCCGGGTCCTGACGCCGGTGGACTCCGATTCGATCTGGTCGCCGGCCTGACGACGGCGGCGGTGGTGCTGCCCAAGGCGATGGCCTACGCCACCATCGCCGGCCTGCCGGTGGAAGTGGGGCTCTACACCGCCCTGGTGCCGATGGTGGTGTATGCCCTGCTGGGCAGCTCGCGGCCCCTGAGTGTCAGCACCACCACCACCCTGGCGATCCTGGTGGGGGCCGAACTGCAACGGGTCGCCCCGGGCGGGAGCACGTCGACCCTGATCGCCGCCAGCGCCACCCTCAGCCTGCTGGTGGGGGCGATGCTGCTGGTGGCCTCCCTGCTGCGGCTGGGTTTTCTGGCCAACTTCATTTCCGACTCGGTGCTGGTGGGCTTCAAGTCGGGCATCGGCCTGGTGATCGTGGTGGACCAGCTCCCCAAGCTGCTGGGGGTGCACATTGAGAAAGCAGGGTTCTTTCGCGACCTGGCCGCCCTGGTGGGCCAGTTGCCGGCCACATCGGTGGCGACGCTGCTGCTGGCGCTGGGCCTGATCGGCCTGATGCTCGCCTTACCCCGCCTGATGCCCCTGCTGCCGGCCCCCCTGGTCGCTGTGGTTGTGGCCATCTCCGTCTCGGCGCTGTTCGGCCTGGACCACTTCGGGGTGGCCACCGTGGGGCCGCTGCCCGCAGGCCTGCCACAACCGCTCCTGCCCCAGCTGGAGCTGGTGCGACGGATGTGGCCCGCCGCGCTGGGCATCGCCCTGATGAGCTTCACCGAAAGCATCGCGGCGGCCAGAGCCTTCATCGCTGCAGGGGAGCCCTTTCCACAACCGAACCGGGAGCTGCTGGCGCTGGGTCTGGCCAACGTGGCCGGTGGTGCCTTCAGGGCCATGGCGGCCGGAGGCGGCACCACCCAGACGGCGGTGAACCGCATGGTGGGGGCCAGGAGCCAGAGGGCGGAACTGGTGACGGCCGCCACCGCCCTGGCCACCATGCTGCTGCTCGCCCCCCTGATCGCCCGCCTGCCCCTGGCGGCCCTGGCGGCGGTGGTGGTGGTGTATTCGATCGAACTGATCGCACCGGGGGAGTTCCTGGCCATCCGCCGGGTGCGGGTCCAGGAGTTCCACTGGGCGCTGGTCGCCTTCGCCGGGGTGGTGCTGCTCGGCACCCTCAAGGGCATCCTGGTGGCGGTGATCGTCTCGCTGTTGGCGCTGGCGCAGCAGGAGATGCACCCAAGGGTCTACGAGGTGTCACGCAAGCCGGGAACTGATGTCTTCCGCCCCCGCACCGCCGACCATGACGAGGACCAGACCTGGCCGGGACTGCTGCTGCTGCGGGTCGAAGGACGGCTGTTCTTTGCCAATGCCGCCTCCGCCGGTGAAGCCATGCGCGCCCTGATCCGGCGCCAACAGCCCAGGGTGGTGGTGGTCGATGGCAGTGCCCTGATCGATCTGGAGTACTCGGCCCTGTGCATGCTCGACAGGGTCGAGCGCGACTATTCGTCCCAGGGCATCCGCCTCGCTCTGGCAGGTCTCAATCCGTCGGTGCTGGCGATGGTGCAGCGCCAGGAGCTGGGTCAACGACTGGGGCGGGAGCGCCTGTTCTTCAATCTGGAGCGGGCTGTGGAACAGTTCGAGCAGGAACGCCAGGGGATCCACAGCGGCTGAGTCTGTGTTTATGAACACCTGTCGTTTCTGCCATGTGGTGTGTCTAGAACGAAACCAGAGGCAGGTTTTCCATGCAGTCAATCGGCAGGAAGGTGCTCATCGAGCGAGCTTGCAGTTTTGCGGAGCCGTTCCGTGTGGAGAGCGGAGAAGGCTTCCGCCTCAGGGATATCGACCCCGCCGACACCCTCCATCTGGGAACCGAGGACAAGGCCAGGGCCAGGGAAGCCCTGACGATGGGCATCGAATTGCTGGCCGAATTCCAGGACAGGCTCTACGCCCAGGACAGCTGGGGGCTGCTGCTGATCTTCCAGGCCATGGATGCCGCTGGCAAGGACGGCACGATCAAGCACGTCATGAGTGGCGTCAACCCCCAGGGCTGCCAGGTCTCGTCGTTCAAGGCACCCAGCTCGGTGGATCTGGATCACGACTATCTCTGGCGCTGCATGCAGTGCCTGCCGGAGAGGGGCCGGATCGGCATCTTCAACCGCAGCTACTACGAAGACACCTTGGTGGTGCGGGTGCACCCGGAACTGCTCGAACGCCAGAAGATCCCCCCTGAACTCGTGGGCAAGGACATCTGGAATGAGCGCTTCAAGGACATCCGCCATTTCGAGAGTTATCTGGCCCGTAACGGCATCATGGTCCGCAAGTTCTTTCTGCATGTCTCCAAGAAGGAACAGAAACGTCGCTTCCTGGAACGGCTCAACAAGCCCGAGAAGAACTGGAAATTCTCCGCCAATGACATCAGGGAGAGGGCCTACTGGGACGACTACATGGCGGCCAATGAAGACATGATCCGCCACACCGCCACTAAGGAGGCCCCCTGGTATGTGGTGCCGGCGGACAACAAATGGTTCACCCGGGTGGCCGTGGCCGCTGCCATCATCGAAACCCTCGTTTCCCTGAATCTCCACTACCCCAAGGTCAGCGAAGACGCACTGCGCCAACTGGAGGCCGCCAAGCAGGCCCTGCTCGCGGAGGCTGAATGAACCATTCCGGCATTCATGGCCCTCAAACCCTCCAACCCTTCTTCACCCCCTGATTCCCATGCTCTCCGAATTCGATACGGCCACCGCGGTTGCCAAAGGAATGGGTTTGCTTTCCAGCGCAAAAGTTCCCGATGAAGCCAGCAGTGGCCATGCCGCCGACACCTATGTGCTGCGGGACACCAGTGGCCAGGTGCTCTGCGAGGTGCCGCTCGAAGCCCTGCGGGGATGGATCCCCTCCGGCCAGCTCGGCCATGTCTTCAGCCTCGAGGAGGTGATCGGCGCACCCACCGGTGAGCGTTGGGAATACTGCTTCGTGAAAGTTGAACTCGGGGACAATCAGGCGGATGCCGGGCTCACGAACGTGCTGATCAATGGTCGTGCCATCGCCTCCAGTGACGGCACCGGCAGGAACAGCTTCAAATCGTTCCATGAACTGCTCAATCTGATCGGCGATCGGGGCTGGGAGCTTGCCGACACAGTGCTTCGCAACCTCGATGAACACGGCCTTGGGCGCACCTACTCCCTGATCTTCAAGCGCAATTACGTCGAGCCCCAGGGTTGAGCCTGAGAGGCTCCCCGGTGCTGAGCGAAGCCAGCACAGGGGGCGCCATGCTCAGGTCAAACCCGTCGTCTCCATTGCCGCCTTCCATGTTCCACAAGCCATCGTTGGCCCTGGCCCTGGCCCTGACCGCCGGCCTGTCATCGTCTCCCGCCTCGGCCAGCCCCGGGGCACCCGCCTCACCTGCCGCTGCCCCGTTGCCTGCTCTGGCGGGCAGCCAGTGGCGCCTGGTGCAGATCGTCTCGATGGACGACGCCGTGGGCCGCACCCGGCCGGCCGATCCTTCCCGCTACACCCTGCAGCTCGGCGGCGATGGCAAGGCCTCGCTGCGGCTCGACTGCAACAGGGGCACGGCCAGCTGGACGGCCCAGGCCAGCGCCGAGCCCGCCAACGGCAGCTTCCGGTTCGGCCCCCTGGCCACCACCCGGGCCTACTGCCCGCCCCCGAGTCTCAGCCAGCGGCTGACCGACCAGATCCCCTACGTGCGCTCCTACCTGATCCGGAACGGCCACCTGCATCTGGCCCTGATGGCCGATGGGGGGATCCTGGAGTGGGAGCCGCTGGTGCAGACGGGCTTCCTGAACCAGCCCGATCGGGAGCTGGAGACGGCCCTCCTGCGGGCCTCGCCCTCTTACACCAAGGCCATGGTGGCGGCGGGGGGCGGCGGACTCACGCGCTACGTCTACGCGCGGACCGATCTCAATGGCGACGGCAAGGACGAGGTGTTCGTCTATCTCATGGGGTCCTACGTCTGCGGCTCCGGTGGCTGCAACCTGCAGCTGTTCACCAGGACCCCGGGGGGCTACCGCCTGGTCAACGACTTCCCCATCAGTCGCCTGCCGATCATCGTCGCCCACAGCCGGCATCAGGGCTGGAACGACCTCTGGCAGCGCCAGTCCGGCGGCGGGGCGCCGGCCACCTATGTCAGGCAGGTGTTCGACGGCAGGCGCTACGTCGAAAAGGAACGGGTGCCAGCGACGACGACGCCCCAGGGCCAAGCCGTGCTCACGGGCGACCCTTCCCAGAGCGATGGCCTTCCCCTCCTGCCGAGGAGCTGAACCGGTGCGCAGACTAAGCTTCGCTGCCGGCTGCTTCGCCCTGCTGCAGGGGCTGCTGCTGGCCTTGCTCCCGGCAGAGCCAGCCGCGGCGATGGCGGTGCGGTGCCCAACCGGCCAGACGTTCATCCCCGGGGGCAGCTTCCGCTTCGGAGCAGCCGGGCAGTTGCCCGAAGAGCAGGAGGCCGCCGGCGTTCGGATCCGGCCGTTCTGCCTGCAGACCCATGAGGTGACCAACCGGGAGTTCGCCGCCTTCGTGGCCGCCACTGGCTACCACACGGTTGCCGAGCGGCCCCTGAGCCAGGAGCAGTTCCCCGAACTCTCCGCCGCCGAGCGCCGCCCCGGGTCGGTGGTCTTCAAGCCGCCCTCAAGCAGCGCACCGATCGAGGAACTCAGCTGGTGGCAATGGATCCCGGGCGCCGACTGGCGACACCCGGCGGGGCCCGACAGCACGATCGCTGGCGTCCAGGAGCACCCGGTGGTGCAGGTAGCCCTGGAGGACGCCGAGGCCTATGCGAGCTGGGCGGGGGGCGCCCTGCCCAGCGAGGCCCAGTGGGAGTTCGCCGCCCGCGGTGGCCTCAGGGATCAGGTGTTCAGCTGGGGCAACACCTGGAAGCCAGCTCTGGCCAACACCTGGCAGGGAGAGTTTCCCGTGCGCAACAGCGCCGAAGACGGTTACCCCGGCACCGCGCCGGTGGGCTCGTTCCCCGCCAACGGCTATGGCCTGTTCGACATGACAGGCAACGTCTGGGAGTGGACAAGTGACTGGTACCGGCCCGATCATGCGGGGGCCGCCGGTGGCCTGGATCCCCTCATGAGCCGCCAGGCCGACAGCAGCGACCCCCGCGAACCGGGCGTGGCCAAGCACGTGATCAAGGGGGGCTCGTTCCTGTGTTCCCCCGACTACTGCAGCCGTTACCGGCCGGCGGCGCGGGAGGCCGAAAGTCCTGACACCGGCACCTCCCACATCGGCTTCCGGCTCGTTTTCCCCGCCTCCCCCATCGATGGCTAAGCGTCGCGTCCTCGCCCTGATCACCCGGGGGATCGGGCTTGTTCTGGTGGCGGTCCTGGTGGGCTGGCAAGCGGGCTGGGTGCCCGCAGCCGCCCAGAAGATCACCGGCACACCCGGGGCCCCCAACGCCACCACCACGATTCCCGGCAACCAGCTGCCGGCCCCGGCGCCCCCCTTCGGTGGGGTGATCAAGGACGGCGCCCTGCAATCGAAGCCCTGGTGGGCACCGCGGATCACGCCCCCGCAGGGCGCGCCCAACGTGCTGCTGATCATCACCGACGACGCCGGTTTCGGGGTGCCCAGCACCTTCGGCGGGGTGATCCCCACACCGGCGATGGATCGGGTGGCCAAGGCGGGCCTCCGGTACAACCGCATGTTCTCCACGGCGCTGTGCTCCCCCACCCGCGCCGCCCTGATCACCGGCCGCAACCACCACTCCGCCGGTTTCGGGGTGATCTCGGAGCAGTCCACCGGCTTCCCCGGCTACAACAGCATCATCGAGCGGGACAAGGCCACGATCGGCCGCCTGCTCAAGGACAACGGCTATTCCACCGCCTGGTTCGGCAAGGACCACAACGTGCCCGCCTTCCAGGCCAGCCAGAGCGGCCCGTTTGATCAATGGCCCACGGGCATGGGCTTCGAGTACTTCTACGGCTTCGTGGGCGGGGACGCCAACCAGTGGCAGCCCAACCTGTTCCGCAACACCACCCAGATCTATCCCTTCGAGGGCAAGGAGCCCGGCAGCTGGAACCTGGTGACGGAGATGGCCGATGACGCCATCGACTACATGGCGCGGATGCACCAGATCAACCCCAGCAAGCCGCTGTTCATCAAGTACGCCCCCGGGGCCACCCATGCGCCCCACCACCCCACCAAGGAGTGGGTGGACAGGATCCATGCCATGCATCTGTTTGATGACGGCTACGAGAAGCTGAGGGAGCGCATCTTCGCCAACCAGAAGAAGCTCGGTGTGATTCCCAAGGACGCCAAGCTCGATCCCTGGCCCGCCGATGTGATCACCCCCTGGGACCAGCTCAGCCCGGAGGCCCAGAAACTGTTCATCCGCCAGGTGGAGGTGTTCGCCGCCTATGCCGCCTACAGCGACTACGAAATCGGCCGGGTGATCCAGCAGTTCGACGAACTCGGCAAGCTCGACAACACGCTGATCATCTACATCAACGGCGACAACGGCACCAGCGCCGAAGGCGGTCCGATGGGCACCCCCAACGAGGTGGCCTTCTTCAACGGCCTCAACAAGCTGCCGGTTGAAGTGCAGATGAAGTTCTACGACGTCTGGGGCACTGAGTTCACCTACAACCACATGTCGGCGGGCTGGAGCTGGGCCTTCGACACCCCGTTCAGCTGGTTCAAGCAGAACGCCTCCCGGCTCGGTGGCGTCAACCAGAACATGGTGGTGTCGTGGCCGGCGCGCATCAAGGACCGGGGGGGGCTGCGGGAGCAGTTCGTGCACGTCATCGACGTGGTGCCCACGATCCTGGAGGCGGCGGGGCTGCGGGCGCCCGAGGTGGTGGATGGGATCCCCCAGAAGCCGATCGAGGGCACGAGCTTCGTTTACACCTTCGATGGCAAGAATGCCAAGGCGCCCTCAAGGCATGAGCGGCAGTACTTCGAGATGATGGGACAGTGGGCCCTTTACGACAAGGGCTGGTTGCTGAGCACCAAGGTGAACCGGGCCCCCTGGGAGGCCTTCGGCCCGGCCAACCCCGATCCCCTCAACAACCAGACGCTGGAGCTCTACAACCTCAACACTGATTTCAGCCAGACCACCGACCTGGCGGCCCAGAACCCCGGCAAGGTGAAGGAGATGAAGGCGGCCTTCATCGCCGAAGCCAACAAGTACCAGGTGTTCCCGCTCGATGCCTCGGTGGCGGCCCGCATCGTGGCGCCGCGGCCCAACATCACCGCCGGCCGCAGCGAATTCGTCTACACCCATCCGATGGTGGGTCTGCCCCAGGGGGATTCGCCCGTCCTGCTCAACACCTCCTACACCGTTAGCGCCGACATCGACGTGCCCGCCGGCGGCGCCGAGGGCATGCTGCTCACCTCCGGCGGCCGCTTTGGCGGCTACGGCTTCTACCTGAAGAACAGCAAGCCCGTGTGGGTCTGGAACATGGTCGATCTGGAGCGCCTCAAGTGGGAGGGCACCGCGCCGCTTACGCCCGGCAAACACAAGGTGGAGTTCGATTTCGTTTACGACGGCAAGGGGGCCGGCACCCTGGCCTTCAACGACTTCAGCGGCGTCGGCCGCCCGGGCACCGGCACCCTCAAGGTGGACGGCAAGGTGGTGGCCACCAGAACCATGCCCAAGACCCTGCCGATGATCCTGCAATGGGACGAGAGCTTCGACGTCGGCTCCGACACCCTCACCGGCGTCAACGACGCCGACTACCAGCCGCCGTTCCGCTTCACCGGCACCCTCGACAAGCTCACCCTCAAGCTGGATCGGCCCAAGCTGTCGCCGGAGGAGATCAGGAGCCTGGAGGCCGCCATGCGCACGAAGGCGGCCAGTGAGTGAGCAGGGGGGCCACCCCTCCGACGGGGCTCAGGGCCTGGCGGGGCAGAGCCGCCGCCATTCCCCTAGGGCCTCTCCGGCGGCGTGGAACTTCCGCAGGCCCATCGCCGCGTCGTACCGCTGCTTCTGCGGCGAGCCGGCCCAGGTGGCGGCAGGGCAGCTCTGGGGAGCGGCTCCAGCCTTGAATGCCTGTTCGGCCGCATCCACCCCCAGCCGCAGCCGGAACAGGCCTTCCTGGCCGTACTGCTGCCGGAAGGCCTCCCGATCGATCGGCGCCAGGGAGCCGTTGTTGGGTTCCACGATCCCTTCCGCCCGGCCGATGGACGGGACGACGGATGGGACGAGCAGGGCCAGGCCCGCAACCAGGCCGGCGGCCTGACGTCGCCGCCATGGGGCCCGGGGGGAGCGGGTGGTCAAGGGGCAACGGGCAGGGGTCTGGCCATCCTGTCGGTCGCACCGACGCCGGCCGTTTCCGGCTCAGCCAGCTTGACCACAGCACCAAGGGCCCCTGAGGAGCCCGATCAAAGATGCCCCAGGGGGAACCTGGATCAATGAAATGGAGCCAAGCGGACTCGAACCGCTGACCCCCTGCATGCCATGCAGGGAACGGCAGACCCTCGCGTTCTCGGCCACGACAAGAAGAAGCTAGTCTTAGCAAGGGCTCTCAGGGATCTGGTCTGCTCTCTGATCGGACATGACACCCCTTGTCAGGCCAAAAGTGCGCCCAGTTCTGCGCCCAATGCGGGATGATGGATCTGGCCCTGCTGACCCCCTGCACAGGGCAGGAGGCGACGATGCCAGCACCCCGCAAGAAGTCCTGGGACACCACCCTGCGGGAGGTGATCAAGACCGAGCACGGCTTCGGCTGGTCGATCCGGGGGCACCGGGACAAGGTGCAGCTCACCCGCCGCCACGACGATGGGACCCGCTCATCCGTGAGCCTGGACCTGCCCTGGAACGCCTCCTCTCAGACAGAGGTGGTAAGGGCGCTTGGGGAGATCCGGCAGCGGATGGACGCCCAGGGGCTGGGCCTGGCCGAGGCCTACGCCCTGATCCGCAACGCTCCCACGGCCGAGACGGGTCGGCTGGACTGGGCGGTGGTGGTGGAGCAGTTCATGGCCTCGCGTGAGGGGCGCAGGGCCACGACCCTGCGAGACCTGCGCACACGGATGGACTTGCCCTGCAGGTGCTGCAGGGCAAGTCGAGCCCCAAGGACGGCCGCGCCTTGATGCAGGCCTATGCGGAGCGGCATTTCCAGGATTGCCCGGTTGGTGGGGTGGGCAAGAAACGCCAGCGGCTCGACGTGGCGGCACTGCTGCGGTTTGCCGTCACCCGTGCCGGGGCTCCCGATCGGTGGATGTCGCCACCTGCCGACGTGATCGAAGAGCTGATCGGCCATGCCGATCGCCACCATGAAGACTCCATCCCCATCAAGCCCGAGCAGCTGGCGGCGCTCCTTGATGCCCTGCAGGCAGGCGGCAGGGAGGAACTGCATCTGGCGGTGGCGCTGGTGGGCCTGTTCGGCCTGCGGCCCGCCGAGCTGGGCGTGCTCCGGGTGGAGGAAGGCAGGTTGTACGTCGGTAGCGTGAAGCGGAATGTCCGCACCCTCAAGGTGAAGAAGCCAGAGCGGCGGGTACTTCCTCTCGATCTCCCAGGCCGCGAAGGAGAGGGAGCGAGGGCCGTGGCACTGCTGAGTTCCGGCCTGGTGAAGCTACCCATAGCGATCCGCACACAAGCTGGGGCAGGTTCCTACAAGGGCGTGGGCGACGCCTTTCGCCAGCTTCTGGATCGGTTTCCGTTCTGGCGATCCATGGCGGATGCCACCCCCGGACTCACGCCCTACAGCCTGCGGCACGGCTACGCCTGGCGCGGCCACAAGGCCTACGCACGCTCCATCCCGGTGCGGGATCTGGCGGCTCTGATGGGCCACAATCCGGCCACCCATCATCGGCACTACGGCAAGTGGACCGATGAGGCGGGGCTTGAGGAGGCGGTGGCTCGGGCGGTGGGAGTGGCCCCTTTTGGGGAAAGGAGGTCTCCTTGATGTTCGACAGTCGCAGCTTCTCCCTTCATCGGTGAGTGAGAACAGGATTGGGTTTTACCTGATTCGCGGATTTTCAACAGCCTGCTAAGTCGATAGCCTGATTGATAAGTCGGTAGAACAAAAGGCCCCGCGATTTCGAGGTCCGACGATTGAACCGGAATGTGTACTCGTCCAGATAGTAATCCAGGTGTGAGTGTTGCACTGCTCCTTGGTGAGTGCCTACCAACCACCGCTTCAGCAGCGCGGCTATCCGATTTCCCAGCGGTAGGAGGTTGTCTCCCAAGTCTGGATCCTTACGCACGACGACATGCTGGTAACCCAGCTCAGCCAATCCGTTGTAGCCTCGCCACCCGTCCGTGAAGACCGTACTTCCGGGCTCGACCATTTCCCACACCGCTGGCTCGAGGCTTTCGCCAGAGGCGTCCGGCACGCGACGCATGCGGATTCGGCCAATCCGTCGCTCGTTCGAAACTGGCCCCTCATGCATTCCGCAATCCGCAATCGAGGCACGCTGCGGTTTGCCGCCCCTCTACCTGCCTCGCGCCAGGGGTTGAATGACGGACTGCGGAAAGCCCAATTCCAGAATCGCGCCGGGGCGGCTCAGGCCGGAGTACGGATTGCCCGAATGGGTCACCCAGTGGACGAAGATGTGCTGCCCTACGCGGGAGCCCCCCACAATCCCAGAGTCAAGGAGGAAGAGATTGCGGGGGTCCAGCGCGAGCTCCGGCAATTTCGAGAGGCGGTTCCAATGGTGGACGTTGTGAGTCCATCCCGTAACCCCCTCCAGGGAGAGGAATTCCTTTCGCACCTCGTTGAACGCGCGGCGGGCCTGTCGCTTCGTCAGGTTCTGACCCAGGGTTCTCGCGTAGTTGCTTCCCGGCCGTGCGGCTACCGTGCGGAGAGCGAGGTTCCAGTTGGTCAGTTGCCGGGCGTCTTGAGCGATCGACCGGAAGGCGAAGTCGTCGATCCCGGAGCGGGTGATTGCGCTCCGCATCCACGAGGTGGCAAGCTTCCCTGCAAGGAGGCTTGTGGGGTCCAGCATAGAGGCTCCGAAGCCGGGCGTCATGTCGCCGGATCCGGAGACTTGGATAATATCGCCGAGCCGCTCCCCCTCGCGGGTTACGTCCTGGAGGACGGCTCCGTCCCCGCCCATGTCCCAAACCTGCACCAGCCGCCATCCCACCAGCGCATCGATCCCCACCGCTCCCTGCCGATAGATCGGGTAGTAGTGCTTGTCCCATTTGCGGAGGGTGTCGTTTTCGAAGGCCGTCGGTACGTACGTCCCCTCCCACGAGCTGGACCCCGTGAACGTCCTCTGGAAGAGCGCGATGCAGTCCACCTTCCTCCCATTGAGGAATCCGCAGTCGATGTCCATCTTGACATCGAAGCCGGCGCTCCCGCCACCGCTTCCCTCCGCGCTCTCGGCACTGGCTTCGGGTTCGCTCGCCTCCCCGAACTGCAGCAAGGTTCCGGGGCCGCCGAGCACCTGGCTGTCGCTGAAGCGCATTCGCGGAGGGACCAACCCCGGCGCGGAGGCGTGTTCCGCGCGGCTCTCCAGGCCCAGGGGGTCGCGCAGGGCCAGCGGGTTGTTCAGGGCGTACGGGTACATGTTCGTCCCGTCCACGTAGCCCTTGGGGTCTCGCTGCAGGAAGCGCCCCACCGCGGGATCGTAGGTGCGGTACACGAAGTCGTAAAGCCCGCTCGCCTGAAGCTCGCTGCCGCCCAGTCGCGGCTTCCCGGCAAACCCGAAGAGGGTGTCGTCGCCGGGCGGGGGAGTGCTGCGCAGGTTGCCGAAGGGGTCGTAAGAGTAGAAGGCGTGGGCCTGCGACCCGTCGAAGGCGGCGCGTACCGAGCAGTTCAGGTCCGCCAGCAGGGTCAGGTCTCGCCCGCCGCTGGCCATCGTCAGCAGGTCATCCAATTCGCCGGCTGACACTACGCTGCGGGTGAGTTGGTCCTGCCGGTACTCCTCGATGAGCGTGTGGCCGTCAAAGACCAGGCGGGCGGCCTCACTGCCCTGCTCTCCGATGCGGCGCCCGAAGTAGTCGTAAAAGAACCGCGTCCTCCGGGCATCCGCCTTGCGCTCCACCAGGGAAGGCTGGCAGCGGTGGTCGTAGCGATAGCGGAACAGCCCGTCTTCCGTTCGGTTGCCGTCGCCGTCGTAGCGCAGCGTCTCCGAGTCCACCTGAACGTATTGATCCAGGTCATTCGGCTGATAGCTCTGCCCCCCGGCGAAGCTGCTGGCGGTTCGGTTGCCCGCCAGGTCGTAGTCCAGGACTTCGGTGACCGGGGCAGCCACGGCGGCCATCAGGCTGTCCACCTGCCCCTGAAGATCAGGGATCTCGTCCGGGAGCGGCGCTGTGGGAGGTGCGATGCCGGTCAGGTCGAGCATCGCCGCGGTCGGCGTGAGCCCGCACCCGTAGAGCTGCAGCAGGGAGTCGTATTCGAAGCTCTCCGTTGCCTGGAGGCCCGGCCCCACCTCCAGGCGGCGGCGCATGTTGCCGAGCGCGTCGTACAGCATCTGCTGCTTCAACACCGGCGGGCTGCCCCCAAAGGCGTGGGCGATCTCGACCACGCGCCCCGCGAAGTCGAACGCAAAGGACGTCGAGGGCCCTCCGTGGCGGGTGACCCGCTTCCGCTGCAGGCCCTCATACTCGATGGTCGCCAGCGTGATGGCCTGGGGTAATGCGGCCGCCCCGGGGTAAGCTGCGCCCTTGGCCACCTGCATCACGGCGGTCACCCGGTCCAGCGCGTCCCGGGTGTAGCGGATTTCGCGACCGGAAGGATAGAGGATGCGGTTCAGCGCGCCGCTGTTGCTGAATTCCCGCCGGATGCGTTGGGGATTCGGGCTCAACCCGCTGGCAGCGGTGAACGCGGTTTCCTCCTCGATCAGCCCTCCCAGGGAGTCGAAGGCCAGACGAGTGGCCACGAACTCGTTGCCCGCCCGCGTGATCCGCCCGAGCACGTCGTAGCTGCAGTGGTAATCCACGGCCCCCAGAAAGTCGGCCGCACCCCCGGGCGCCACCTGGAGGGCCGTGTTGCGGCCCAGGGCATCGTATTGCAGCCGGTGCGTCACCCCCCGCCGGTTGACATACTCCACGCAGTTCCCCAGCCGGTCGTACGTGGAGGTGTCGGCGCTGCCATCCGGCAGGATGGTGCTCACCAGCCGCCGGGCGCTGTCGTACCGGAACTGGGTCATCCGGCCGAGAGCATCCGTCTGGTGAGTGACCTGGTCGTCGCGGTTGTACGCGAGCTGCGTGATCACCGGCACCGGCACCTCACCGGGCTGATGCCGGTGCAGGAACCGTCGGATTTCGACTTCCCGGCTGAAGATGTCGAACCGGGTTTCGATGGTGTGGTCCAGCGCGTCCACCAGCGCCACCGCATTGCCGCGGCTGTTGTAGCGGTACCTCAAGCTCCCGGACGGCGAGCGGTTTTCGACCAGCCGGTTCAGCTCGTCATAACGAAAGGTCTGGGCGAAGTGGCGCCGCGCGGTCACGGCGTGCGTCGCGGGATCGAACGTCACCTCCTCCCGGTCCACCCGCAGCAGGTTCCCCTCCACGTCGTAGCGGAAGCGCTGCCGGTTCCCCAACGGGTCGACCTCGGATACCGGCCGGCTGAGGGCGTCATACTCCACCCGGTGCTCGCGGCCATCCGGATCCACCTGGCGCACCAGGTTGCCGATGTCGTCGTAGAACAGCCGCGCCGCCAGGAACGGGCCGGGGCCACCGGTCAGGAAACTCGCGAGCTGCCCCGCATTCACCGCCGGCACCAGATCGAAGCGGTTGCAGCCGGCCATCGTGCGTCGCCCTAGCTCATCGAACTCGAACGCATGGCGGCTCCGGAGCAGGAAAACATCGGGTCCGGTGCTTTCGAAAACGCACTCCGCCAGGAGGTTCCCGCGCTTGTCGTATTGCCGCAAAACGCGATTGCCGAGCGGGTCCTGGATCTCCACCACCCGCCCGAATACGTCGTAGCTGAAGCGAGTCTCGACACCGCTGGGGTCGAGCACCCGCACTAGGCGCGCGTCCGCATCGTAGAACATCCGGGTAGTCGCATCCACGCCGCCATAGTCGCTGATGGACTTGTAGGGCCGGCTGCGCTCGTTGTAGAAAGCTCGGTTCTTGCGCCCCGAAGGAGCGATGGAGAGGAAGGGCCGACCGGCCCGGTCGTACAGGATGCGCGCCGTCTTGAAGCTGGGATCGGCCGCTCCGGCCAGGTTCCCGCCGGAAGTCAGCGACACCAGATGCAGCTCTTCGTCGTACCGGTTGCGGTTCACCAGCGCGCCCTCGAGGGCGTTTTCGGCGTCGCGGAGTTCGTGCTCACTCTCACTCAAGCTGCCGCCGCGGGTGTAGCGGTGGCGCGTGCGCAGCGAAAAGGGGGCCGTGCCGGTGGACTCGATCAACTGGCCCAGCGCGTTGTAGGTGCTGCGGGTGATGTAGCGCCCGTCCTGGTGTTCGAAGAACGGCGGACGAAACGCGCTGACCACCCGGCCAAGGTCGTCGCGCTCCACGGCGCTGCGCACGTTCAGCCCGCCCGGATCTTGCGTGGTGGCCAGAAGGTATCCTTCCTGCGGCCCGCCAGGCGGCGCATACTCGTTGACGTTCTCCAGGCCTCCCGGCGTGCCGTTGGGAACACTCCCCCGCACCAGGCGGCCCAGGTCGTCGTACTCCAGGTAGCGCGCCGCCACGGTTCCGCCGGGTGTGCCGTCCGGCAGCGTCGGGGTCGGCGCTTCTACGGCCGCCAGGAGCAGGTGTTGGAACCCGGCCCCCGGGCTGTAAGTGAAGCGCGTCAGGTGACGGTGATACTCGGCGTCCTCCACGAACGCCGGGTCGGCGCTGCGGGTGAAGCGCGGGTCGGAGATCGTGAGCGGCTGCGAGAACTCGGGCTCGTAGGTGAACTTCTGGACCGTATCCTCCGCACTCGTGTCCAGGACGTCGGGGAAGAGGCTGTTGGACCAAAGACCCAACGCGAGGTTAAGTGAAGTAACCGGGTGGTAGCGGCCGCGCTTCACCACGGCCAGCAGCTGGTGGAACTGCAGCCGGGCTTCGGGCGTGAGGTTGGGGTCCTGTTCCGGATGACTGGCGGCCTCCAGGTCCGCGGGTGGGAAGCGCCGCTCATGCAGGTCGCGTCCGTACAGCGCCTGGGTAAGGACTCCCAGCGGGGTCAGCGTCCCCACGAGGTTGCCATCCGGGTTGTACCGGTAATGGGTGGTGACCACCTTCGGCACCCCGTCGAGCCTTGCGTACTCCTGGCGGAGCAGCATGTTGCCGAAGCGGTTGAACAGGTAGCGGAGCTGGCGCCCGTCTCGCTCCGTGATCAGCGTCTGGTGCGCCGGCCGCTCATGGTCCCCGTAGGGCTCATCGAAGCTCTCGATCACGTCCTCATAATCGAAATGAACGTCACCGCCGCCCTGGCGCTGCCGGACGATCCGGCCGTAGCTCAGTAGCCCGGGCGTCTCCCCGTACGCGTTCTCCAGGTAAAGGAGCCCATCGGCGTCGTAGACCTGAGTCAGGTGGTGTGCTAGGGCTCGGTCCGAGGTCGCCGCCGTGCTGTACTCGTACCGGGTGGTCAGTCCCTGCAGATACTGCAGAGTGTGCGGAAGGGTTACCGCCGCCAGGTCGCCCAGGTCGTCGTAGGAGTACCGCCACACCCTTCCGGTGAAGTCGCGGACCGCCGTGATCCGGTCCTCGGTATCGTATTCGAAGTCCACGGTGCGCTCGGGATGGTTCACCGTCACCCGCGCCAGCCGCCCGTCCTGGTACTCGAAGCCCAGTTGGTTTCCGAACCGATCTTCGACGCGAGCGGCCACGTGGATGGTGGGCCCGAGGCTCGGGTGCTGCTCGTAGACGATGCGGCGACCGTCCGCATGGCGGATGACAAACGAAGCACCGGCTTCCACCACGACCGCCGCCACTCCGTTCGGGGGAACCCAATAGTCGTGCTGCTCGTGGCGGACGTACGCGTCAGTGCGCAGGGTGCCGGTCGAAGCAAAGACCGTGCGGCCGTTTTCGGTCACTCGCAGCCACAGGTTCGCGCTGTGATCCCAGTTGATCCCCAGCGGGCCGGAGTAGAACGCCGCCTGTGCGTACGTGCGCGTAAAGGCGAAATCGAGCCCGGCTCCGTAGATCGTGCAGTCCGTGACGGCGTACGCGAAGCTCCCGTTGAAGAGGTTGACCGGGTCGGCTGACTGCGCCACGCCCACCACCGGCGGGGTCGTGGTCTTGCCGGTGCTTTCTTGCACATAGTGCAGCGCGCGGGCCGCTCCCGGCTTCAGAAGATTCTCCGGCAGGAGTGAGTCCAGGTACTCGGCGATTATCCGGTTGACCTTTGCCTGGAATTGCCGGTCACCGGTAGGTGACTGGAAATCACGGTGGTCTCCCAGGTCCAACTGGCGGTCGACATACGAGCGCCAGTACTCCTCGAGCATCTCCTGGTCCCATGTCTTCATCTCGCGCTCCAGGTCAGCCGAGATGGTGGGCCCAGGTTGATCGGGGCTCGTGGCCGGTTGGGTTGGATCGGGACCGGGCATCGGGATCACTCGGCAGTGTTGGCCCCTGAATGGGCGACTCGCCCATTCAGGGGTTAAGTTCAGTCCCCCTGGGTCCTCGGCGCTGGGGCTCGCGCGCTTCCAGCAGCCGCGAGATGACCCTGCCACGGATCTCGTCCGCATTCTGAATCTCCTGGCCGGCCAGGTGGCCGGCGAACAGATCGCCAAGGGTCATCACCTTCTGACGGCTGAGTGCGCCGAGCGTGCGCCGGTTGAGATAGCCTTTGCTCGCAAGATGCGTGAGGGGAATGTCGGAGCTGCGGACCACCGTCGCCACCAGCGATTTGAACACCTCGGTTTCTTCGAAGCCGCGCGGGTGATAGTCACCGGCGGAAATCGTGTCCAGCATCTTCCGGTTGACGACGCTCTGCCGGTGGTTGAGGAGGTTGGCCGCCTTAGACCGCTTGCGTCGCTCCCCGTCGCCACCCGAGGCCATGCGGAAGAGCACCTGGGACGCGCGGTCCGGTAGGGCCACCTCACCGACCACCTTCGGAGGGCGTGGCTCGAAGACGCCGCGGGGCTGGAAGACCCCGTTCTCGTCGAACGTGCCACAGGCCTGGACGATGCGCCGGGTGATAACCAGTTGTTTGGTCGGGGTATCGGGCGGAGGCGGCGGTGGCTGGATTGGCGGCTGCGTCGGGTTGTCCGGATCGAAGTCGTCTTTGGGCAGCGAGACGAGGTACCGCGGCGCGTTGATCGCCGCCTCATGCCCCGTGTCAAGTCCCGCCTGGATGCAGAACCCGTCGAGCGACTTGGGCAGGTGAACCACCAGGAAGACATCTTGAAGTCCTTCCAGCTTGCGGCTGCCGTCGATGAGGTTGAAATCGGTCTGCTCGGGTGACGACGCGGTATGCGGTCGGGGCGCCACCACGAAAAGTGCGCGGTTGGTGCCCAGGTGGTAGCCATTGAAGAGCTGGTACATCTGGCTGAAGGACGTGGAGTGCGAAAGGGTCTCGCGGCTTTCGCGCGAGGTATCCGTGCTTCGGTTATCCACCTGCTGCCAGGTGGCGCCGGCCGAAGCCTCGGCGCCGATGCCCAGGATGGAGCCGCCTGCTTTAACCGCCACGCTCTGGGTATTCGTGGATCCTTTGGTGACCGATAGCTTTTCCGAGGAGCCTAAAAGCACCTCACCTCCCGCTGTCACCTGCTCGAAGAGCTCCCGCTTCTTGGGCTCGAAGTCCATGATGTAGGGGTAGTCATCGACGGCGACGCCGGCGGCGTTGTTCGGGTAGACCGCGATCTGCATGATCGCGCCCAGGCATGCCCAGTACTTCGAGGCCCAGCCGCTGGAGATGATCACCTCCCACAGCGTGCGCTGCAGGTCGTCCAACGTGCCGGCTTCCTCGGCGGCCTTCTTCACCGCCCGCAGCCCCTCGGAAGGATTGAACCCCGTCACGCTGCACGTGAGCTTGAGATACAGGATCCGCGAGTTGGGGTAGGCGTCGGCAGTCTCTTCCTCGGGCACGACATAGAAGTAGACGGCCAGGGATGACCGCCACTTGGGGCTGAACGCAAAGTCCCCGAAGTTGGTGTCGATCATGTCCCTAGAGAACGCCAGGCGGGTCCACGTGATGTCTTGGGGCGGGGTCAAGGATTGAATGGCCATTTCTGTCTTCTGATAGGGATTTGCTTTCTGGGGCCGGCGCTGGAAAGGGGTGCGTGGGGCATGTGAGGGGGGCGGAGCGGTATCTATCAGCGTTGTTGTCGCGCCCGCATGCCCCGGCTGAGCATGTGATGGCACCTTATCTGGAGTCAGGCGCTTATGGCCCTCGAGCCTCGTGAAATGTTTGCATCGGCTTCTGTCGATTGCGTGAGGTTGGAGCGGCCAGCCCCTGGTTCGCGGCTGTTGCCGCCGCCGATCCATGGGGATCGGCAACGGACAGCCACGGGGGCCTGTGTTTCTGTTCAGACAGCCTGGTGAATGGGCCGAGGCTGATTGATCCAGACGACTTCTGGTTGTTTCCAGCAGCGAATGTGGCGGCTCCAGCGTGTGGGATGGAGCGCATACGCTTTCTCATGGGTTCTGGCGCGCTGCCGGCAGATGGCATCTGCCTCACCGTGATGGCGTTGATCGGGGGTCACGTACTTGATGCCACTATGGCGATGTTCGCTGTTGTACCAGGCGACGAATGCCAGCACCCACTGGCGGGCTGCCTCTTCATCTGCAAATCCGCGAACAGGATAGCTCGGATGATATTTCAGCGTATGGAACAACGACTCCGAGAAGGGATTGTCGTTCGATACTCGTGGTCGGGAATAGGATCGACCCACTCCCAGCTCATCCAGCTTCGCGGCCAGGGTAAGCGCCCGCATCGGATTGCCATTGTCCGAATGCAGGATCACCGGTGCCGCTTTGCTGATCCCCTCACGCCAGCAGGCTCTCTGGAGCATCTCACCGGCCACCAGAGGGCATTCACGCTCATGAATCTCCCAGGCGATGATCTTGCGACTCCAGACATCCATCACCATGTACAGATAGAACCAGATTCCCTTCACGCCGCTGGGCAGCAGCGTGATATCCCAGCTCCATGCGACATTGGGGCCTCGGGTCTCCAGCCTCGGAACGGGGCGCGGCTCCCGCGGAGGCTTGGAGCGGCCGCGGTGCTGGATTAGCTGCTCGTCCCGCATCACGCGGTAGAAGCTTGATTCCGAGGCGATATAACGGCCATTCTCGGCAAGATCAGCCACGATCTGTGCCGGCGCAAGGTGAGAGTACTTGGAATCATTCACTATATCGAGAAGCTTCTGGCGTTCCTTTGCCGTCAGCTTGTGAGCGACCTGACGTCCGGCACCTTTGCGCCCGTCGAGACTCGAACCTGTCCGCTGTAGCTGCTGTCGCCAGCGCTGCAGGCTCCGCAGGTTTACTCCAAGCCGCCGGGCCACCTCGGTGGCCCTGGCGCCGGCGGCGACACCGAAAGCAAGCAGTTCCAGGGCCCTCTGGCCGGAGGCCGGGGATCAGCCCTCCCCGGCCTCCGGCCAGAGGGCCTGAAGCTTTTCCGTGACCAGCAGCAGCGCCGCAGCTTCTGCCACGGCCTTCTCCTTCTTGCGCAGCTCCCGCTGCAGGCGCTTGATCTCCTTCTGATCCTCCTGGTGCTGGCGGTGCAGCTCTTTGTGATCCTGCATCGAGGGAGCCGAGGGGTTGTTGGCATCCTGGGCGGCCTGCCGCCAGCGGGCAACCTGTTGCGGATACAGGCCCCGCTCCCGGCAGAACGCCCCCAGCTCGGTGCCGTTCAAGCCGGCGGTCTGGAGCACCACGGCGAACTTGGCCGCTGCGCTCCACTGCTCGGCCGGCTTGCCTGTGGCCGGCACCAGGTCTCCCTGCTGCTGCCAGCTCCGGCGCCAGTTGTACAGGGTTTGCTCAGTGATCCCCGTGTCCCGGGCGATCTGGGTCACGCTCTCCCTGTTCGGCGGGCTCATCCGCTTACGGACGGCGGTACCGGGTGGTCTGGTCGTAGACGTGCGTCATGGGTCATGGAAGGGCCCCCTGGTGGTGGTTCTGATGACGCGACAACTTTGCTGACGCAGGGGGGGTGGCGGTGAGTCCGATGATCGAGGCGTCGAAGTAATCGAGCACCTGGCTCCAGAGGCTGTAGATCGAGCGGTGGCACTCGTCCACCACGATCACATCGAAGAATTCCGGCGGAATCCGGGGGTTGTACACCACCGGCTGGGGGCCGCGCGCCAGGGCGGCGCTGTGCCCGTCGAAGGCCGACTCTCCCTCCAGTGCCGGATCGAACTCGGGCTCACCCTTAAGGATCGAGTAGAGACGCTGGATGGTGGTGATCACCACCTTGTTCACCGGATCGATCCGGTTGCTGCTCAGGTTGACGACGTTGTACAGCTCGTGGAACTTGCGGCCGTCATCAGGTGTGGAATAAGCCTGGAACTCCTTGAATGCCTGACGGCCCAGGTTCCCCCGGTCCACCAAAAACAGCACGCGCCTGGCACCGCCCTGCGTGATCAGCCGGTAGGCGGCGGAGATGGCGGTGAAGGTCTTGCCGCCGCCGGTGGCCATCTGGATCAGGGCCCGTGTGCGGCCATCGCGAATGCTGGCCTCCAGGTTTTCCACGGCCCGGATTTGGGCCGGCTGGGCTTCCCCCGATTTCGGCGCTCCGATTCAGCCTGTGATGCTGGGCTGAGGATCGGCAGGCGGTTGGCGCGATAGGCCAATACCGCAGCCTTCCAGATTCGATCCCGGTCGTTGAGCAGCCCAGCAGTATCCGGCTGGCCTTTCACCTCGATCACCCAGAACCGCCTTGACCCAGTTTCATCCCTGAGGAAGTCGTCGCGGTTGCATGTCCCCACCATGATCGAGCGGCGCGGGTGCGTCTCCATTCCACTGCCGTAGGGAGGTCGGAACCGATCTACCGGCGAACTGAGCATGGCCTTCACCTGCGCCGCCTCCTTTTTGCCGGTGACGGCATCGAGCTCGGCCAGTTCGTAGACCCAGCATGAATGGATTGCCAGCTTTAGGTCTTTCTCGTTTTCCTGGGGCGTGTCGCAGAACCATTCCGGCGACGCCAGGATGCGCCAGGCGGTGCTTTTGCCGATCCCCTGGGGGCCACGCAGGACGCAGCAGGTATCGAACTTGGCACCGGGCTCCAGGGCACGGGCCACGGCGCCCACCAGGGTGGTGGCCAGCATCTCGTTGTAGAGCGGGTCGTCGGTCCCCAGGTACGTGCTGGCGAGGCTGTCGAGCTCTGCGGGCTTGATGCCGTCGTCGATGAAAATGTGTTCGAGGTACTGAGCAACTGGGTGGTAGCTATTCTCACGGGATATCTTCACAACTGCATCGAACGCCTTTCGCTTTTCGATCTTCCAACCACGTTCGGACAGGGCGATGTAGAGCTCGTCGAGGCTGTGAGCCGGGAGGGTTTCCCCATCGAGCTCTGGGGCCATCTTGAGTTCGTTGAACGCGAGCCGTTCGTTCAGCTCGCGCCGGAGCGACAACGTCAGCACGCCGGGCTGCAGGGTCTGGTGCCTGTCGTTGAGGGCCTGATCGCGTTGTAGATGGGAGTGAGGTCAGCCATTGGCATCGGCCTCCCTCGCGGGGCGGTTGCCCTTGGTCACGGCTCCTAGCCAGGCGATGCCGTAGCCGTCACTCCGCCGGTCGACCTTCCCCCATTGGGCGCAGAATTCGCTTTCCGTGTGCTTGCTGCTGCTGGCGCTCCAGGCTCGGGCCTCCTCCACCGGCAGGCCGGCGCGGTGCATGGCGCAGACCGTCGCCCACCAGAGGTCGTAGTCGAGGTCGTGGTTCGGCCAGAAATGCAGGTAGTAGCGGCACCAATCGACGGGCGAGCGATCGTTCGATCCGCTGGCGACTCTGGGCTGATAGGGCTGGGGCGGCGGCGGCTTGATCGCTTCGATCAGCCAATCCGGGGCCTCCGCCACCATCGTCTCCACGGGGCTGCAGCCGGGCAGCCAGTGGTAGCGGCCGGTTACCGGGTGGGCGCCGTGGATGATGCTCTGCTGGCCAAGCCAGCGGAACTCCAGAGTCGAGGGTGAGTTCGACTTGATGCAGGCTCGCTTGACCTTGGGCACGATCAGCCCGATCTGACGTCGGCCGGGCCTGCCGCTGCTCCAACACCATGACGGCGGAAGGTCGCTCGACGGATGGCCGGTCACCTCTTGGAAGCGGCGTTCTCCTGCGTCCGTGTCGTCGTCGGGTGGGTCCAGATCGACGGCGAGGATTCCGCTGTGCCCCAGGCGCAGCCCGATGGCCGGCGCATTGAGCAGCGTCTGATCTGAGAAGCGAAGCGTCGGGTGCTGCCACTTCGCAGGAATCGGCGCCTTGTTTGCGCCGCAGGGAATGAGGTGCTGCCGATGCTCGGGCTGGATTGCTTCGAGAAGGGCAGCACCGGGCACGTCGAAGGGCAGAGCAGCCAACTGGGCCAGCCGCGCATCGGCAGCCTTAGGCCCCTGCCTCGGCGCATCGCCCAGCCCCGCTAAGGGGGCGCTGATTGTTGTCATCGCCAGGCCTCAGGCTGAAGCCCTGACAGCAGTGGACTCCTGACGCTGCAGTCTCCCCCGGTAATGGAGGGCGTCAGCGCATGCGGAGATGTTCCACTGCCGAGGCGAATTGCAGAGAGGGCCGAAGCGCCAATGCTTCCCCTCAATCAGGAAATCATGCTGGTCGGCGTATCGCTTCAGGCTGTGAGTGGATACGCCGAGGGCTAAAGCGGCTTGCCCCGTGGGCATCCACCTATCTTCATGGAGGGCCATGGTTTGTAAGTCTGAGTTTGGGAATCAGACCTCACAACAGGAATCGCTCCTGAAGTGACAAGCTTCCTCAATCAGCACTGAATCGCTCAAAAGCGATCACTAGGAGTCTTGACGGCGTGGCATCACGCTCAACCGTGGACCTCGGTTCGCTAGCCTTGGCATCGCGCCTTGGGGCGGGTGGACTTTGGTACTGTCAAAAGAGCATGACATGACCTGGCTTGTCACCCCCCCCTTCTGTCGCCTTCGCCCGGTTGCGCCCATGGCATGCGGTGATGGGGGCTCCAGCCGGTCAGGTCAAAAATGCGCCCAAATCTGCGCCCACGAAGGGGAGCAGGCCACAAACAGAAATTTCGCCTGGCTGAGAATGCAGACGGGGCAAGGGTTTTGAGGATGGAGCCAAGCGGACTCGAACCGCTGACCCCCTGCATGCCATGCAGGTGATCTACCGGCTCAGACCGCTTGCGGCAGAAGAACTTAGGGCGATCAGCTCGTGATAGCATGTGAAATGTGCTGACAGTAGTCAAGAATCGATATAGACCAAGTAGCTGCGAGTGGATGCCGTTCAGTCTAGGCCAAGCTTCCTTTCCAGATCCGTGGGGATGTTCTTTGCGCCAGTGAAACTTTCCCTGTGAGGCCGGCTTGTTTCTTCGTCCCACCTGACTGAGTTAAGATCGGTATTGGTTAGCGTGGCGTGCTTTAGATTGGTGCCAGCAAACTTGGCCGAGGTGAGATCGGCTCCGTCTAGGGTGGTATGGATGAGGCGAGCTTTGGTAAAGTCTGTCGCGATAAGAACTGCTTCAGTTAGGTCGGACCCAAAAAGATTTGCCCCACTTAAGTTTGCAAGAGATAGGTCAATCTTTGCCAAAGAAACTGCAACCAGCGAGGCCCCGGCTGGGTCGGCTCCGCCAAGGTCAATCTTGAGCTTGTCGAGGATGAAGCTCTCGATCAAAAAGCGAATCACACTTTCCTTCCTCTTGGGATCATCCGAGAATCTCTGAAGAACTGAAAGAGTTCTTGCCCTAACTATTGCCTGGGCTGATTCAGTAAGATGCTTTTCCTGTGCTGACTTCACTTCCTTGGTTGCAATAGCAAGTAGCAGCTTTTCAATGAGAAGTTCAGAAAGCCTGTCGATGTAAAGCTGGAGAACTTCTTCTTTTTCAGATTCCTCGACTTTTGCTCTTTGTAGTTTTGAGTCGGCCTCGATCTTATCGCTTAGGAGCTTTGCATCGTCTGCGGACTTTTTGCCCTGCAATTCCAGATCGTCTGCGGCTTTCTGCTGTTGGATGCGCTGAAGAGCGTAGCCAAGTATGGCAAGAGTCAGAGGTACGCCCAGAAGGCTTAGCCAATCCCACGCGGTCTTGCCTTGATCCACCTTGTAAGTTCTTTTGAGAATACTCCCTTGCTTATCTCTCTCAACTGTGGATATAGATTCACCCCCCCTGTATCCCGCTCCCTCCAGGCGATATCCATGGGTTGAGAATCATGATTCCAGCAATTGCCACGATGGCGACCACGATATAAGCCTTTCCTCTCACAAGGCGTGGGGTTAGCTTCAGCATCTTGGCCTCATCGTAAGCATTGCCGCCATTCTATAACAACTGATAGCACCGTTGCTACCTGTCGATGGAATCGCACATACAACTTCTAGTTTTGCATGCTCCGCCAGTGACTCTGCAATCACTGCCGCTAAGGTTGCGCAGCGGCTATCAAGATCGGCTCCATTTAAAGGAGGAAACGGTGTGAGCGCCAGTCGTGGATTATGTACGAGATCAGAATGCGCCACAGCTCGTGGGAACCGCTTACTGTGTTTCGACTCGGAAGTTGATTGGCAGGCGGTATGGATCACGCGCCCTGGTTAAGGTCGACGGCATTTCTTGGCGCTCATTCGCAAAATCGTTCAGCAGGTCTATGGCCGACCTTTTGAGCCAACGTTTCAAGTGTCTTTGGGCACCAGCCAGTAAGAATCCGAGGGCCTTGCTGGTCGGACGGAATAGCTCATAAAAGTCGGCGGCGGGCATGGATTCATGCTCCCCCTTTGACTTCGGCTGCGCCTTCAATAGGGCGGCGGCCAGCAGCTCGGCCGCGGCGGGAAGGCTGAGGCCCCGTAGCTCCATCCGATCACGGAGGGTGGCCACGGCGGCGATCACGGCGGAGACACATCCGCGCTCCCATGAGATTGGCAGCGTCACGGTCGAGCGCGTGCCGGTCAGATCACGGCGGGTGAGACGCACTTGCCCCAGGGATTCGGCGACGCTCCAGCCGCGGCAGCGCTCATGCCGCAGGGCCTCCCGAAGGGTGCCGGTCCACGCAGGATGGCGGTCGGCGGCGGGCACGGGCGTGTGCAAAAGGGTGTGTAAAACACGGTAGAACGTGTCGGCATAGGCTGTGTCAGCGGGTGAGGGCTTCAGCCCAGATCCCTTGTCCTGACTGGGAAAATTGAATGGAGCCAAGCGGATTCGAACCGCTGACCCCCTGCATGCCATGCAGGTGCTCTACCAGCTGAGCTATGGCCCCATTGTTGCGCCGGCTCACCGGTGCTTGAGGAGCTTACAACGTGGCCGATCGCCCCCCAGGCACCGCTCAGACCTGGCGCCAGACCGCCACCAGGCGGCCTTGCACACTCACCTGGTCGGCGGGCAGGGTGATCGGTGCGTAGGCCGGATTGGCGGCCTCGAGGCGCACCTGGGATCCCTGGCGGTGGAAATGCTTGAGGGTGGTGCCGCTGCCGGGCACCAGGGCGCTCACGATCGTGCCCTCCCGCAGCCGGGAGGGGTCGCTCACGGGTTCCATCAGCACCACGTCGCCATCGGCGATGTGGGCGTCCACCATCGAGTCGCCGTTGACCGTGAGGGCGAACAGGCCGCGGGTGTCGAGCACCGGGGCCAGATCGAGGTGCTCCTGGACGTCATCGAAGGTTTCCACCAGCCCGCCGGCGGCCACGGCCCCGAGCACCGGGATTCCTGTGCGGGTGTCTCCGAGCAGCTGCAGGGTGCGGGCCTGGCCCTCCTGCCAGGTGATCCAGCCCTTCTGCTGCAGGTGGCGCAGGCGGCT
Source organism: Bordetella parapertussis (assembly GCA_943370335.1). GTDB lineage: Bacteria > Cyanobacteriota > Cyanobacteriia > PCC-6307 > Cyanobiaceae > Cyanobium. Next base: position 21,152 of record CALRQM020000013.1, on the reverse strand, counting down.
CTGGATCGGCGCCGGCGAGCGCAGGCCCATGGCCTCCATCATCTGGCGGATCGACGGGCTGTGGCGGTGACTGCCGATGTAGTCGGCGAGCCAGTCGTAGAGCTCCCGCTGGGCCTCGGTGAGCTCCTGATGGGTGGCGAACACGGGCAGTACGGATGAACCAGTCCCTTTCTGCCATCCCACGGGCGGTTTGTCCACTCCCCCGTGCCGCCAGGCGCCTCCCCTCAGTCGCTGACACCCCCCAGCAGGGTGGCCAGCAGGGCCTGCTGCACGTGCAGGCGGTTTTCCGCCTGGTCGAACACCCGGCTGGCGGCCCCCTCGATCACCCCGGCGCTGATCTCCTCGCCCCGGTGGGCCGGCAGGCAGTGGAGCACGATCGCCCGCGGATCGGCCTCGGCCAGCAGGTCCTCGTCGAGGCACCAGCCGGCGAAGGCCTGCTCCCGTTGGGCCTGCTCCTCCTCCTGGCCCATGGAGGCCCACACATCGGTGTAGACCACATGGCCCCCCCGGGCCGTCGCCACGGGGTCCTGCAGCACCGTGATCGAGCTCCGCCCGCCGGCGAGGGCCCTGGCCTGCTCCACCACCGCCGGGCTGGGGGCGAAACCATCCGGGCAGCCGATGCGCACGTCCATCCCCAGCAGGGCCCCGACGAGCATCAGCGAGTGGGCCATGTTGTTGCCGTCGCCCACGTAGGCCAGGGTGAGGCCGTGCAGGTCGGTGGGGCCATGGCCGAAGCGCTCCTGAATGGTGAGGGCATCGGCCAGGGCCTGGCAGGGGTGCTCCAGGTCGGTGAGGGCGTTGATCACCGGTATCGAGGCCCAGTGGGCGTAGTCGGCCAGGTCCTCCTGGGCGAAGGTGCGGATCGCCAGGGCATCGCAATAGCGGCTCAGCACCCGGGCGGTGTCGGCGATCGGTTCGCCGCGGCCCACCTGGGTGACGGCAGGATTGAGGTCGATCGTCTGACCGCCGAGCCGGGCCATGGCGACGATGAAGCTGACCCGGGTGCGGGTGGAGGCCTTGGAGAAAATCAGCCCCAGCACCCGACCGGCCAGGTCGATGCGGCGCTCGCCGCCCTTCAGCTGGCGGGCCAGCTCCAGCAGGGCGAAGGTCTGGGGACCGTCGAGGTCGGCCGAGGAGAGCAGGTCGCGGCCCTTGAGGGCGGCGAGCGGGGCTGAGGGGGACACCATGGCCCACGTCCCAAAGAACCCTTATGCGAGATCGACCCCCCCCACGTCAAGGGCAGGGGCGCAGGCCGTGGCGCGCGGGCTGCGCCGGGATGGTGGAGGGAAGCAGGATAAAGGGAGCGGACCGCCAGGCTCCGGGTGCCTCCCAGCAGGCCAGGTCGGGGTTGGCGGCACGAAGGGCGGGCAGGTCGTCGGGGGCAAGCTGAAAGCCCAGGAAGGGTCGCTCGAGGGGTTCACCAGAGTCCCGCCAGCCGTCTGGCATCGGCTCCAGTTGGCCGGGCCGGAAGTAGACCGGGCTGAGGGCGTCCAGTAGCCAGCCGTGGCTCCGGCAGCCCCCGTCGCAGATCCCGCTGCGCTCGACGAAGGTGGCCATCAGCTTGTAGTTCTGCAGGGGAGCGCGTTTTTCGGCCAACTCCCTCTGGCCCAGCTGCCACTGCAGCAGCAGCCAGACCGCCAGCAGACAGGCCAGGGCGAGCCGCCGTGCGCGGGAGAAGCGCTGGACCAGCGTCCAGCCATCGCCGCAGAGGTAGGCCAGGGCGGGCAGAACGACGATGTAGTACCTGGCCTGGGACAGGGGCTTCACCAGGTCGATCGCCAGCATCAGGGTCATGAAGCCAGCGATCGCCAGCAGCAGGAACCGGGCTTCCCCCAGGGAGGGACTTGGCGTTTCGGAAGCAAGGGGCTCACGGCGCCGCCGAGCCGCCGTGACGGCGAACACCAGGGCCGTGGCCAGCCCAGCGGCGACCAGGGTCAGCAGCCCCGGCACCGACCGCCCCGGCGCCAGAAGGGGAAGGGTGCCGCCCAGGAACTGGGTGAGGGTGCCATGGATCGGTTCGACCTTGATCCAGTCGAGGCGTTGCAGCTTGTTGTCGAACGAACTCGACAGCAGATGGGCGACGGGCCAGGCCAGCACCCCCAGCACCAGGGGCAGCACCTCCCTCCGTCGAGCCAGCACCAGCCCTTCGGCGCCGACCACCGCCAGCACCACGAGGACGAACAGCAGCGAGGCGTAGTGGGTGAGAGAGAGCAGCAGGCAGGCAAGGACGAACAGGCCCCGCAGGGTCCCGTCGCCCCAGCCCGCCAGCAGCACGTTGCTGGAGCCCCCCAGGCGCCGTTGCCGCAGCTCCAGGGCCGCCCCCAGCATCAGGGCCGACAGGGCCAGGGAGGTGGCGTAGCTGCGGGATTCCTGGGCAAAAAAGAGGAACGCCGGGCTGGTGCCCAGAAAGGCCACGCTGACCAGACGGCGGCCATTTCCACGACCCGAAGCGAACAGCGCGGTGGCGACGAGGCCAAGACCGGCCATCAGCAGACTCAGGCTGCGGGTCGCCCCTTCGCCGGTGCCACCGATGCCGATCCAGAGCTTGAGCAGGGCCTGGTACAGGGGGGGATGGGTGTCGGGAATCAGCCAATCCCGCACCATCAGGCCCCAGTCGGCCCTGCTGGCGGACACCGACCAGAGCTCATCCGACCAGTAGGAATAGTTGTCGTTGAGGCCCCGACTGGCCGCCCACACGAAAAAGAGGATCAGCCCGGCACTGATGGCGAGCTGAAACCTCCCTTGATGCAACCCCGGGCGCCAACGGCAGGGGGATGTCCGTCGGTGGGGCTGGTCTGGCGTCAGGCAGCGGCCCCTTCCAGCACGGGGGTCTCGGGCAGCTGGCTGGAGGCCAGCAGCTCCTTGAGCTCCTCGCCTTCGATCACCTCCTTCTCAAGGATCTTGTGGGAGATGGTCTCCAGCAGGTCGCGGTTGTGGTGCAGGATCGCCAGGGCCCGGTCGTGGGCCCGGTCCACCAGTCCACGAACCTCCTTGTCGATCTCCAGGGCGGTGGCATCACTCACGGCCCGGCGGGGGTTGGAGTTACCCCCCAGGAAGCGGCTGCCGCCCTGCTTGTCGTAGGCGAGGGGGCCGAGGGTCTCACTCATGCCGTAGGTGCCGATCATCTGTTCGGCGATGTCGGTGGCCCGCTGCAGGTCATTGGCGGCGCCGGTGGTCACCTCACCGAACACCACCTCCTCGGCGGAGCGGCCGCCCAGCAGGGTGGCGATCTGGCCTTCGAGATCCTCCTTGGAATTCAGGAAGCGCTCCTCGGTGGGCAGCTGCAGGGTGTAGCCCAGGGCCGCCATCCCCCGGGGAACGATCGAGATCTTGGCCACCTTGCTGCCGCCGGGCATCAGGTGCCCCACGATCGCGTGGCCCACCTCGTGGTAAGCCACCACCTTCTTCTCGTCGGGCTGCAGCACGCGGCTCTTCTTCTCCAGGCCCGCCACCACCCGTTCGATGGCTTCATTGAGGTCGGCCTGTTCCACCTGGGTGCGATACACCCGGGCCGCCAGCAGGGCCGCCTCGTTGACGAGGTTGGCCAGGTCGGCGCCGGCGAAACCACTGGTGGCCTGGGCGATCTTGTCGAGATCCACCCCATCGGCCAGCTTCACCTTCTTGCCATAGATGTCGAGGATCATCTTGCGGCCGGAGAGGTCGGGGCGATCCACCAGCACCTGGCGGTCGAAGCGGCCCGGACGCAGCAGGGCGGCATCGAGGGTTTCCGGCTGGTTGGTGGCCGCCAGCACGATCACCGGCTTGTCCTGGGCGGTGAAGCCGTCCATCTCGGTGAGCAGCTGGTTGAGGGTCTGCTCGCGCTCGTCGTTGCCGCCCACCACACCCATGGAGCCCGAGCGGCTCTTGCCGATGGCGTCGAGCTCGTCAATGAAGATGATGCAAGGGGCCTTCTTCTTGGCCTCCTCGAACAGGTCGCGCACCCGGGCGGCGCCGGCCCCCACGAACAGCTCCACGAATTCGGAGCCGGAGATGATGAAGAAGGGCACGCTGGCTTCACCGGCCACGGCCTTGGAGAGCAGGGTCTTGCCGGTGCCGGGGGGGCCCACCAGCAGCACGCCCTTCGGGATTCGGGCGCCGATGTCCATGTAGCGCTGGGGCGTCTTGAGGAAGTCGACGATCTCGGTGAGCTCGGTCTTGGCCTCGTCAACGCCGGCCACATCGGCGAAGGTGACCCGGGATTCCTCATCCGGCACGTAGACCTTCGCCTTCGATTTGGTGAAGCTGAGCGCCCCCTGGGCGCCGCCGCCCATGCCGCTGCGGCGGGCGAAGAACTGCAGCACCAGGATGAAGATCAACGGCGGCACCACCCAGCTCAGGGCCGTGGTGAGGAAGCTGGGGCGCTTCGGTGGCGCGGCGGCGAATTCCACGCCGTGCTGCTCCAGGCGCTGGGGCAGATCCATGTCGAAGATCGGCGTGGTGGAAAGCACCATGGGGGCGCCCTCCTCGGGAGCCTTGGTGAGCTCGTAGCGGATCTGGTCCTGGGTGATGTAGGCCCGCTTGACGTTGTCGTCGTTCACCTGGTCGATGAACAGGGAATAGGGCACCCGGGGGACCTGGGTGGCGGGATTGGGCAGGAAGTTGCTGAACAGCAGCAGCACGCCGAAACCGATCAGGAGCAGGTTGACGAGCCCGAACCGCCGGGTGGGGCGGTTGTCGTCCTGACGGATGGCCATGCTGCGCAAAACGGCGTATGGGCCCAAGCTAGGTCTGGTCGTCACCGGCCGTTCCACCACCCGGTCGGGAGAACCGAACGCCCAGCCCCTTCGGCCACCTCCTTCACCCATGTGCGGCCGCTATTCCCTGGCCACCCGCCTCGATCAGCTCCTGCCCCGGCTGAAGGGGCCGATGCCTGCGGGGTTGGTCGACCATTACGCCCCCCGGCCCCAGGTGCGGCCGGGGGAGCCGGTGCTGCTGCAGCGCCAGGAGCACGGCCGCCTGGAGGTGGCCCTGGCCCTGTGGGGGCTGGTGCCGGACTGGTGCCCAGACCCGATGGCCCGCCGACGGCCCATCAACGCCCGCAGCGAGACGGTGGGGGAGAAACCCTTCTTCCGCGGCGCCTGGCGCCATCGCCGGGCCCTGATTCCCGCCGATGGCTTCTACGAATGGCAGGCGAAGACGGTGGAGGGCCGGCCCTTCAAGCAGCCCTGGCTGTTCCGTCGCCGCGATCAGCGCCCCTTCTGGCTCGGCGGGCTATGGGAACGCTGGTTGGGGGGTGATGGGGGGGAACTCGAGACCTGCGTGGTGCTCACAACCTCCCCCAACGACCTGCTGGCCCGGGTGCACGACCGCATGCCGGTCGTGATCCCCGACGGGCTGGAGGAGGCCTGGCTGGCGTCCGCGGACGGACCGGAACTGCGGGCCCTGGAACCCCTGATGGCCCCCTGGGATCCGGCGGCCTGGGAGGCGGTGAAGCTGGAGCTGAGCCCGGCGGCGACGGTTCAGCTGGATCTGCTCGGTCTGGCCCCGGAGGCCCCCGCTGGCAGCTAGAGAGGACAGGCCCTGATGCCGGTCCCATGAGCCTCGACCAGCTGGATGCCTTTCTGGCCCACGCCCGGGCCGATGCCGCCCTCGATCGCCGCCTCCACGACCCGGCCGACCCCCCCGATCTGGCGGCCTTCCTGGCCCTGGCCCGCGGCGCCGGTTTCGCTGTGGACGAGGCGGATGTGATCGCCGCCCAGCAACGGGCCGAGGCCAGCCTCAGCGACGAGGAGCTGCAGGCCCGCGCTGGCGCCGAAGCGCGACGCCTGCGCCATTTCATTCCCGGCTGATCCCATGGCCGAGCGCGTCGCCAGCTATCCACGGCCCCCGGCACTGCTGCCCTGCAGCCAGCACGTGCGGGTGGAGGCCCTGGGGCGGGTGCTGTGTGACACCCACCGCAGCCTGCGGGTGCTCGAAACCTTCCATCCCCCAGTCTTCTATCTCTGCCCGGAGGATCTGGACCTGACCCTGCTGGAGCCTGCGGCCGGCTCCAGCTTCTGCGAGTGGAAGGGCGTGGCCAGTTACTTCGATCTCGTGGCCACGAACGCGGCGGGACAGGAGACGCGCCTGCGGCGGGCCCTCTGGTGCTACCGCTCGCCCACGCCGGCCTTCGCTCCGCTGGCCGGCTGGCTGGCCTGCTATCCGGCGCTGATGGACGGCTGCTGGGTGGATGGGGAACGGGTGATCCCCCAGCCAGGTGGATTTTACGGCGGATGGATCACCAGTGCCGTCGAGGGGCCCTTCAAGGGGGATCCCCTGCACCCGGAGCTGCGCTGAGCGAGGGCCCGTCCAGGCGCCCCTGCCAGAGGAGATCCTGGCCCAGCCAGCGGATGGCCAGCCCCTGCAGGGCCCAGGGCCCATCCAGGCGTTCCAGGCCCAGATCCCCCAGGGCCGTGCGGGCCGGAAGGCCGCCAAGGAGCTTGGGCGCGATCACCGCAGCCAGTTGCTGCACGCAACCCTGGCGCACGGCCGCCGCCGCCAGCTCCGGGCCGCATTCCCACAGCACCCGGTTGCATCCCCGCTGGGCCAGGGCGAGGGCCAGGGCCCCCGGCTCGCAGACCTCCAGGGCCAGGCGCTCCACCCCTAGCCGATCGAAGCGGTCGCAGCGCTCCACCGGTGCCTCCGGGCCATGGACCAGCAGGGTCGCCGCGGCGGCCGTATCCCACAGGCGGGCGGTTTGGGGCAGATCCAGGCGGCGGCTCAACACCACCCGCAAGGGCTCGGGGGTGCGCTGTCCCCTGCTGGTGAGCAGGGGGTCGTCGGCCCGCAGCGTGCCGCCCCCGACGATCACCGCGTCGCAGCGGGCCCGCAGGCGGTGCACCCAGCCCCGGGCCTGCGGCCCGCTGATCCACTGGCTGACGCCGTTGGGCAGCGCCGTGCGGCCATCCAGGCTCATCGCCCACTTGAGGATCCCCAGGGGCCGGCCCGTGGCGACCCGGTGCAGGAAGGCCCGGTTGAGCCGGCGCGCCTCGGCCTCCAGCACCCCTTCGATCACCTCCAGGCCCGCCGCCCGCATCCGGGCGATGCCGCCACCGGCCACCAGCGGATGGGGATCGGCCATGGCCAGCGCCACCCGGGCGATGCCGGCGGCGATCACTGCCTCGCTGCAGGGGGGCGTGCGGCCGTGGTGGCAGCAGGGCTCCAGGGTCACGACCAGGGTGCCGCCCCGGGCCCGCACGCCGGCCTGGGCCAGGGCCCCCACCTCCGCATGGGGCCCTCCGGCGATGGCATGGAACCCTTCCCCCACCAGCTGGCCGCCGGCGTCGAGCACGACCGCGCCCACCAGGGGGTTGGGGCTGGTGCGGCCCTCGGCGAGGGCCGCCAGTTGCAGGGCCCTGGCCATCCACGGTTGCCAGGGCGAGGCGATGCTCACGCGGCCGGGCTGTCGGGGAGGCTGCGCCACTCCGCCACCACGTAGGGCGGCACCGCCAGCTCGCTGAACACCCGCGGCAGCCGCAGCCGCAGGGGACGGTTCCGCTCCAGATCGGCCAGCAGCGGCGCCAGATCGAACTCGGCCGCGGCGGAACGGTTGTCGCTGGCCAGGGCGGCGCTGCTGAGGGTCACATCCTCGAGCGCCCAGAGCAGACGGCCGCTGCGCACCTCCAGGGCGGTGGGATGGTCGAGGCGCACCTTGCCGGGGTAGCCCACGATCCGCAGCCGCAGCGGGCCGCCTGGCGGACCCTCCCGGTAGGCCACCACCTGCCAGCTCTGGTCGTCCAGGTCGCGCAGGCTCTCCAGGCTGCGCACGACTGGGGTGCCGTTCTCGTCCGGATGGGCATGCACCTGGGCTATGGCCGACCAAGGGTAGGCAAGGACCCAAAGGCCCATGACGAATGCCAATGTCAGAAGCTTCAAAGGTGGTGGCGTTCTGGATTTCGGGAACCACTTCTCTGGAGATCGCACATCTAGGGCGGGGACGATCTTGTAAAGAGGGTCATTCATGGAGTCATTCTCGTACAGTTGAGATGTTTTTAGGGCGCATGGGGGGGTCTAGACAAGTCCTGCTCGGGAAGGGGGCGCAAGATGATCGCCTCAATGACTGTCCTGAGCATGTCGATGTTGGCAAGGCAATCCCCTTGAAAATGATTCTTCTCCGTCAGGAGCTCGGCGCTTACGTGCCAGTAGCGCTTGTTAGTGGCAAGGGCAAGTTGATAGTAATGAGGAAACATTAACTGAGAAGACTGAATTTCTACAACATTGGATCCATCGGGCATCCAAATCATGTTGGAAAGACCTGCTCCATGGGCCCCTATCACTGTGTTGGCGTTGCTGAAAATTGAAATCTGCTCGAGGAGGCCTTGGTTTTCCATGTGAAAGCAAGCGATGCTGAACTCCTCGCATATCGCTAGAATTTTGTCCTCGTTGATGAGGCGACGATGCCTGGCATTTGATCGAGAGATGTAGACGATGTCGTGCGTCGACTCACTTGGTGACGGCGATTGGTTGGTTCGAATTAGAATGCGATCTCTGATTCCTTGTAAGAGTCTCGGAGAGGCCCGCTTGGAGTCAACAGCAATGAGGTTGTCGAATTTAGTTTTCGGCGCATTCAGTGATTTCATCTTGATAGGCTCAAGACCGAGGTAAGTCAATGAATCATTGATATATGGCTTTTCCGAGTGCTCCCCCATCAGTAGGATATGATTTCCGTAGCCTGCTTCTAGTGCTGCCAGGGCTTTGGGAAGACAACAAATCAGCCAGTGATAGTAGTTCGTGAACCAAAAGTCCCCGATCCAGACTCCTATGTCAATGAATTCACATTTCCTGCTCCAGAGTAAAGCTGCGTGCCGGTCGTTGTATTCAGTCCCTTCAATGCGTAAAAACCTCTTCTTGCTGTCGGCGAGTCCGAACCATTGACCACTATTGGATTTGATGAGCTGAGTTATATATCCCCTGCCAATGTTGGCGATTGTTGTTTCCGGGATTACTTGGCCATAAGTTGATCGAAAAGAATGCGTGTACTGGGGGTCTCCTACGCAGGCCTGGCTTGGCAGGTTCTCGATTCCAATGTTTTCGGGCGCGCGGAACGGCAGCTCTTGTTGCGGTACTGTCGCGAGAATCTTGCATCGTCTTTCCTGCCTCAGAGCCAGCAGGGTCGTTGATGGATGGAGCCAAAGCAGTGCTCTGCGAAGGCCATGGGAGATGAGGCGCTGAAAAGGTCTAAGGATGGACATGGGTCCCTCATCCAAGGGGCTGGCGGTCGGCCCCGGGGATCGGCTGCCAGCCGGTGTGGGTGGCCCAGAGGGCCCAGATCGCCATGGCCCGCAGGTAGTGGCAGGCGCGGAAGGTGCCGGCGGCGGTGATCGCCTCCGGGGTGCGGAACTGCAGGCCCCCCTCGTACACCTGGCGCACGACGGCGCCGGTGATGGCGAAGGCGGTGCCGCCCTGCCCCATCAGCCGGTAGTAGGCGGCCAGGCCGAAGTTGATGCCGGTCCAGACCTCCAGCGGATGGGTGCCCTCGGGATCGAGGGGGGTGCCATCGCGGCGCAGGCCATTGGCCACCCCGAGGCGGCCGCCCTCGAAGGCCTCGAAGCAGGCCTGGCGGATGGCGTTCAGGGAGGAGAGGGCGCGGTCGTCGGCCACCACGGGCGGTAGCCCCAGCAGGCGGGCGTAGAAGTCGCCGCAGAGCTGGTCGGCCATCACCACCGGGGTGCCGCTGCCGGCATCGATGGCGTAGTACTCGCCGTTCCAGAGCAGGGCATCGAAGTGGCTTCGGGACTGCTCCAGCCAGCCCCCGAACCGCCGTTGCTCCTCGGCGGTGTCCAGCCCCAGCTCCAGCTGCAGCTGCTGGCCGATGGCCAGGGCGGCCTCCAGGGCGGCGATCCAGAGCGCGCCGCAGTAGGCGCTCACCCCCTGCAGGGGCCAGTCGTCGAAGGTCTGGTCCGGCGCGCCGCCGTTGTCGGGAAGTCCGTCGTCATTGACGTCGAAGCGCTTCAGATAATCCAGAGCGACCACAGCCGCCGGCCAGCAATCCGCCAGGAAGCGGATGTCCGGGCCACCGGGGGCCAGCTTGTAGGTGCGCCAGACCTGCAGCACGAAATCGCTGGCCAGGTCCTTCCAGAGGTTGCAGTCCTGGTAGGCGGTGTAGTTGGTGGCGTCGAAGGGCCGTTCGTTGGGGGCGCCGAGGTCGTGGGGGGTGGCCCCCGCCACCTTGCGGGCCGCCTCCACCCGGCCCCGCCCCTGGGTGAAGTACCAACCGATCGGCCGCGGCGTCGGATCGGCGGCCGGGATGGCGCGGGCGAAGCTGCGCAGCACCGCCTTGTCGAGCTCGGGCCAGAGCTGCAGCAGGGCGAAGGAGCCGTAGAGCCGCACGTCGAGGCTCTCGTACCAGGCGTAGTCGAGGCACTCGAGCACCCCGAAGCGCCCCACCGGATCATCGTTGCTGGCGGCGGTCCAGAGGCTGCCGCCGCTGGCCAGGTCGTAGAGCTCGTTCAGCAGGGCCATCCGCAGCGGCTCGGCCAGGTCGTGGCGTTGCACCACGGGGGCCTGCCAGGCCTCGATAGCGGTGTGCCAGTCGCGCCAGTCGCGCAGGGCCTCGGCGGCGATGGCGGCGGCGTTGTCGCCGCCTGTGCTGAAGAAGTCGGTGTACCGGCGCACGGCCCGGGTGCCGGTGGCGAAGGCCGTCACCGGCAGGTCCCAGCTGATCACCACCGGGATCTCGAGCGAGGCGCCCGGTTCCAGCCGGAAGCGCACCGCCAGGGCGGCGCTGAGGGGATCGTCGCCGCTGCTGCGGCGGTCGTTGTCACTGTCGGGGATCGAGCCGTCGCGGCTGAAGGGTTCCCAGAGTTCCGCCCCGTCGCCGCTGGGATCCCAGCGGCTGCAGCGGAACACCTCCACCCCCGGGTGGTTCAGCGCCGCCTCATCAGGCACCGCCAGACACCACTGGCCTTCCCCTTCGGCCAGGGGTTGCGACCGTTCGCCCTCGAGCAGGAGCCCTTTCAGGCCGGCCGCGTCGACCCAGCGGTTGCGCTGCCCCTTGCTGCGGCCGATCGCCGGCACGTAGTTGTGTTCCGGGCTGCCGTCGTCACGGTAGTGGACCTCCGCCGATGGGTCGGTGTTGGTGAACCAGCCCACGGTGTTGCGCCAGCTCAGCAGCAACGACAGCTCCAGCGGCTGGCTGGTGGGGTTGCTCAGGGTCCAGGCGAAGACGGCGACCGGGTAACTGGTGCGCCGGTAGTCGCCGGGCAGGATCGGGCTGAAGGCTTCGCAGCGCACGTCGGCGCTGAACACCGCGGCGTAGTGGTGGGAGCTGACCGGGTAGCGCACCGCCACGGTGCCGCTCGGCAGCTCGGTGCTGGCGGCGGGATACCAGCTCCAGGCGGAGAGGGGCTGGCCACTCCCCGGACGGGAAGCGTCGGCCTGGGGCGCTGTGGCCAGGGCATGGGCCCGTGTGTCCCGGCCGTCGTGCTCGAAGAGGGCGAACTGGCAATCGGGCAGCACCCCGAACCAGTGCTCACCTCCGTCGAGATGCCAGAGGTTGAAGGCGCCGTCGAGGCCCCGGCCCAGGCAACCGGCGCCGAAGCCCCCCAGGGGCATGCCGTGGTTGGGGCCGTCGTCCAGGTTGCTGGCGTAGCGCACCGTGTAGGGCTTGGCCCAGCCCTGGCCGAAGGGCCGCGACCAGCTGGCCTCGGGGGGCTGCCAGGGAGTCCTGCCGCGCCGCAGGTTCTGGAGAGCGGAGAGGCCGAAGGGCGCCATGGGGCCAGACGAAGTGGGCCCAGCTTGTCAGAACTGGCCGTCAGAGCGCATGGACCTTTCGCTCTCTGCCGTGTCAGCAGCTGAGATGAGCCTGCATCCGGGGCCTTCACCGGCGATGACCTGCCCTCGGCAGACAGGGGAAAAATCCTTCCAACGGGTGCTGGTGCTGATGGCCCGTTCCCTCGCCGTTCAGCCGGATGGGGAGCCTCCCCCCAGCTGATCGGCGCCCAGTTCCTGCTCGATCAGGGCATCGAGGGTGACGGCGCTGCGCACCAGCGACTGATAGCGCTGCACCACGCGGCGGTTGCGCTCCAGCCAGCTGCCCGGGTCGCCGCCACTCCCCAGGGGGCTGCCGCCCGCACCGGCCCGATCGTCCTCGAGCAGTTCGAGGTCGCTCTGGTGGGCCAGCAGGGCCAGCACCAGGCTGTGGATGCGCTGGCGTCGATCGCTCATGGGCAGGGGGGTGTGGCAGGCAAGCGTGGGGAGCATCATGGCCAGCAGTGGCGCGGGGGCACGGCTGGAGGGTTCGCTGCTGGAGGTGCTTGGCACCGATGCCGCCGGGCTGGCGGGCCTCTCCCGCCATTGGCAGGAGCAGATCCTGCGGGCCGATCTGGTGGCGGCACCCCGGCGCCTGCTGGCGGATCTCGAGGCCTGGCGCGGTGGTGCCCCGGGGCCGGAGCTGCTGGCCAGCGACCGGCCCGCAGAGCTGCTGCCGCGGCTGCAGCGGGCCCTCGCCGCCGGTGAGCGGGTGGTGCTGCTCGCCAGCGGCGATCCCCTCTGGTTCGGGATCGGTCGGCTGCTGCTGCAGCACCTTCCCGCCGAGCGCCTCCGCTTCCACCCGGGCCCCACCTCCCTGCAGCTGGCCTTCGCCCGCCTGGGCCGCCCCTGGCAGGACGCCACCTGGATCAGCCTGCACGGCCGCGATCCCGAGCCCCTGGCGGCGCGGCTGCAGCAGCGGCCCGCCGCCCTGGCGGTGCTCACCGATCCGGCCCGGGGAGGAGCCGGCGAGGTGCGCGGCATCCTGCGGGCTTCGGGGCTGGAGGCCGCCTATCAGGTCTGGCTGGCGGAGCGCCTCGGCCATCCGGCGGAGCGTCTGCAGCGGCTGGCGCCCGCTGACCCCCTGCCGCCGGATCTCGATCCCCTGCACCTGGTGCTGCTGATCGCTGTCCAGCCTGCCGTGCCTCCGCCGGAGGCTCTGCCCCTGTTCGGTATCCCCGATGGTCTCTGGCTGCAACATGCCGACCAGCCGGGCCTGATGACCAAACGGGAGGTGCGGATCCAGCTGCTGGCCGATCTGGAGCTGCCCGAGTCAGGCGTGCTGTGGGACATCGGCGCCGGGGTGGGATCGGTGGGGCTGGAGGCGCTGCGGTTACGCCCCGGGCTGGCCCTCTGGGCCGTGGAGCGCCGGGCCGGGGCCGCGGCCCTGATCGGCGCCAACGCTACCCGGCTGGGGGTGCGACCCGCGGGGGTGCTGGAGGCGGAGGCCTCGGCGGCCCTGGCCCAGCTGCCCGATCCCGACCGGGTGCTGATCGGTGGCGGCGGCCGGAACCGCCGCGAGGTGCTGCAGGCGGTGCTGGGCCGGCTGCGGCCCGGCGGTGTGGTGGTCCTGCCCCTGGCCACGGTCGAAGCCCTGGCCCAGTTGCGACCCCAGCTGGAGCAGGCAGGCCTGGGGGTGGCGATCACCCAGATTCAGGCCTGGCGTGGCGCTCCCCTGGCGGAGGGCACCCGCCTGGCTCCCCTCAATCCCGTGCTGGTGCTGAAGGGGACGCGCCCGGCAGCGGAGTGATTCGCACGGGGGTGCCCACGGTGATGCCCAGCACGGCCGCCTGGCCGGCCGCCAGTTCCAGCACCCCGTCCACCGGCGTGGCGGGGCCGTAGCTGCGGCAGGGCAGGTTCATGCAGGGGGAGGCGGCTCGCTGCACGGCGATGACCCGACCGCCTGCGATGAAGAGCATGTCGAGCGGTTCCGGTGTGCGGTGCATCCAGAACCGGGCCACTTCAGGCGGCGTGTAGGGGAACCACATGCCCCGCAGCGGGGCCAGGGGCGGCCGCAGCTGCAGACCCATCGCGTACTGGCGCTCGCCCCGGGGCACCTCCAGCTGGATGCAGCGCGCCGGAGGCGATCCCTCCAGGCACCACTGGGCGGTGATGGGCAGGAACTGGGGCGGGCCCTGGCTCAGGCCCGGTCCGCACCCGACCAGCAGGACCACGCCGGCCAGGGCCCAGCGCCGGAGCTTGGAGCGGCTCATGGCAGGGGCCCCGCGGGGGGCCGATCCTCGCTGAGGCAGTAGCCACGGCCGCGGACGGTGTGGATCAGCCGGGATTCACCCTCCAGCTCCAGCTTCTGGCGCAGATAACGCACGTACACCTCGATCACGTTGCTGGAGCCCCCGCCCTGGTCGGCCCAGATCGCTTCCAGGATGCGCTCCCGGCTCACCACCGATCCCCGGTGGCGCAGCAGCAGCAGCAGCAGCTGGTACTCCCGGGCCGTCAGGCTGAGCTGGCGCTGCCCGCGCCATCCCTGGCGGGCCACCGGGTCGATCCGCAGATCCGCCAGCTTCAGCAGCGCGGACACGGGCGTGGGGGCCTGCCGCTGGGCCAGGGCCAGGTGCAGCCGCAACCGGGTGAGCAGATCGCTGGTGCCGAGGCTGGGCAGCCAGAAATCATCGGCGCCCCACTCCAGGCAATGGCTGCGGCTCTCCACGCTGTCGCTGGTGATGCCCAGCAGCAGGGGGCGGGCCCCCAGCCTGTGGCGCAGCTCCGGGATCCGCTGCTCCCAGCCAGGCGACAGGATCACTGCCGCAGGGAGCGCCTCGCCAGGCTCCTGCTCCAGGGTGCTGTAGCCGGACACCTCAAGCCGGGGGGCCAGCCCGATGGCCTCCGGGCCCAGCAGCAGCACCACGACCGGGGCAGGGGTGGCGGCCGTGGGGGACGTCGTCACAGCGGGGCGTCGGCGTGGTTGCCGGAGGGTTTGGCCACGTGCGGCAGGCCCCAGCCCAGCTTGTTGCGCAGCACCTGGAAGAACTCGTGGTCGGCCAGCCGAACGAAGCGCACCGGATGTTCGCTGCGCCGCACCAGCACCCGGTCTTCGGGCCAGACGTAACAGCCGGCGCTGCCGTCCACCACCATCATCAGGCGCTCGGGAGTGGCGGGAAACACCGTCACAGGCTCCTGGTCGCTGAACACCAGGGCACGGGAGGCGAGTGAGTGGGCGGCGATCGGTGTGAGCTGCAGCACCGGACAGTCGGGGGTGATCACCGGACCACCAGCACTCAGGGCATAGGCCGTGGAGCCGGTGGGGGACGAGAGGATCACCCCGTCGGCGGCGATGTCAACGGGGGCATGGCGGCCGATGGCGATTTCGAAGTGGCACATGCTGGTGAGCGGCTCCCGGTGCAGGGCCATCTCGTTGAGACAGAGCACCTCCCAGCGCCGCTGTTCGCCCCGCATCACGCTCACCACGAGCATGGAGCGCTCCTCGACGGTCCACTCCCCCGCCACCACCTGGGCCAGGGCCTGATCCAGGTCCTTGAGGTAGGCCTCGGCCAGAAAGCCCAGATGACCAGTGTTGATCGTCAGGATCGGCACGCCGATCGGGGCGGTCTGGCGGGCGGCGGAGAGCACCGTGCCGTCCCCCCCCAGCACCACCGCCAGGGCCATCTCCTCATCGAAGCTGGCGGGGACGCAGGCGGCGTAGCCCCTGGAGCGCAGGTGCTGGTCGGGGTTGGCGAAACCCACCACGCCACCGGAGCTGCTCACCCGCGCCACCTCAAGCCCCGCCGCCTTCAGCCGGCTCTCGATCAGGTCGGCGGTGCTGATCGCCAGATCCTTGCCGTCGTTGACGATCAGTCCGACCCGGGGCACCGATCGCAGGCTGAATGGCCATCAGACTCTAGAAGGAGGCGGTACGTCGTTTCAGCAGCGCGCAGAAGTGGATCTGATTTCCGGTTCGGCGCCCAGGTGTCTGGCGCGCAGGACTTGTCGGGAGTGGGGCAGGTGCTCCAGGCGAAGTCAGAAGACACGAGGTGGAATTCACCGTCAGACCTTCCAGACTCCAGGCTGCCGTCCTGGCCCTTCGCGCCTCAGAGGGCTCCCCTGATTCCAGGGTTCCAAGGGACCGGCGCTAGGGTCGATGGGCGTCGGTTGGCAGGCTGCGGCCGTTGAAGTTTCTCTACATCGGTGGTCTCGAACACAGCGGCACCACCCTCACCGAACAATTGCTGAGCAGCCATCCCCGGAGCCTCAGTCTCGGGGAAATCGCCTCCTTTTTCTCCCCTTCTCACATGCAGGCCTACATGCGGGCGTGGGGGGATCATGACGACGTTCGGCGATGTTCCTGCGGCCGTGACTGGGAGGAATGCTCTTTCTGGGGTCAACTGACCCATCTCAATGGTCTGAATTCAGCTCTACCTCTTGTCGAGAAATACAGCCAACTGATCCGCTTCATTCGCCGCCATTTTGGCGATGAGGTGCTGGTCACCGATTCGTCCAAGTCAGTGGAGGCTTTCGATGCCTTGCTGAGCGCCCTTCAGATGGAAGGCCAGAGTGAGGATCGTATCGGTCTCGTTCTTGTGGCGAAGGATGTCCGCAACTTCACCGCTTCGATGAAGCGCAAGAGTCGGGGCAAAGGTGTCCTTTCAGCCTACCGCTCCATGAACTATTGGAGCCATGCCAATGAAGCCTGGCTGCAGAAGGTCGCCGCGCACCCAGCCATCCCCCATCGCATCAACCTCTATGAGCATCTTTGTGCTGATGCACTCGCTCAGGTGAACGGGATTCTGGCGATGGTAGAGGAGGCCCCTCTTGCCAGTCTAGATATCGCCAACACAACATCCCACATCGCCATGGGTAACAAGGACTTTCTGATGCGTAATCGCCTCCAGCTCCGATACGATCAGCGCTGGTTCACGGACGATGCCATTCTTTTGGCCTATCTCGTCAACCGTTCAGCCAGGCATCTCAACCACCGCTTTTACCGTATGGGTCGACAGCTCGCTGTGGCTCTGCCTGATCCACCAGCGCCTGGTCTTCTTGCTGTCTGCGATCCTTGAAACCAAGTCAGTGTTGGGCAAGTAGAGATGTTGTGTGCTCGCAAGGGCGTCGTGCAGATTCCAGATCAAGGCACTCAGCTTTCAACCGGGCCCTGTTTTCATCAGGATGGGGCGATCGATAGAAAGTCATCCATCAACTTGTGGGGTAAGTGAATGTCGTGAGAAGAGTTCTGCGACGGAAGGCAGTGGAAAAAATAGTGAAGATGGAAGATGCTTGCAATCTGAAAATAGTCGGGACGGATGCCATGTTCCGAGGCAAATAGTTCCAATATGGTGCATTGTGTCGCATGCATCAAATTCGTCAGGCCGGCGCCATGCACGGCGATGACGTGGGTCGCGTGATGGAATAAATTGATCTGCTCGGAAAGACTCAGCTTTTCGAGCTGGATGGTGCAGAAGCCATGAGCTTCGAGATAGGAAGAGACTTCCGGTTCGTTGATGATTCTCCGCGACTGGGCACCCCTGCGACTGACGAACACCCGGCGTGGCGGCCCAATGGTGGCGCCGCCATTCCATGCCGATCCAAGTCGCTCTGCCAGCTGCTTGAGATGGATCGGTGAGATCGCATCAAAGGGTGCCTCCGTGGCGTGCTGATGCCGATGGCCCGAGGCGGCGATCAGCGACTGGCAACGGATGTTGGTGCCGCGGGCACGGGGCTTGTAATGGAGCATCGACCCGACGGGGCTGTCCAGCCGCGCCAGAGACTCGCTCTGCCAGGCGGTCAGCCGTTCCGGCACGAGCAGACGGATCTGCGCACCGGTTCGTTGGTGATGCTGCTCGGCCACCAGCACGCGTGGGAGGAAGTCCAGAAACCAGTGGAAAAAGCCCCGATGCCAACCCCGGAAGTCCACCAGCGGAACCACGGTGTCAGAAATGGTCTCGGTGGCATGGAGATAGGACTTGGCGGCCAGCAGGCAGGCCTTTCTCGCCCCCAGCCGAAGAAATGGGGTGGTTTCGTGGAGGATCCGGCAGGGTTTGGCAATGCCGATCATGGAAACGAGGTGGGCCCCAGGCGCTTCGAGGTACCGCTGCGGCGGGATCGTGAACGGATGGATGTAGGGCTCCAGCCTCCCGAGAGACTGGGCCCAGGGATTGCTGAGGCTGTACGAACACGGCTGGCTCTCCGCGTACACCAGGGTTTTCACCCCTTCTGGGGCGAGGCCCCTGCGTGAACGGCCCGTGTACGTCATCAAGCCTCAGAACTGCTCCAGGAAGCGCAGATCGCTGCTGAACAGTCTGCGGATGTCATCGATCCCGTGGCGCACCATGCAGAACCGCTCCACCCCCAGGCCGGCGGCAAAGCCGCTCCAGCGCTCCGGGTCGAGGCCCAGACCCTCGAGCACCGCAGGGTCGACCATGCCGCAGCCCATCACCTCCAGCCAGCGACCCCGCCATTGCACATCCACCTCGGCGGAGGGCTCGGTGAAGGGGAAGTAACTGGCCCGGAAGCGAACCGGCAGATCGCCGAAGAACTGCTGCAGAAAGGTGGTGACGGTGCCGCGCAGGTGACTGAAATCCAGCCCCTCGTCGAGGGCGAGCACCTCCACCTGGTGGAACACCGGGGAGTGCGTGGCATCCACGGCATCGCGGCGGTACACCCGGCCGGGGGCAATCACACGCACCGGCGGAGGATTGGCCTCCAGGTGGCGGATCTGCACGGGGGAAGTGTGGGTACGCAGCAAACGGTCCCCCCCCAGGTAGAACGTGTCCTGCATGTCCCGGGCCGGGTGGTGCTCCGGAATGTTGAGGGCGCTGAAGTTGTAGTGGTCGGTTTCGATCTCGGGACCCTCCGAGACCCGGTAGCCGAGGCCGGCAAAGATATCGACGATCTCCTCGATCGTGCTCTGCAGGGGATGGCGGTGGCCGGGGGGAACGTAACTGCAGCCGGCCGTCACGTCGATCCGTTCCCGCTCCAGCCGCTCCACCATGGAGGCGTGACGCACGGCCTCGAGCCTGGCGCCGAGCAGTTGCTGCACCTGGTCCTTGAGCCGGTTGGCCCGCTGCCCCACCAGGGGGCGTTCCTCACCGGGGAGACGGCCCATGGCCCCAAGCACGCCCGAGAGCCGACCCTTCTTGCCCAGCAACCCCACCCGCAGGTCCTCGAGGGCGGCGGCATCGCTGGCGCTGGCGATGGCGGCGGCGGCCTCCGCCTCCAGGTGCTCCAGCTGGTCGGTGAGCTGTTGCAGGCTGACGGTGGCGCTCACGGGACAGATCGGGGAAGAAAGCGACTGTAGGCAGCTGCGTCTAGCTTTCCGGCAGTCCCCGCGGTCGAGGCCGATGGCACCGCTCCGGATCCTGATCAGCAACGACGACGGGGTCTTCGCCGATGGCATCCAGGCCCTGGCCGCCGAGGCGGCCTCTCGCGGCCACGCCGTCACCGTGGTCTGCCCCGACCGGGAGCGCTCCGCCACCGGCCACGGCCTCACCCTGCAGACCCCGCTGCGGGCGGAGCGGGCCGACGAACTCTTCGCCGCGGGTGTCACCGCCTGGGCCTGCAGTGGCACCCCCTCCGACTGCGTCAAGCTGGCCCTGTTCAGGCTTCTGGACCAGGCACCCGACCTGGTGCTCTCCGGCATCAACCATGGTCCCAACCTCGGCACTGACGTGCTGTATTCGGGCACCGTGTCGGCGGCCATGGAGGGGACGATCGAGGGTCTGCCGGCCCTGGCGGTGAGCAGCGCCGATTTCCACTGGCGTCGCTTCGAGGCGGCGGCGGCCCTGGCTCTCGATGTGGCGGAGCGGATGCACGCCGCGGGCTGGCCCGAGGGGCTGCTGCTCAATCTCAACGTGCCGCCCCGGCCCGCCGAGGCCCTCGCTCCCCTGCGCTGGTGCCGCACAGCGGTGCGGCGCTACATCGATCAGTTCGAGAAGCGCACCGACCCCCGCGGGCGCACCTACTACTGGCTGGCCGGCGAGGTGGTGGATGACCTGGAGGGCTCCGGAGCAGGCCCGGCCGACTGGCCCACCGATGTGGCCTGGGTGCAGCAGGGGGGGCCGTCCCTGACGCCCCTGCAGCCCGAACTCTTCTGGCGGGGCTCCGTCGCGTCATTGCCGGCCGTGGAGGCCCTGGGCGATCAGGTCTTGCGATAGATCCGCTGCAGCAGCCACAAGCTGAGGATCAGGGCGATCAGATGGGCGAACAGCACCTGGGTGTTGCTGAGCACCGAGAGCATCTCGATCGAGGTGATCGGCAGCCCCACCACCCGGCCGCCGCTGCCCGGGGTCCCCTGCATCTGGGCCCCGAAGAAGCCCGGCACCTGCTGGGAGGCCTGCACGAACAGGCTGCCGGCCAGGGCCTGATAGCCCACCGCCGCCAGGGTGAGTCCGCCCAGGTCGGCCAGCAGGCCGCGTTTCACCAGGCGCGTGGTTTCCCCCTTGCTGGGGCGTGCCGGACTGGCCAGGGCGCGGCCGCAGCGCACCACCAGCCAGGATTGCCACAGACTCCAGAGCAGAACCAGGAACGACAGGGTGGTGAGGGAGAGGCCGGGGCCCAGCCCCAGGGCACGGGAGGAGTTGGCCGCCATCTGGCCGCCGATGTTGTTGAAGATCAGCACCCCCACCACCACCACCCCGAGGGCGAGCTGGACCCAGAAGCGCACCCAGCCCATGCGGCGCAGGGCATCGGCCATGCGCTGCAGATCCAGCGGGTCGACCATGGGGAGAAGGGCGAAGGCCCCAAACTTGGCATGGGAGGATCCTTTCGGCGAGGGCGCAGGCCGTTGATCCCGCTTCACGACCCCGAGCACGCCCTGCGCCCCACCGCCATCGCCCTTGGCAGCTTCGATGGGCTGCATCGGGGCCATCGGCGTGTGATCACCGCCGTCACCGAAGCGCTGCCGGCGCTGCAGGAGCCGCTGATCCCCACGGTGGTCAGTTTCTGGCCCCACCCCCGGGAGGTGCTCCATGGCGAGACGCGGCTGCGGCTGGATCTGCCCGAGGAGAAGCTGGAGCTGCTGGAACCCATCGGCATCGAGCAGCTGGTGCTGGTGCCCTTCACCCGTGTGCTCTCTGCGCTGACGCCGGAGCGCTTCGTGCAGGAGGTGCTGGCCGAGCGGCTCCAGGCCCGTCGCATCGCCGTGGGGACGAACTTCCGCTTCGGGGTCGACCGCAGCGGCGACGTGGATGATCTGGCCCGCATCGGCGCCGCCCTCGGCATCGATGTGCGGGTGCTGCCGATGCTGTGGGACGGGGCCGAGCGGGTGAGCAGCAGCCGTATCCGGCGTTCCCTGGCGGCCGGAGATATCGAAGAGGCCGGGCGTCTGCTGGAGCGTCCCTACCGCTTCAGTGGCCCGGTGGTGCGGGGCCGTGGCTTGGGGCGCCAGCTGGGCTGGCCCACAGCCAATCTGGCGGTGGACGGGCGCAAGTTCCTGCCGATGGAAGGGGTCTATGCGGCCCTGGCCTGGCGGGACG